>ONKG01000115.1 GCA_900318375.1 uncultured Lachnospiraceae bacterium
TTCAAAAATCAGTACCGTGTAAAAAGCATACATATATCCTCTGCCGCGGACCAGCTTCTGCATCTCATCATATTCAGCGGTCATCTTTTTGTTCTTGTTAACAAAACGAAGAACGATCACTGCAATCACAAGTCCAATCAAAACACCAAAAATCATCCCAAACATACGTCCGGCAGTATACATAGCGCATCCTCCTCGGTTGAAAAACTTTTTACAAACTATCGTCCTATTTTTTAACTCGGTTTAATACTCAGCTATCGCTCAAAGTCAGCTTTTCTATAAGAAATCAATACTGACCTTCTATAATTGATAGTAGCACTTGAATGGCAATATGTCAATTATATTTGTCATTAATATATATTTTATTTACATTTTGCCACCATAATAAGCTTTTGGCTCATAAAGATGCGTTGGCTGACCTAACAGGTGTCAAGGGGACGGTTCTTCTGACACCTTGCACGCAAGGTGTCAGAAGAACCGTCCCCTTGACAACCCGTCCCCTTGACAACCGCCCTTGACAATCCTCACATATTCCGATATCCCGGCTCATACTTCATTTTTTGCTGGTATTCCGGCCATCCCATTGTGCGGCCGCAGCCTTTGCCATCCCGCGTGAAGTTTGTGCATCCCAGAAAAGCTTCGCCGGTTTTACGTCTTGTGCGGACGATCAGATATCCGTCAGCGCAACGGTCACACTTGAGAATGGACATGCGGCCGCCTCGCAGGTCATTGGTCATGAAGCCGCAGATCTCCGAATCATTTGTACACAAGTAGAGGCGCAGGCCGTAGGCAGCTTTGTAGCGCAGCTGGAGGGGGTAGCCGCAGAGAGGACATTTTTTCCTGTCCATGGCAAAGCCGGTTTCAGTCTGATGAAGGAACCGCTCTTTCCCATCCGGCTCCTCCCCTACCAAGTCCGTGCTATCATCCAGGCGGACATTTTTGTAGTCGCGGAGCAACTCCAGCAGGAACTCTGACGGCTCCTGCAGAGGGGCGATAAAATACACGCGGTTTTTGGTACGGGTCATGGCTACATAGAAGAGGCGGCGCTCCTCTGCGTAGGCGTAGGACCGGTCCTCCCGAAGAACCAGGGAGAGCACCGGGTCATCCTCAATCTTGGAGGGAAAGCCATAAGTCCCGCCCTGTCCGTTGATGACGATCACCTCGTCATATCCGAGACCTTTCGAGGCGTGAGCTGTCATAAAGGTGATCTGAAGCTCCGGATACTTTTTGGATACAATGCGACGGCCCTTGCCCTTGCCGCGGTAGGTAAAGAGGTCCGTCTGCTCCAGCTTATAGCCGTCAAAATTGTAGCGGCCCAGAATGAGAACCCGGACGGGATCCGCCTTTGTTTTCCCCGAATCACATTTCCGGGCAGAGGCATCTTCCTGAGCCGCTTCCTGCGTCCGCAGCCCCCTGGACTCCACAATATGATCCAGGGCAGCTTCGATGGCTCTGCCCCTGTTGTAGTTGGCCCCGGAGCGGCTGTCCATGCCGTACCGCTTATACGACGCGTCGTAGGAATAGATGATGACCGGATCCTCAATCCGTTTGGCTGAGTGGAGGGTCTTGGTGATCTGAGCAGGATTTTTCTGGACAAAACTTCCGGCGATATCGATCAGTTCCTGGGCATTGCGGTAGGTATTTTCAATCCGCAGCATAGCGGCAGGTCCCATCTTTTCCTGAAACTGTGTGAAGAGGGTGATGTCGGAGCCGCTGAAAGCATAGATGGACTGCCAGTCGTCGCCGACAGCGATGACCTTTGCGTCGCACACCTCGCGCAGAGCCTTGGTCAGGTCAAAGCGCTGTCGGGAGATGTCCTGATACTCGTCCACAATGATGTATTTGAAACTCAGGCGCTGTTTCATCTCCGCACACTCGCGCAAAGCGCGGGCGGAATCATTAATCATGTCTTCAAAATCCACCGCCTGTATTTCCTGCAGGGCTTTCTGGTACTCGAGATAGCATGCCTGGCAGATCTCCAGGAACAGCTTTGTGCGGACGTTCTGTGTGGATTCCTTCATGACCGCGAACTGCATCTCTGTGTAACCGTCAGTTTTGAAATTGGTGATAAAACGGCAGATCAGCATCACAAGCCTGCGGATATAGCGGTTTCCCTCATTCTGCAGGATCTTCCTGAGGATCTCCTCATCGGAACGCGGGTGGAAGATCACGCCGTGCGCCCGCAGTTCCTCCTCCAGGTGCTCTGTCAGGGAACGCTCGTCCCCGTAACCGGAGAAAGTATAGATCAGCTCCGTCCCGTGCCTGCGGTGGAGCAGAACCTTTTCATTGACTGCGTCCTTATAGGCCCGGAGCCGCTTCTCGTCATAGCGGCTGTTTCGTCCGTCCCGCGTGATCCCGAAATGTTCAATATAGATTTCCCGGTCTCCCTGTCTGATCATGAAATCCGGCGTATAGGGCTTTCTCGCCATCTCGATATGGTAGCGGTAGACGGGTTCATAGACATAGTCGATACCGTTGCGGTAAAGGAAATTGGCGATTTCCACTTCCTGGGCAGACCGCAGCACTTCATTGCGGATGGTGATCTTCTTTTTCCGCTGGGCATCCATGATCTCGGCGCAGTATTCGTCCAGTTCACTGCGCATAGTAGTGTAGCGCATTTGGGCGATTCCGCGGAAAAAGGCCTCCAGGTTTTTTTCATCCAGAGGTGCATCAAAATAGGAGGCAAAAAAGAGGATCAGGCTGTGGACCAGGCGCGGGTCCTGCAGAATCTTGCCGCGCAGATAATCCCGCACAACAAAGAACTTTTTGTCGGAGTCCACGATGTTGACCCTCTCCGGATTCTGCATGTGCAGCACGGCATTTCCCGCTGAGTGAAATGTGCAGATGGGACAGGCAATCCCCAGATCTTTCTGGATACGTGCCCGCAGTTCCTCCACAGCCTTATTTGTAAATGAGATAACCAGGATCTCCTCCGGCTTCACACCTTTACGATCCACCAGATATTTGACTTTGGCTGCAACAGAGGTCGTCTTGCCTGCGCCGGCACCGGCGATGACCAGACAGTTTTCCTCATCCGTCAGGACCATCCGCCTCTGCGCCTGGTCCAGTCTTATCTGCGGATCCACTGCGTCGAGCACATGATCGAGGTAGTCACGCTCCTCCTCCAGGGCGCGTTCAAGATACCGGGCATTGTGGGCGCGCACCCAGGCCGGCTGGCCGGATCCAGCCCCGCTGATCTCACTGTTGGCTTCTCCGCTCGCTTCACCCTTCGAATCCGGAGCTCCCTTTCTCAACCCATCTGCCGCAGCGGAGTCCGACCCCTGATGCCCGGGTTTCTCTCTCGCAGTATAGTCTCCACCCTGCTGATTCAGTTCCTCTGCGGCAATCAGCTCCGCATGTTTTTTCCCTGTAAAGCCGCATAGATCAAGGACCTCTTCCACTCGTCGGGCAGAATGAAGTCCGTTCTTTTGGCAGTACAGATCCAGCATCTGCTTCTCCCGCAGGACCTGCAGATCCTGTAATTCCTTCTGTCCTGTCTGCAGCAGCCCTTGCCAGGTGCCGGCTGAAATGTATCCATTCTCCTGCTCCAGCTTTTCCAGCCACTTCTTCAGCCGGAAGGCCTCCTGAAGGTCTTCCGGAAGCTCTGAAAGGCTGCGGCGTGGAAACCGGGAGCGTCTGTGTTTATCCGGGAGTTTTTCTGCTCGTCCTTTTGGATACTTATCTGCAGGTCTTTTTGACGCGGGGGTTGTTTTTACTGCACGCAGAAGAGAGAGCACAGATTCCACTGCGCTCCCGAATGAATAATCCTTATTCCTTTTCTTCTGTTCGATATTGCCCATAAGTAAAAGCCGCCCAGGTTGTCAAGGGGACGGTTCCTCTGACACCTTGCGCGCAAGGTGTCAGAGGAACCGTCCCCTTGACAACCTCCGAAATTATCGAATAAAGTTTGTAAACACCTTCTGCTCAGCCGCAGGTTCCTGCACGCCCGCCTTTTTGCCGGCCTCAATGCACTTGAGAAGCCAGGCCATATTTCTGCCCAGTGTGTGCATGATCTGCAGACCTTCCTTGTCCTCCATGACATCCTTGGGGGAGAAGCCATGGACCATGGGCCAGTAGTTGGAGGTCACAAGAGGCATCTCACAGTACTGGATGTATTTATTGAGGACATCCAGGGTCGCTGTCGTGCCCGCACGCCGTGCGGAAGCAATCGCTGCGCCGGGTTTGTGGCGAAGGTCGTCTCCTGCTGTCCAGAAAAGCCTGTCAAGGAAAGCAACGACTTCGCCGGATGCGGATGCGTAGTAGACCGGAGATCCGATTACCAGACCGTCCGACTCTTTCAGCTTAGCCGCAACATCCTTCACGGCAGCGTCAATATTCCCGTTCACTGCGTCTTTGCCGATGTGAACGATCTCCGAATCGATCCCTGCCGCCGTCAGTTCCGTCGCAATCTCTGAAAGTGCCGTAAAAGTGCATCCCTTTGCGTTTCTGCTTCCGTTGAGCATTAAAACCTTCATTTTTGTCCTCCTGATACATGATGGTATTTTTTGTAATAGTACTCGTGATTCTATTTGCTGAAAAACATAAGGTATTCTCCAAACAGCAGAACGATCTTTTGTTTTCTTATGCCAAAATTTTCAAGATCTCTGCCGTGCTCCAGACTTCGCTCTCCCAAATCCGGGCTTTCCCATCAGAGACCTCGCAGATGACAGATGGTACATCTGTGCTGTTGTCAACGATCCGTGTCAGATCCGCTATGCGCACCAGCTTTGACAGATTCTGTAAGGATTTTTCATACCGGCTGATGATTTTATCTTCCGGTACATCGTGTCCGCCCATCTTTACCCGGTTCCGAACACGCCGGACATTGATGGCACTGTCCTTTGTAAGTACAAATACAGCACAGATTTGATACCCGGCTTTTTTCGCCTCTTCCAGGAGAAGAAGATTCCGGTCCGTAGAAAGAACCGTCTCAAATGTAAAATCCTGTCTTGCCTCGACAAGCGCCTGGCGAATCATCTCTGCCTCCTGCGCTGCCTCCAGGTCCGAACATTTTGAAGCTTTCTTGATCTCATCTGCATTTACATAGAGACCGATGACGGGCAGACCCTTTGTAACTGTGCTTTTGCCCGATCCATTCGGGCCTGCAATGACAAGGATTGAAGGACAGCCATCCTGCTTTTTTTCAGAGAACATATTCCTTCCTTCCATCTGCATACACCTTTACAACCTTGCCTGTTTCTGTGTCAAACCGCGTTATATAATCTGTAACAGGAACTGTGTCATCGCGCTCTGCAACCGCATTGCGGCATGCCTGCTCAAAGTCATCGGAAGAAAGATCAAAAATGGTCTTTTCTGCCGTCTCCAGTCTGACCGGAAAAGGAAATCCCTTTACCTCGTTAAACTTTCTGGCCATAATGTTCATGACCGCATTAAAAGACAGCCCCATTTGCGAAGCGATGCGGGTTGTTTCTTCCCTCACACCATCATCCAGGCGAATCGTACTGGTAGCCATCTGTTTCTCCTTTCCTTCATCCAATGCATTCCTGCCTTGGACCTATGCAAATCCTGTATTTGAAGACTGTTGTCTTTGATTAAAGTATAGCACATACCCCGGATTCTTTCAACACAAATGAAGTCATATGTGTTTGGTTTGCGAATGTCAAGGGGACGGTTCTTCTGGCACCTTGCATGCAAGGTGTCAGAAGAACCGTCCCCTTGACACCGCGAAGTTATTCTACCCAGAATAATTCATCCAATGTCCTTTCCAGGACCTTGCAGATTCTGATACACAGATTGATGGTAGGGTTATAATCCCCTTTCTCGATTGCGCTGATCGTCTGCCTGGATACCCCGACTTTCTCTGCCAGGTCCGCCTGTGATAAATCCTTTTCCGCCCTGGCGGCTTTCAATTTCAGATTTTTCATGCGTCTTCCTCCCGGCCGATGATCATTTTAACAAGTCCAACCACGCCAATCACCGCAAACATCAGTCCGCAGAGCAGGTTGATGGTCTGCGCCCGAAACATTCCGTCTGAAAACAGTTCTCCCTCTCTCCAGGCCGTGAACGCGACCCACAGGTTGAATACAGATACGACAGCCATGATAATGACATATCTCTTCAGATTCATGTTGAGCCCGACATAGGCATTATGCCAGATGCAGTAGCACGCGTGCAATGTCACCCCGACAATGATCGCGACAAAGTGTATCACACTCTGTTCCGCCGGAAGTTCCACCCCCATAGACAAGACACACATCAGCGCTTCAAAAATCAGTACCGTGTAAAAAGCATACATATATCCTCTGCCGCGGACCAGCTTCTGCATCTCATCATATTCAGCGGTCATCTTTTTGTTCTTGTTCACTATACGTCCAATATTATACATAGCGCATCCTCCTCGGCTGAAATACTTTTATACAAACATTCGACTAATTTAATGACTCATAATTTAATAACTCAGCTATCGCTCAAATACTCGGCAGCTTTCCCAGAATTAGCCTCGGTAATTTTCAACAATTGAATAGTAACACTTCATTAGCATTTTGTCAATTATATTTGTCATAAATATATATTTTATTTACATTTTGCTACTGTGATAAGCTCACCTGATAACCCCTGATAAGCCCGGAGCTGAATCCGGATGAGTCCAATGTAAGTTGAGGTGAGTCGGCAGTCCAGGTGGGACAGGTCCTGATAAGTGCCTTATAACTCATCAGGCATTTTCTTTTTCCATTTTGAGAAATGTTTTGCATTCTGCCCTTCCCTGTGCAATAAATGTGATAAGCGGCATACGCGAATCGCATATCCCGCGGATATCTTCAGGCGGCATAGGAGGATCTTATGGCAGACATCAGAATTCAGGCAGTTCATTTTGAGAGGAAGACAGGCGAGGCTCTGTATCCGGCAGACCGTTTCGGTCCTGCCGCCGCAGAGAAGGCACGCAGGTTTCACCAGAGTTTCCCCGAGTATCAGGAAACTCCGCTGGTAAGTCTTGACGCTCTGACAAAGGAGCTGGGCGTGGCTTCAATCCATGTCAAAGATGAGAGTTACCGCTTTGGCCTGAAGGCATTCAAGGTGCTGGGCGGCAGCTATGCGATTGGAAACTGCATCGCAAAAAAGCTCGGTGTGAGCATTTCAGTAAGCTTCACTTCGTAACCGGCGACATGAACTCCATCATGGCAGGTCTGTGCTGCGGCGAACCCTGCTCCATCGGCTGAATGTCCTGCGTGACCATGCGGACCATTTCATCTCTATGCCCGATTACGTCGCGGCGAACGGCATGCGGATCCTCGGCAATCCCCTTCCCGGCGATCCAAAAGTGATCTCAGGTGAAAGCGGTGCTGCAGCCTTTGGATTTGTGACAGAGGTACTCCGCAATCCCGCTCTTGCAGATCTGAGGGAATCTCTCGGACTGGGGCTCGATTCCCGAATCCTCTGCTTTTCCACAGAAGGAGACACTGACCGCGAAAACTACCGCCGCATCGTGTGGGACGGATTATATCCCGGATTTGCTTCCTTACACTGAGAGAAATAGTCAGGGACTTTTAAAAGGCAGCGCCTGTCGGAAATCTGACAGACGCTGCCTTTATTGAGCTTTTTCTTTTACATTTCCATTCTTCCATCCCGGAAAGTGAAATTCCGCATACCCACGCCCTGCAGTCGTTCGGCAGGGAAAACGGTCTCAATCCGTATGATCTCATCGGCTGACAATTCCATTGACAGCGCGTCGATGGAATCCTGTAAATGCTCTTTTCTCGTCGTACCGATCAGAACGCTCATGTCTGGATTCTTCTCATACACGTAGGCCTGCAGAAGATTCTCAACCGTGGTACACTTTTCAGCTGCAATCTTACGAAGGCCCGAGAGGATACCATCCTTCTCATCCTGCGGTATCCCCGGTCTCCCGGACGCTGCGCTTCCGGAGGGCGTGTCAGCCAGCAGACCATGCTGAAGAACACTGAACGCCAGGATATTCATGCGGTTATTCCTGGCAACATCCAGAATCCCGTTTCTCTCGATGCTGCGATTGGCAAGGGAATAGGCAAGCTCTACGGTATGGATCGGGTGAACCTTAACCGCTCGTTCCAGATTCCCGGGCGTAAGCTGGGTCAGCCCGATGTGGCGGACGTAACCGGCATCCACACATTCTTCGATCGCACCGATGATTTCCTCTACCGGAATGCTTTCATCCATGCGGGCGGGCTCGTACAGATCCACATAGTCCAACCCGAGCCTGTGCAGAGAGTACGCCAGATGCGCCCTCACATTCCACGGCTTTACGTCCAGCCCGTAAATCCCTCCGCCGGGCAGGGGCAGTACGCCGAACTTGACGGAAAGAAAGTAACTGTCCCTCGGCACGCCTTTCAGTGCCTCCCGCAGTACCATCTCGCTTTCACCGCCGCCGTAGAATTCACCGGTGTTAAACAATGTTACACCGTGATCCAGCGCATAGCGCACAGTTTCGACAGATCGTTCTATATTGGACATGTTCATGCCCATGCAGCCGAGTCCCAGCCTTTTGATATTGGTCATTCGTATTCCTCCTCAGTTTATTCTCATTAAAAATATCCTGAATCCGTGAAACTCAGTGTTTTTATTTAGGAATCCACGGTAGTGACTCAAAATCGTGGTGGATTTTGAGGGACTCGGGTATCCCCTTGTAGCTATTGGTCGTGTTTCATATATGGGTTGTGGCGTGAGTC
>ONKG01000084.1 GCA_900318375.1 uncultured Lachnospiraceae bacterium
CTTCGTAACTCGATTTATTCGGGAGAAGCAAACGGGAAAATCAGGCAACATCAGGGATGGTGTGGCTTAATTGAGTCATGTAACTTTTCACTGTCAAGTCAATGATTGGATGCGGCAAAGGCGCCGTGAGATGGGATTCTCACTGCCTCTGCCGCTTTTTTTATGACACGGTCAGTGGAATGTATTAATGTATTGTCCGCACGGGCCGGTCGGGGCGTAGGCAGCAGAGAGGCCGCCTCTGCCCTGCTGCGCATGGCCGGTGCAATGTATTTTCCCGCCTTGCGGCGGATACAGGCCGTTCGGGAAGGGCGAAAGAAAAGAGAACCGCCTCTGCCCTGTTTCAGGAGGTAATGATCTTAGATATGCCGGGAGTTATGTCAGTAGTGAAGTCAAAAGTTATGTTGAAAAGAGACGAATTGCAGATTTTTATGGCAGTTGCTGCCTGCAGGACTGCCCGTGCGATGCTGCGCAGGATGCACACAGGAGGGACCTCTCTTCCCGGGAAGCTTGCCGGGTGGTTCAGGAAGGATATTCTTGCCATTACATCCAAAGGAGTGGAGACCATACTTGTTACGGGAACCAATGGAAAAACAACAACAGCCGGAATGCTTGCATATGCTATGGAAAAGGCGGGAAGACAACCCCTGTGTAACAGGTCCGGCGCAAATCTCCTGTCCGGTGTGACTGCGGAGTTTGCGGCAGCGGCAGATCTGCGGGGACGGCCGCTTGGGGGACGGGCCTTGCAGGATCGTCAAAAACGGGGACAAAAGACTCCGGGTCTTCCTACAGACAGGGAAGCCGGCTTATCAGCATCACTTGCGTCCGCCGCTATCCTGGATTTTCCTGCAGCCAGGGACTCCGGTCTGTATGCGGTCATTGAGTGCGATGAGGGAGCACTGCGTCATGTGACACCCCTGCTGCATCCCCGCGTGATCGTGGTGACCAACCTGTTCCGGGACCAGCTTGACCGCTACGGGGAAGTCATGCACACACTTGAGGCGGTCCGAGAGGGAATCCGGCTTGCCCCGGATGCTGTCCTGTGCCTGAATGCGGATGATTCGCTCACTGCTTCCCTCGCGCTGGATGTCCCCAATTCGGTGGTCTGGTTCGGTATAGAGGAGACCGCGGCGCAGGGAACTCACCCTATATCATCCGCCGGTAAAAAGGAATCACCGACGGGAAACAGAGCAGGGCAGGGAAAGCTTGACACTGAAAAAGCAAAGTACAGCGAAAAAACGGATTCGCCGGAGAGGATCAGTGACGCGCGGTACTGCATCCGGTGCGGGGCGGAGTACACATACCGATATCACACCTACGCTCATCTGGGAGATTTTCGATGCCCCGCCTGCGGCTATGCCCGGCCGCTGCCGGATGTGGCCGTGACATCTGTTGACGGGATTGATGCCTGCGGATCCCGGGTACACATGCGCATTCCGGGAAAGGAAACATCACATCCATCACCTCGGGAGATTCCTGTCCGGCTTGCGCTTCCGGCGGTCTATAACATCTACAATGCGGCTGCCGCCATCTCAGCCTATGCGGCGGCGGAACTTCCTTTGCAGGAGATCCTGGAGGGGCTGGCGCATGTGCAGAGCAGTTTTGGCCGCATGGAGCACTTTACGATCCGGGGAGTTTCCATTCAGATGATTCTCGTAAAAAACCCGGCCGGCTGTAATCAGGCACTGGACTATCTGTACGCCATAAAGGAGCCCTGTACCATAGTGCTTTGCCTCAATGATCTGGACGCCGACGGACACGATATTTCCTGGATCTGGGATGTAGACTATGAAAAGCTCTGCGGATGCCGCAATATCCGCCGTATTTTTGTCTGGGGAAAGCGGGCGGAGGATCTGCAGCTTCGTCTGAAATATGCAGGTTTTCCGGAGAAGCGGATCCGGAGAGTACCGGAGAAGGAATTAAACAGGCTGCTTGACGAAATCTACAGGAGCGAAGAGCCTGTCTTTATCCTTCCGAATTATACGACCATGCTGCCCCTTCGGGACGCCCTGCGCAGGGCAGCCGGGAAGGACTCTTTCTGGAAGGGTTGAAACAGTCGGAGGAACCCTGAAAAATCCGCATTTTTATGTTTTTCATAAAATGGACTTTGGAATCATCGATTTCTCTGATGGAATCAGTGTATGTTCGTGCCGCCTTGCGGCAAAAACATCCGGAATGAGAAATTTTTGTATCGACAAGGTTTTTCACTCCGGGTGTTGGAAAGGATGAGAAAAATGGAGCTTAAGATCTGTCACCTCTATCCGGATGTCCTCAACCTGTACGGGGACAGAGGTAATATTTTATGCCTGAGCAAGCGTCTGGAATGGCGGGGGATCGAATGCGGGGTGGACTATGTGAAGCTGGGAGAGCAGAAGAGTCTGACAGGGTATGACCTCTTTTTTATAGGCGGGGGACAGGATTTTGACCAGGAGATTCTGCTGGAGGATCTTCGCTTAAGGAAAGGACCTGAGATTCGGGCTGCTCTGGAAGACGGGCAGACATTTCTGTGTATCTGCGGCGGTTATCAGATGATGGGACACTATTATGAGACTGCGGACGGGGAAAAATGTGAGTTTCTGGGAGCCATTGATTTCTACACGGTCGGAGGGAAAAAGAGGATGATCGGGAATTATGCTTTCCGGCTGGGAGATCACTCCGGAAAGAGCACAGTCGTCGGCTTTGAAAACCACAGCGGCCGCACCTGGCTGGGAAGCGGCGTATGCCCGCTGGGAAAAGTACTCAAAGGCTTCGGAAACAACGGAAAAGACAGGACAGAGGGCGTCCATTTCCGCAATGCCTTCTGCACTTACAGCCATGGTCCGGTTCTTCCCAAAAACCCGGCCTTTGCCGACACTCTCCTCGAGACAGCACTCAGACGGAAATACGGGGCCTGTTCCCTGGAACCTCTGCAGGACAATTTTGAAAACCTTGCACACAATACAGTCCTGAAACGGATCTGATCTCTGTTGCGCAGGCGATTCTCAATATTCAGTTCGAAGATATTTCAGAAGATGTCTGCCGATAAGGGCACTGGAGCAGGAATCCGTAAAAGCGGCAGCGGGGCCGCGGTGCCATAAAGATAGATTATATAAAAAAACGATAAAGATGACTCGGATAAAGTGAAAAAGCAAAAACGGCAAAAATGTGTATAATTGTATACAAAAACCGATTGACATCCTGTCTTTGTCAGGTATAATAATAAAACGAAAAGCAAAGGCGCTTGAAGCGACGGCATAGTCCGTCTCTTCAGGCGCCTTTTTTTGACACGGCCATGTAATGAAATACTCCGCCTTGCGGCGGACACGGGCCGGTCGGGGGAAGTGGGCGGCAGGGCCGCCCCAACCCTGTTTACAGTAGAAAAACGGAGGTTATTATGTGTTCCATACTTGTTTACTGCAGCGGGCAGGCGGATCCGCAGGTCATGTCGGATATGCTTGCAAAAACTATTTCGAGGGGACCGGATGATACCCGGATCATGAAGACCGAAAACGGCTATCTGGGATTCAACCGTCTCTCTATCATGGGGCTCACACCGGAAGGCATGCAGCCCTTTGTGCTGGATCATAACGCTGTAGTCTGCAATGGGGAACTGTACGGCTTTCGCAAAATGCGGGAAGCTCTGAAAAAGCGGGGATACTCTTTCAAAAGTGATTCGGACTGCGAGATCCTGTTGCCCATGTACAGGGAGTTCGGAACAGAGATGTTCCGCCTGCTCGACGCGGAGTTTGCGCTTGTCCTGTACGATGGTCAGTCACAAAAATTCATTGCGGCGCGCGATCCGGTGGGTATCCGCCCTCTCTATTACGGACAGGATAAAGAGGGTATCTATGTCTTTTCCTCAGAGCCCAAAAGCCTGGTCGGTGTCTGTTCCGGGATCATGCCTTTCCCGCCCGGCCACTACGCTGTGATCGATACGGCGCAGCCTGAGGAGATCCCTGCGGCAGAAACAAAGAAAAACCACACTGGCGCCGGACACCGCAGGCCGGCAGGGATCTGCCCGGCTCAGCATATGGAGCTTCATGAATACCGCCGGATCTGGAAAGCGGACCGGGTGGGCACAGATGATCAGGACACGATTGCCGTCCGGATCCGGGAAAAGCTTCTGGCAGGCATTGAGAAGCGTCTGGACGCGGACGCCCCGGTGGGTTTCCTTCTGTCCGGCGGACTCGACTCCTCCCTTGTCTGCGGCGCGGCGGCGAAGCTTATGGACAAGCCCCTTCAGACTTTTTCCATCGGTATGGATCTGGATGCCATCGACCTGAAATATGCCCGTAAAGTGGCAGATTATATAGGGAGTGACCACCACGAAGTGATTATGACGCGGGAGGATGTGATCGCAGCCCTGGAACCGGTCATACACGCCCTGGGAACCTGGGACATCACGACGGTACGCGCCTCGATCGGTATGTATCTGGTCTGTAAGTGGATCCATGAAAACACGGACATCCGCGTCATCCTGACCGGCGAGATCTCCGATGAGATCTTCGGTTATAAATATACGGATTTCGCACCGGACGCGGCAGCCTTTCAGAAGGAGTCGGAGAAGCGGATCCGCGAGATTCATATGTATGACGTCCTGCGTGCCGACCGCTGTATCAGCGTCCATTCTCTGGAAGCCCGCGTACCTTTCGGAGACCTTGACTTTCTGTCCTACTGCATGGCCATTGATCCCGAAAAGAAGCTGAACACCTACGGAATCGGCAAATATCTGCTCCGCCATGCTTTTGAGAAGGATGACCTGATCCCGTATGAAATCCTCATGCGGGAGAAGGCCGCTTTCTCCGATGCGGTCGGCCATTCCATGCGCCGGGACCTCATGGACTATGCCGAAACTCTCTACACCGATGAGGAATACGAGGCCAGGCGCCGGAAATACACCCATGCCAGGCCCTTTACCAAAGAATCCCTGCTTTACCGCGAGATTTTTGAAAAATACTATCCCGGCCAGGCACAGATGATAGCTGACTTCTGGATGCCCAACAAGAGCTGGAAGGGCTGTGATGTCAACGACCCTTCCGCCAGTGTCCTTTCCAACTACGGCGCCAGCGGGCTCTGACGAAAAGAGCAATGCATAAGCTCCCGAGCGTGGAGCAAGGTCTGTTTTTTTCAAAAGATGTTTCAAAAGGCGGCAAGTCCGTCGGGCGCTGGACTGCTCCGGCACGGGAGGTAAGTATGAACGGGACGTTCAATAGAAAGATCATTCTGGAGGATGGAAAGGAATTCTACGGTTACTCCTTCGGCGCTTCTGCTGACAGGGTATGCGAGATTGTTTTCAACACATCCATGGCCGGCTATCAGGAGATTTTTTCCGATTTGTCCTACACAGATCAGGCAGTTGTCATGACCTATCCGCTGATCGGCAACTACGGGATGGCTGCGGAGGATTATGAATCCATCACTCCCTCGATCGGAGCCATGATCGTGCGCGAATACAATGATGAGCCGTCCAATTTCCGCAGTGTAAAGACCCTGGGGGAGATGATGGAGACCAACGGGATCCCCGGAATCAGCGGCGTGGATACCCGTGCCCTGACCCGGACTATCCGGGATTACGGGACAAGGAAGGCACTGCTTACGGATGCGGAAATGCCGCTGGCCAAAGGACTTGCGATTCTGCGCGATACAAAGCTTCCGACAAATGCGGTCTCCCGCGTGAGCTGCAGGGAACCCTGGACTTCTGAATCTTCCCTGGCTGCACGCCCCCTGGACGCCGTAACCTCCACTGCGGGAAGACCCCTTAGGATCGCTGCTGTTGACTGCGGGATGAAGCGCAATATTGTCCGCGCCCTCAACCGCAGGGGCTGCAGTGTTACGGTGCTTCCCTGGAATACGCCCGCAGACAAGATCCGTGCCCTGCAGCCGGACGGGATCCTTTTGTCCAACGGACCGGGCGATCCCGCAGATGTCCCGGAGACCATTGCAGCTGTCCGTTCTCTGATCGGGAGCTTCCCGATTTTCGGGATCTGCCTGGGCCACCAGATTCTGTCCCTTGCCTACGGTGCCCGCACCTATAAGCTCAAATTCGGCCACCGCGGCGGCAATCATCCGGTAAAGAATCTTCAGACAGGAAAAATCGAGATTACTTCCCAGAATCATTCCTATGCCATCGAAGAAGAAAGCCTGGCTAATACTCCGCTTACGATTACCCATGTCAATCTGCTGGATGGAACGATTGAAGGTGTTGAGTGTATCCGGGACAGGGCTTTCGGTGTACAGTACCATCCAGAGAGCGCCCCAGGCCCCCAGGACAGCGCATATCTGTTTGATAAATTCCTGGAAATCCTTCGCCAGTGAACTGAGCAGGGAGGGAGACAGGGGAGACAAAGAACCGTCCCCTGTCTCCTTTACTCGGCCGGCAGTCAGCTGCAGAATTCCACACCCCCGTATGGGGGCGGAGCTGCCTATGGTACAGGCGGAACAGGATACGGTACCGGGGCAGCGGTTCCGGGTCCTGGATTCATGGATGCAGTAAAGACCTGCTTCTCCAAATACGCAACATTTGATGGCCGCGCGCGCAGAAGTGAGTACTGGTACTTTTTCCTGTTTCATTTTCTTGTTATGCTGGTGCTGGGAGTAATCGGCATTTTTATTTTCGGCTTGCCGGAATATGGAGAATTAATATTCTTCAATCCCTGTATATGCTCGCTACTTTCCTCCCGATCCTGGCGGTAGGCTGCAGGAGACTGCATGACACCGGAAAGCCGGGATGGTGGCTGCTGATTGGTATTGTCCCCTGTATCGGCACTATTGTTCTGCTGGTGTTCTACTGCACGGACAGTGTGCCGGGAGACAACGAGTATGGCCCAAGCCCTAAATATCCGTCAGCATAGCCGCAAATGTAAAGTCAAAACCTGTTGTCCTTTTGAGGTCCGGATCAGTTGTCCGGAAAAGATAAGGCTATAACAAAAAAGATATAAGAACATAGCAAAGGCGCTTGAAGAGACGGTGGATACCGTCTTTTCAGGCGCTTTTTTTCTGAAGGAGAAACATCATGCCCAGAAGAAACGACATCCATAAAATACTCGTCATCGGTTCCGGTCCGATCGTAATCGGCCAGGCTGCAGAGTTCGATTATGCAGGGACGCAGGCCTGTCTTGCCCTGAAAGAAGAGGGCTATGAGGTGGTTTTGTGCAATTCGAACCCGGCGACGATCATGACAGATACATCAATCGCTGACAAGGTCTATATGGAGCCGCTGACACTGGAGTACATCGCGAAGATTATCCGCTATGAGCGCCCTGACGCGATCCTTCCGGGGATCGGCGGGCAGACCGGCCTGAATCTGGCCATGCAGCTTCAAAAAAAAGGTGTGCTGGCCGAGTGCGGCACAGAGCTTCTGGGCACCAGGAGCACTTCCATCGAAAAGGCGGAGGACCGGCTCCTGTTTAAGGAACTCTGTGAATCCCTGGGAGAGCCGGTTCTGCCATCAGAAATTGCGCACACCATAGAGGATGGGCTTAGTGCGGCAAAAAAGATCGGTTACCCGCTGGTACTGCGCCCCGCATTTACCCTGGGAGGCACCGGAGGCGGTTTTGCACAGGACGAAAAAGCTTTTCTTTCCCTTTTGAAAAATGCCCTGCAACTGTCTCCGGTTCACGAGGTACTCATTGAGAAAAGTGTTAAGGGATATAAGGAAATCGAGTATGAAGTCATGCGCGACAGCAATGACACTGCTGTCACGATCTGCAACATGGAAAATGTCGATCCGGTCGGTATTCATACCGGAGACTCTGTCGTCGTCTGCCCTTCCCAGACACTGACCAATAAGGAGTACCACATGCTCCGCGACAGTGCCCTGAAGGTGATCCGGGCGCTTGAGATCGAGGGAGGCTGCAATGTCCAGTTCGCATTGGATCCCAGGTCTTTCCAATACTATCTGATCGAAGTCAACCCCCGTGTCTCACGCTCCTCCGCCCTTGCTTCCAAGGCGAGCGGATACCCGATTGCCAGAGTGTCCGCCAAGATAGGAATCGGTATGACCCTGGACGAGATCATGCTGGCCAATACCCCGGCCTGTTTTGAGCCCTCTCTGGATTATGTCGTCACCAAAATGCCCCGCTTCCCTTTTGACAAGTTTACCAGGCCGACCGGACTCACCCCGCTTCCGCAATCCGGAATTCCGGAATGGAGGAAGCTGCAGGAATTGAGCTCTGAAGAAATAGACAACACTTTATCCACCCAGATGAAAGCGACCGGCGAGGTCATGAGCATAGGGCGCACCATGGAGGAAAGCCTTCTCAAGGCGATCCGTTCCCTGGAGACCGGGCATATACATCTGTACGATCCAAAGTATGACGGCATGGAGTCTGATGCAATTTTTGACTATATCCGGGATGGCAGAGAGGATCGCATTTTTGCCATTGCGGAACTTTTCCGCAGGGCAGCAGCGGCAGAATCATCAGGATCAGCAGAAGAACACTTTAAAGAAGTGACGGAGAAGATTCGCAGCGCAACAGGTATGGATTCGCTTTTTTTACGTGTTCTCAGAAATATTGTCGCGGAGGAAAAGATCCTTCGCATGCTGTCCGGGAATGTGGATGCTCTGCGGGAGGCGAAGCGGATGGGCTTCTCCGATGCTGCGATCGGGCATTTCTGGGGAAAGACGGAGAAAGAGATTTTTGACCTGCGGCAGGTGAGCGGAATCGTTCCTGTCTACAAGATGATCGACACCTGTGCCTCGGAATTTGACAGCTATGTCCCCTATTTTTACTCCACTTATGAGGAGGAAAATGAAGCTTTCCCGCCGGTCAGAAAGCAGCTTGCCGGGAAAAGTAAAGACAGCGGCCTGCAGGAAGAGACGAAAGATTCAAAATACGGCGCTGCGCAGGAAGGCAGCGGAACATCTGAAAAAAAGAAGATCATCGTTCTGGGTTCCGGCCCCATCCGCATCGGCCAGGGTGTGGAATTTGATTATTCTACTGTCCATGCAGTCCAGACCCTGCAGAGAGCGGGCTATGAGGCGATTATTATCAACAACAATCCGGAGACCGTGTCCACGGATTATAGCTGCTCGGATAAGCTGTATTTTGAACCCCTCTGCGTCGAAGAGGTGATGAATATCATTGCAATGGAAAAACCGGAGGGCCTTATCGCCACGCTCGGCGGTCAGACTGCCATAAATCTGGCTGAGCCCCTCCACGAACGCGGAGTCCGCCTCATTGGAACGGAATGCGATGCGATCGACCGCGCTGAGAACAGGGATGCATTCGAGAAGCTTCTTGAAAAACTGGAGATCCCGCAGCCAAAGGGTCGTGCTGTGACCTCTGTGGAAGAGGGTATCAGGGCTGCCGGGCAGATTGGCTATCCCGTGCTCGTGCGCCCTAGTTTTGTCCTGGGAGGACGGGCCATGCAGATCGTCGGCAAGGAAGAGGAAATGCACGAATATCTGAGAAATGCGGTGCAGATCGATGAAGACAAACCGGTCCTTGTGGACAAATACATCCGCGGCCGGGAAGTCGAGGTCGACGCCATCTGCGATGGCGAGACTGTCTTTGTCCCCGGGATCATGGAACTGGTCGAGCGGACCGGCGTGCACTCCGGAGATTCCATCAGCGTCTATCCTCCCCGCAGCCTCTCGGAAGAGGTCAAAAAGACGATTCTTGCGTATGCTCTGAAACTGGGAATGGGGATCGGCATCAGGGGCCTTTTCAATATCCAGTTCATTGTAGATGAAAATGATGAAGTATATATTATCGAAGTCAATCCCCGCTCTTCCCGCACGGTACCTTTTCTTTCAAAAGCGACCGGGTACAGCCTGGCGGATATTGCAACCCTGGTAAGCCTGGGGATCACCCTGCGCGAGCAGGGAATTACACAGGACAGCTGCATGAGCAGCGACAGTTTGGGAGGCAGTTGCCCGGGAAAAAACAGTTCGGAAAATGGGGAGGGGACAGAAAAGAAAAAAGAAATGGAAACGGCCCTCTACCCTGCGGAAAAAACAAGGTATTATGTCAAGGTTCCGGCATTTTCTTTTTCCAAACTCCACGGAATGGATGCCTATCTGTCCCCGGAGATGAAATCGACAGGGGAAGCGGGCAATGTATAAGGCGATGATCGCCTCCGGCATGCAGCTGCGAAGTTACGGGACAGTTCTCGTCAGCGTCGCGGATGAGGACAAGCTGGAAACGATTCCGTTGATTAAACGCTTTTATGACATGGGTTTCAACATTGAGGCGACTGCGCTGACGGGCGAATATTTGGAAAGAGCCGGTATCCGAAACCGGATCCGCCGCAAGCCCAGTGAGGGAAGTACAGAGATCCTGGATTCCATCCGCGCAGGCTATGTGAGCTACGTGATCAATACACGCGCGATCCTGTCCGGCGTCCATTATGGTGACGGCATTCTGATCCGCGACTGCGCCGCCCAGAACAACGCTCCATTATGGTGACGGCATTCTGATCCGCGACTGCGCCGCCCAGAACAACGCTGTCATGTTGACCTCCCTGGATACGGTTCGTATGCTGTTGGATGTGCTCGAGGAAGTGACCATGGGGATCTCTACCATTGATGCAGGGTGAAGTGAAAAGAACAGGAGGACTGTCGGAGATGATTCATGAAGAATGCGGCGTTTTCGGGATCTGGCAGGCAAAGAGCGGACCTGTGGCACAGATGGTATATACAGGCTTGTTTGCGCTGCAGCACCGGGGACAGGAAGCGGCGGGCATAGCAGTGAGCGACCGGGGCGTGTTCCGCCATCACAAAGACGTGGGACTTGTAAGCGAAGTATTTGCAAAAGATGAACTGGACAGATTGGGAGAAGGGAACATCGCAGTCGGGCATGTCCGCTATTCCACCAGCGGAAATCCCGGGCGCAGT
>ONKG01000180.1 GCA_900318375.1 uncultured Lachnospiraceae bacterium
CGTAACAACTGTATTCCGTAATGTATAAATTTACACATGTGCCTGTATGCACGTCCTCTAGTGTATCACTTTCAAAGGGGAAAACAAAGTATATTTCCGGATAGCGTAAGGTGTTTGTAGGAATACTTGGGCTGAGATGCCCCGATGTGTAAAAAGAAAAGAATATATCCTTCCAATACACTCTATTCCCTGGTCATCCTTTTTGCAAGAGTTGTTTTATTGCCTTTATTACACGCTGCAGGGTTCCAGAAACAGTTGATCATCGCTTTCCTTCAAAAGGGCGTGAACAGCGTGGATAAGTCCCATTTCGTTGTGGATATGCCATGGAAAAGCTGTGGACACACAAGGTGATGCCCACACCTTTCCCACAGCATATCCACAACTCCATGATCAGGGACTTATCCACCCTGACCACACCCTCGGCGACGACGGTTTCTGACACTCTCTTTCCATCTCTTTATTTTTTTTCTTTTATGACGCATATCCGTTCTGAGCGCACAACCGAGTATATCTATCCTGGTCACAGCCATGTTATGTTCGCTTTGAACCACGCCTTTTTTCTGGTCTCTGCACTTATACCAGCCTGTATGACATCAAAATATTTTCCGTCCTTTTTGTGATACCGTTCTTCCCATCGGTTTACCTCTTCCGCAGAGAAGATGATCATATCCTCCGCTCCCGCAGCTTTCGCCGCTTCAATTGCCTGAGGCTGCATTTTTACCAGTTTGAGCATGCTGCAGCCATTCTCTTCATATGCCCTCAGATGTGCCATGCAGTCTGCCCCTTTTACTGACCAGCCCATCGGCCTTGAGCTCATCCTGCTGCTCAGCAGATGGCTCACATGGCCTTCTGCACTGCATCCGTACACTATGCCCTTTTCTTTGAGGCGTGTGACTGCCGCCTGCCAGTTATCCAGGATGTATCTCTTTCCTTCCTCTACTGCCTTGGCAGTATTCTCTTTCTCTGCATATGAGCACAGCTCTTCAGCATAGTCCCTGAACGCTGACTTTTTCCCTTTTCTTATGAGTCTGCGCAGCTCTGCCCTTGCATCTTCTGCACTGTCCAGCAGGTGTCCGGTCATCTTCCTCAGATATTTCTGCATGTGGAATTCATCCAGCACATATGTTACTCCCGGGATCCTGTCCCTGAGTCCTTTGATCCAGCTGCCTCCGTCTGCACTCAGATAGATCTTCTTTACCTTTTCCAGATCATATGTCCTGTCCAGATATTCGTATATCTCCTCTGCCAGCTCTTTGTTTTCCTCTCCGGGATATCCTCCTGCAAAATAATGCGCATTGATCAGCCGGTTCCTTACTCCTTTAGGGTTCTCCTTCTCAACGCCTTCATGCACATAGACCAGTTTCTCCAGCACGGTATTATCTTTGTATCCGTTTTCATTTGTCTTCAGATCCCCTCTTTTCTCATGGAATTGCAGGGAAACATGATCTTCATCCGCCTCTATGTACAGATAGCTGCACTCCTTTTTCTTCTCCTCAACAGGCAGGTCCTTCTCCTTTGGAAAAACCAGACCATGGATCTTTTCTTTCACTGTCTCCTTGCTCACACTCCCCAGGATACTCGATGCCTCTCCTCCTTTACGGTAGCATGTCTCCACAGCTTCCTTGAGCATCTGTGCCACCGCGTCTTCCGTCATCCGTTCTCTCGGTGACAGACAGAGCATTCGGTCCGCCAGATAGGCCCTCTCACCCGTCCGGTGGTTGATAAACAGGGTCCGTTTAAAACATACATCCCCAAGGCTGGTGAGAAGACTGCGCGTATCGTCTTTCACTACATACCAGCCTTTTTCACGGCGTTCTCTGCTTTCCCTCAGCATCCTGTTTATGTCTTCGATCAGCCTTTTTACTATACTGGCTCCCAGCAGCGCAGACTGCTCCTTCATTTCTGTATTGAGTACAGCAAAATCTTTTCCTTCCAGATACTTTTCGATAATTCTTTCAAAGTCAGGTACCATTTCTGACATTGCCTGTTGTATAATGTTTTCGTACATAAGCTCTCCTCGTGTATGTGTTTGTTGTGGAAGACTTCACTTTAACACAAGGGGGGCTTATTTTATACCCATTATTTACTTTTCCTACTAAAACTTTACGCTAGCTCGTCACACCCTGACCAGGGTGTGACGGTAACGTTGCGTCCGGCGATTCCAATTTCGCTTCGCGAAACGCCGAACGCCGTAAAACTCCGGTTTTTGAG
>ONKG01000110.1 GCA_900318375.1 uncultured Lachnospiraceae bacterium
GATATTCTTTGGGGTCGAAGCCCCCGCGGTAATGCCTATCACCTTTTCTGCACCAGTCAGAGTAAGATGTAAGTCGTTCCACGTTTGTATGAAATGAGTTTCCGGACATTCCTTTCTACAGATCTCGTAAAGCTTTGCAGAATTGGAACTGCTCCGGTCCCCGATCACTATCATAATGTCAGCCTTCGCGGCAATGGCCTTTGCTTCCGACTGCCGTTCATGCGTCGCATTACAGATAGTATTCACACAAAGTACATTGTAATATTTTTCTTTCAAAATATCAACTAAATCTTGAAATTTATTTGCGTTAAACGTAGTCTGCGCGACAACACAAATCTCTGTATCCGCCGGAAGGTCAAAGCTGCGCGCCTCCTGGACTGTCTGAATGACTGTCACGGGCGTCGAAGACCATCCCATGATGCCGATTACCTCCGGATGAACGGGATTGCCGATAATCACAATCTTTTTTCCGGCCGCGCTCTCTGTCTCCACAGTGCGGTGGATGCGCTTGACGAAAGGGCATGTGGCATCAATACACTTGCGCGCGCTGCTGCGGATGAGCTGATCCGTGTCTCTGGAAACACCATGGGACCTGATGATCACAGTCCCGCCCTGCAGGGCTCGGATCTCCTCCGCTGACTCCACGACATGGACACCCCTGTCCTCGAGGTCGTCGACGACTTCCTTATTGTGAATAATCGGCCCATAGGTATAAATATCTCCGCTGCCCGCAGCTTCCTCATAGACCTTATTGACGGCGCGTTCCACGCCAAAGCAGAACCCCGCGCTTTTCGCGAGGATAATTTCGGTTTTTGCCAAAGCCGGCTTCCTTTCTGTGTAAACAAGCAGTTCTATCAGTTATTGTGCGCCTGGACAATCCCTGTTTTTTCCTTCACGATATCCAGGATCCTCTGCGTGACCTCATCGATCGTCATGTCAGAAGTATCAACGAGGACAGCGTCCTCAGCCTGTTTAAGGGGGGACACTTCCCGGGTCATGTCTCTGTGATCGCGGTCCGCGATCTCGGCAGCGATCTCTTCGAGGACAGCGGACTCTCCCTTTTCCGTAAGCTCCAGGAAACGGCGTTTTGCTCGCACTTCCACACTGGCGGTGAGATAAATCTTTACCTGGGCATTGGGAAGGACAACTGTTCCGATGTCGCGTCCGTCCATGACAACGTTCTGCGAAGCGGCAAGCTCCTGCTGAAGCTGTACAAGACGTGTGCGCACCTGAGGCACAGCACTGCTCCTGGAAGCCATCGCGCTCACTTCCTGTGTGCGGAGATAAGGATTGACATTCTCTTCTCCGAGGAGGACAACCTGCTCACCGTCCCTGTACTCAATAGAAATCGCGGCACCGCCGCAGGCAGCGGCAATCTTGTCCGCGTCATCCGCCGCAATACCGTTTCTATACAGATAAAGAGCCATGGCCCTGTACATGGCGCCGGTATCCACATAGATAAAGGACAAGGCTTTTGCCACTTTTTTTGCAATGGTGCTCTTCCCGGCTCCGGCCGGTCCGTCAATTGCGATATTCGTCATCTTGCATCCTCCCATAATCAATAAAAACAATGATGTCTGCGCACAGACGCGCTGCTTCCATGTCCGGAAAAAAGTCGTCCGGAAAAAGCTGTCGTCCGGAAAAGCTGTCAGATACTCTGGCCGGCAAGGTGCCCTGTAGACCAGGCAATCTGAAGGTTGAATCCTCCTGTCTGAGCGTCGACGTCCAGGACTTCGCCCGCCGCATAGAGTCCCCGGATCCTGCGGGATTCCATGGTGGATGGATCAAATTCCTTCACGCTGATTCCGCCCCTTGTAATAATGGCCTCATTATACCCCCGGGTTCCGGTGACAGTGACCGGAACCGCCTGGATAAGGGCGGCAAGAGCTTTGATCTCCGGTTCGGTGAAAGAGGCTGCCCGCCGCTGGTTCCCAAGCCCGGAAAGCTGTGTGACGGCTTCCGCCAGACGCGCAGGAAACAGAGGACGTACCGCACCGGGCAGGTGGCGGTCAGGAGCCTGGGCAAATTCTCTGTGCAGACGTTCCTCAAGCTGCTGCTGCGACAGCGCCGGTTTCAGATTCAGAAAAAGCCGGAAGCCCTGCGGATATTTCAGAAAATCACAATAGCAGGAAGCCGTCAGGATGATCGGACCGCTCATGCCGAAATGTGTGAAGAGCAGTTCACCGAAAGCCTCATAGACCGGCTTATTTGCCCTGTGCTTCTTCTTTTTCTTTTTGTCTTTTTCCTGTCCGACCCTATTGTCCCTTGCGCTGTCCGCCCCCGGTTGCATGGAATGGTCCACCCTACTGTCCTTTTCCGACGAAGTAAAAGCTTCCCCTGTACTTCCTTCTTCTGCTTCAGTTTCAGCAGGGAAAATACGAACGAAGACGTTTTTCAGGGCAAGACCCTGCAGATCTCTGCACCACTCTTCCTTTGTCTCAAAAGGAACAAGGGAGGGTGCTGTCGGGACCACCTCCAGTCCCAGCTGACGGGCTATCTTCAAGCCGTCTCCGTCAGAGCCTGTGGACGGGTAAGAAAGGCCCCCGGTACAGAGGATCACAGCATCTGCGTTGAGTTCTCTTCCATTCTCAAGACGTACGCCGCGGATCATTTTACTGTGCACAGGCTGCCCCTTCCGCCTTGCGCCGGAGACAGTCCGATCTGCATTTGCCGGGTCGGACAGGCCTGTATCAGAGAGATTTGTCTCATCTGTATCCAAAGCTTCTGTAAGTATAGCGGAAACAGTGGTATGATATCGGATCTGTCCTCCAAGTTTCTGCAGGCGGCGCACCAGAGTTCCGGTCACATCCGAAGCATGATCGGAGACAGGAAATACTCTTCCTCCCCTCTCAACTTTGACCGGGCATCCGTTCTTCTCAAAAAAAGCCTTGACCATATCATGATCAAATCCATATACAGCACTGTACAGGAACTTGTGGTTTCTTGCAACATATCCGAAAAAATCTTCCGTGGCACAGTCGTTTGTCAGGTTGCAGCGGCCTTTGCCGGTAATATAGATCTTCTTGCCGGCCTTCTCATTTTTTTCAAGAACCGTCACTTTTGCGCCGTTCTCTGCCGCCGTAACGGCAGCCATCAGGCCGGCGGCACCGGCCCCGATTACAATTACATTTTTCTGCATTCGTCTCTTCCATAGATTTCCGGGTATCCCGGAGGAGCAGGACTCGATAGCGAGTCGTTCAATACACAGGCGCGGGGTACACAGGCAAAACCTCAGTCGGCAGCAAGGATCTGCTTCAGTGTCTGACGGCAGATTTCCATACGTGCCCCGTACTGCGGGTAGAATTCCATTTCCATTATGTAGGGATGGACAAAGAAAATCTGCAGGATATAGCGTGTGACAGAATCCCGGCTTTTCTCCGTGAGGCACTCCAATGCTTCTTCGGCCTTCTTTTTAAAACTGTGCCAGTCCCGGATATAAGCCTCATACCGCGGCAGGTCTTCATATCCAAGCCAGTCTCTGAGAAGAACAGGTGTCTTTTCACGGCCGGTACATTCATCCTTCTGCAGGATATAATGGAACCCTTCTCCCCTGTAATACCTGCCCATAGGATACAGGCGGCACATGCCCGGGCGGTAAGGATGGATGGTACAGCGGCCGGCCTCAGAAAGAAAAGGACAGCAGTCATCGGCACCGGCATGGTGCTGCATCAGATTCGGCAGAATGAGACCATCTACCCTGCGGATCTCAATCTCCCTCTCGATCATATCCGCAAAGTTTTTCCCGGTCCCCATGGAGAGCAGATACATGTCACAGGGGTCCAGAATAATGGAATCACCGGTGTTTCTGCAGCAGGCGGAGCAGCCCGCACAGTCCGAGCATCCCACGGGCACCATATCCTCAGGGCCATAAAAATGTCCATCATATATTTCTTCTATAGATTTATCGCGGATCATTCCTGCGGTCATGTCCTCCTGTTCACAAACAAATACGGTTCAGACAGTGAACCGGGCGGGGGGGGCAGACGCAAAGCCTGCTCAAACACTTGCAAACAACCCGCTGCCGGTCACGGCAGCGGGCTGTTCAATTGGTCCAAATAGTTGTGTCCTGCGCAGACAGGACATGTCATTTGATTTCAATTCACTTGCCGACAGGTTCGTGAACGTGTAATTACTTGTAGTTGACGATCTTGCCGAAGTCTTCCTTGAGGGAAGCGCCGCCGATCAGGCCGCCGTCGATATCGGGCTGTGCGAAGAGCTCGGGAGCGGAAGCGCCGTTGACGGAGCCGCCGTACTGGATACGGATCTTCTCAGCAGTGTCAGCATCATAGATCTCAGCGATGAGCTCACGGATCGCATGGCAGACTTCCTGTGCCTGCTCGGTGGTTGCGACTTTGCCTGTGCCGATAGCCCAGATAGGCTCGTAAGCGATAACCATAGAAGCAGCCTGCTCAGCAGTAACGCCGATCAGATCGCTCTTGAGCTGCAGACGGATCCAGTCGATGGTCACGTTTGCTTCGCGCTGCTCAAGGGACTCACCGCAGCAGAGGATCGGGATAAGGCCATATTCGAAAGCCTTGAGGACTTTCCTGTTCAGGAAAGCATCATCCTCTTTGTAGTAATCTCTTCTCTCGGAGTGGCCGATGATGACGTACTTGACGCCTGCATCTTTGAGCATTGCGCCGGAGATCTCGCCGGTGAACGCGCCGCTGTCCTTATCGGAGATATTCTCAGCGCCTACAGCAACGTTGGAGCCCTTGACTGCCTCAACAACGGGGACGATATCAACTGCAGGTACGCAGTAAACAACATCTACATCATCATTCTTTACCAGGGGAGCAAGCATCTCGACAAGTGCCTTTGCCTCAGAGGGAGTCTTGTTCATTTTCCAGTTACCGGCTACGATTTTCCTTCTTGCCATTTTCATTCTCCTCAATATTTATTTGTGGATTAACTGTTCTTTTCAGAGCTGCCCGCACCCGGGCGCTCCCCGGTGTGAGTGGTACCCCCTTATCACACCTTTTATGCACAGGTATAACAGGAGTTTTTCTCTCCTGTTATACCAAAAGCATTCCTTGTATTTTTATCAGTCATGCCGACCGGATCATTGGTCTTTAAACAGTCGCCATGCTGACGGGATTGGGTCACAAAAGTGATTATTTGTCGTTTGCTGCGACTACGCCGGGAAGAGCCTTGCCCTCAAGGAACTCAAGGGAAGCACCGCCGCCGGTGGAGATGTGGCTCATCTTGTCATGGAAGCCCATCTGGTTTGCTGCAGCTGCGCTGTCGCCGCCGCCGATGATGGTGGTTGCATCGGTGTCAGCCATAGCCTGTGCGACAGCCTTTGTGCCCTTGGAAAGAATCGGATTCTCGAAAACGCCCATGGGTCCGTTCCAGACAACAGTCTTGGCGGACTTGACAGCATTTGCGAAGAGCTCAATGGTCTTGGGGCCGATATCCATGCCCATCTTGTCAGCGGGGATCTTGTCGATATCAACAGTCTCGACTGCGATCTCTGCATCAATGGGATTCGGGAACTCGGAGGTGATGACAGCATCGACAGGAAGGAGCAGGCTCTTGCCCAGCTCTTCAGCCTTCTTGATCATGTCTGCGCAGTAGTCAACCTTGGTCTCGTCAACGAGGGACTTGCCGATCTCATAGCCTTTTGCCTTTGCGAAGGTGTAGGCCATGCCGCCGCCGATGATGAGGGTGTCGCACTTCTCGAGCAGGTTGTTGATAACAGCAAGCTTGTCAGCAACCTTAGCGCCGCCGAGGATTGCAACGAAAGGACGTACCGGATCCTCAACAGCCTTGCCGAGGAAGTCGATTTCCTTCTGCATCAGATAGCCGACAACACAGGTATCGATGTACTGAGTAACACCGACGTTGGAGCAGTGTGCGCGGTGAGCGGTACCGAAAGCGTCGTTTACAAAAACATCCGCCAGGGAAGCGAGCTCTTTGGAGAACTCCTCGCCGTTCTTGGTCTCTTCTTTGCGATAGCGGGTATTCTCAAGGAGAACAACATCGCCGTCTTTCATAGCAGCGACTGCTGCCTTTGCGTTCTCGCCGACTACGTTGTCATCTTTTGCGAAGACAACTTCCTGGCCGAGGCACTCGGAAAGGCGCTTTGCTACAGGAGCCAGAGACATCTCGGGCTTGGGCTCACCCTTGGGCTTGCCAAGGTGGGAGCAAAGGATAACCTTGCCGCCGTCAGCGATCAGCTTCTTGATGGTGGGAAGTGCTGCGACGATACGGTTGTCGTCTGTGATTTCTCCAGCCTTGAGCGGAACGTTGAAATCGCAGCGGCACAGGACGCGCTGGCCCTTCACATTGATATCGTCAACAGATTTTTTATTAAGTCCCATAGTATTCCTCCGGAATCATAAAATGATGGTGGCTTTCACAACAAAAGGGTCCGGTCCATGAAAGACCGGACCCTCCTTAAAAATCTCAGGTCATACATCCTTCAGGCGTCAGGACAGCTGCCCGTCTGCCTTTCGGGATAGCAGATTTCCTAACGGATCTTCCAGACCGGATTATGCATTCAGCAGGCTGCCGAAGTGCTTGATGGTGCGGACCATCTGGCTGGTGTAGGAATTCTCGTTGTCATACCAGGAAACAACCACCATGGTCTGGGTAGCATCGAACAGGGAGCCGAAGCGCATGCCGATGATATCGCTGGAAACGATCTCGTCCTCATTGTAGCCGAAGGACTCTGTGGAAGCTGCCTTCATAGCTGCATTGATCTGATCCTTGGTAACGTTGCCTTCAACAACAGCGGTAAGGATTGTGGTGGAGCCTGTAGGAGTGGGAACACGCTGTGCAGCGCCGATGAGCTTGCCATTCAGCTCAGGGATAACAAGGCCGATAGCCTTTGCAGCGCCGGTGCTGTTGGGAACGATATTGATTGCTGCAGCGCGGGAACGCCTCTTATCGCCCTTTCTCTGAGGTCCGTCGAGAGTCATCTGATCGCCTGTGTAAGCGTGGATCGTGCACATGATACCGGACTTGATGGGAGCCAGGTCATTGAGAGCCTTTGCCATGGGAGCCAGGCAGTTGGTTGTGCAGGATGCAGCGGAGATAATCTTGTCTTCGCTGGTCAGGGACTGGTGGTTAACATTGTAAACGATGGTAGGCAGATCATTGCCTGCAGGAGCGGAAATGATGACGTGCTTTGCGCCTGCATCGATGTG
>ONKG01000015.1 GCA_900318375.1 uncultured Lachnospiraceae bacterium
GGTTCAAATCCTCCCCCCGCTACTATGCCCAGATAGCTCAGTTGGTAGAGCAGAGGACTGAAAATCCTCGTGTCGCTGGTTCGATTCCGGCTCTGGGCACGTTTTTTTTCTCCTATGCAGAGTTATTCTGTATGGGAGTTTTTTTATGTGGTTGCCATTCTTTTCTATGTCGCATAAAATGGATAGATGGAAAATGCTATGAATAAACGGTTTTTCAGGTGATAGATTAATATGAATAAAAAAGAAATAGATCACAATATAATTGAATCTTCTGAGGCCTCCGGGAGCGAAGTCTCCGGGAATGAGATTTCCGGAGGTGCGGTCTCTTCAGGTATAGACTCTGTAAGAGAGGCCTCCGGAAGTGAAGTCTCCGGAAGTGAAGTCTCTGGGAGCAGTAGAGCAGAGCTGTCTGAAAAGACAGAGGAAAGTATAAGGGCAGAGAGTTCTGATTCGACAGCAAAAAACACAGTTGACAGCATAACGGCAGATGATTCTGACCCTGCTGCAGAAGAAAGGGGTGACAGCACACCGGCAGAGGATTCCGATCCGTCAGAAGAAGACGGGTTTGGAGACGGCGCCGGGGAGCCTGCGGAAAACGACGCTGAAAGCAAAAAAGATAAAAAGAAACGAAGAAAAGAGGACAGTAGGGCAGATGGTATGGACGGCATGCCTCCTGCACGACGCAGCTGGTTTGTGAAGTTCCTTTTGTGCTGTGTTTCTTTTCTGGCTGTGTTCGGCATTGTAAACCTTGCTTTTTATGTGCTGGGCATGGAACCCTTCGGCACAAAGACGGCTGCCATCGATGATGCGAAGATTCAGTATATAGACTTTTTTACATATTATGTGGACGTTCTGCACGGAGTCCGGCCGCTGTCCTATGATTTCAGTAATATGATGGGCGGAAGTTCCGTAGGAATGTTCAGCTACTACCTGGCGTCACCCTTTAATCTGCTTTTATATTTCTTTGGAAAAGAGGGGGTATATCGATTTTTCGATGTAGCGGTCGCCTTGAAACTGGCCACAGCCGGAGCAACCTTTAACTGGTATCTGCAGCGGCGCTTTGCGAACAGGATCAGACCTGTTTTTGTGATTGCGCTCTCCATGGGCTACGCGCTGATGAGTTATCAGATCGCACAGAGCAGCAATATCATGTGGCTGGACGGCGTATATATGCTTCCGCTGATCATGCTGGGTGTGTATGAGGTGCTCCACAGGAAAACGGTCTGGAGGCTGGTACTGGCTGTTGCCTTCTGTATCTGCTGCAATTGGTATATTGCCGGAATAAACTGTCTGTTCTCCGGAATCTGGTTCCTTTTTGAGTTCTTTTTCCAGGATGATTTCATCGCCGAAAAGAAGCTGGCGGCACCTGCAGTGCCTGACCGCAGATACAGCGGCAGCCGCAGACGTGCTACAGGCCCTTTGCTCGGCATAACGGATTTTGTTGTGTCCGGATGCCGTTACGGCTGGGGCATGGGGCTGGGCGTTGCGCTGAGTTCCATTCTCTTTCTGCCGGCGGTCAGCGCCATGCGGCAGGGCAAGGGACAGTTTAAGAATATTGAGTTCGAAATGAAATTCCTGGGCGACCTGCTCTCGTCTGTGCGGGGCTATGTGATCGGCTATACGGGGGATACCAGGCAGGCAGGTTATGCGGCGCTCTTCTGCGGCGGAATTGCAGTTGTGACAGCTGCGGCACTCATTTTCTCCGGCTCCTGGAAGATCCGCCAGAAGATTGCCTACCTGGGTCTGGCAGGAATCTGCTTCCTGATGCTGTACTGGCAGCCGGCAACACTCATTTTTTCTCTTTTGAAGAGAGCTGACAGCTACTGGTACAGGTATAGTTATCTGGTATGCTTTGCCCTTCTTTTCGGAGCGGGAGCATATTTGAGCCGCGCGGAGAGAGACCGCTGGTCAAAAATATTCCCGGTATTGGCCGCGCTTCTGTACGCTGCCGGCGTTCTGAAACTGAACGGCATTCATTTTGCGGATTTTCAGGCGCAGGGGCTTGCTCTGGCACAGGCAAATAAACCGGTGTTCGCAACGGTGTGCGTGTCGCTTGTACTAACCCTGCTGACCCTGCTTTTGATCTCCGTCAGACCGCCGGAAAAGGGCGGCTTAGTGAGCCCGAGAGGCATTGTGCGGCTTGCGGCGGGGCTTTTGCTGCTGGTGGCTGCAGGCACAGAACTCTGGGCAAATGCCAGGATGATCTGGAGCCGGAACTACGACCAGTCGCAGAATCTGTATTTGGAATATTCGGAAGGGCTGCAGGAACAGCTGGCACAGCTGAGATCCGTAGACGGCGGATATTATCGTATTGCCCAGGACAGAACACGCTGGCATTATACGGACGATGATGATCTGACGGCCTTTTTCAACGACTCACTCGCGCAGAACTACTGGTCCAATACGGCTTATACGTCGAGCCCTGACAAGGCACAGCTGGATCTGATGTGGAGACTGGGCTACCGCGATGAGGCGGGATGCATGATGATCGTGCGTGACCCGGTGATTCCTTCGGATTCCTTCCTCGGTGTCAAATATTATCTGGAGAGTATGCCGGTGCAGGGGCTTGAGCCTGTTGAGGGTGTAAAGGCTTTTAACGGCCGCAAAGTCTACCGTAATCCTTATGCGCTGCCGATGGCCTTTGTATATGACGGGTCAAAACTCCCGACCATGGAATACAACACGACCTTTGCTTATCAGAATGCTCTGTTTTCCACACTGGCAGGGAAGGATATTACACTGTACACACCCCTCTCCTGGACGCGTGAAAACAAAGAGAATATGACGTATTTCAGTGTTTATATTCCCAAGGGAAATTATCTGGCATACGGAAACCTTCTCTGGAATGAAAAAAAGACCGGCCGCATGTCTGTCAACGGGACACAATCCTTCGGATACTGCCGGTGGATGTCCCCTGCGGCCTTCCTGATCAGAAGCCGTGAGGAACAGGCGCAGTCTACGGCTTCGGAGAGTCTGCAGGAGATTCAGGAGGCACAGAGAAAGGAGAAGGCAAAGGAAAAAGAGAAGGCAAAGGCGGATGCAGATGCAGATGCTGAAGAAGTGCCTGTGACAGAGACAGTAAGCGTCATCGAGCAGGAGCGGACGGAGCTGGAGGAAGCGGCAGCAGCCTACGACAAGGATGTTCTGGCTTCTCTGAAATCCGAATCCTACGCGGATGTCCGCACAGTCGTATTCCGCTCTGATAATCCCGCGCCCTTTAAGGACTATCAGTTCTATGGCCTGAATCTCGATTCGCTGCAGGAAGCTGTGGACACGATCCGCGAGACTGCAGTGCCTGATGAAAGTCTGACGATAGAAAACGGATATGTCACCTGCAGTCTGACGGGAAGACCCGGGCAGAGCCTGTGTCTGCTGGTACCGTGGTCCAAGGGCTGGAAGGCCCTGAGGAACGGCGAAATCGTACAGCCGGATACAGTTGCAGGTACCATGATCACAATTCCGCTTGTGAACGGTCAGAATACGATCGAACTGACCTATCAGCCCCCCTTTGTCAGGGAAGGAATGTACATTTCCGCCGGCGCGCTTGCAGTTCTTTTGATCGACATCCTGTGCAGGCTGATCGCCAATAGAAAGAAAAGGAAAAACAGAAGATAACAAGAACGTGAAAAGAGACAGAGAGCGAAGGTTTTATGCTGGAATCTAATGAAAATAATGAAAAAGCGAAAATAAATGAGCATGAGGAAAAGAGCGGTGCAAAGCCTCAGAGCAGGCTGATCCGGCTCCTGACTTCAGAGGGAATGCGGTACCTGTTCATCGGCGGATGCACGACGCTGGTCAATCTGGTGGTCTACACGATTCTCTGCCGTGTAGTGCATTTAAATGTCAATATCAGTAACATTATTTCGGTTGCGGTATCCATCTTGTTTGCCTATGTGACCAATAAACTGATTGTATTCCGGTCTCACTGCAGCAGTCTCGGCGAGCTGGCAGGGGAGTGCCTGCGGTTTATCGGCGCCAGACTTGCAACAATGGTCATTGAGGTGGGCGGTGTGTATTTTCTTTATGAGATCATTCATCAGGACGAGATCATCGCCAAGCTGGAGACACAGGTGCTGGTTGTGATCGGAAATTATTTTATCAGCCGCTTCATCGTATTTCGCGGGCGGAAGAAATAAAGCGGAAGGCTTTTGAAGTCTGTTTTGTCGTAAAGAAGAAGCTGGAAGAGGGTGAAAATGCTATTATCCGTAATTGTGCCTTGCTATAACGAAGAAGGAAATATTGATCTGTTTTATGAGGAGACCGTAAAGGCGCTCGGGGATCTGATGCCGGAGACGGAACTGATCTTTGTGAACGACGGGAGCAGGGATTCCACGATCCGGAAGCTTCGGTCGCTCTGCGAGCGTGCCGAATACCGGGTGAGGGTTGTCAGCTTTTCCCGCAATTTCGGCAAGGAGGCTGCGCTTCTGGCAGGTCTTGAAGCTTCACAGGGAACATTTACATCCATTATCGACGCGGATCTTCAGCAGAATCCTGCGTATATTGTGGAAATGATGCAGATCCTGAACGAGCATCCGGAGTACGACGCTGTCGCCGCATATCAGCAGGAGAGGAAAGAAGGAATGATCCTGTCCCTCTTCAAAAAAATGTTTTATAACGTGATCGACAGTCTGACGGATGTAAAAATCATGCAGGCTGCCAGTGATTTCAGACTTCTGCGCAGGCCGGTGGTGGATGCCATCCTCTCACTTCCTGAAAAATGCCGTTTTTCCAAGGGAATCTTCGCCTGGGTGGGATTTGAGACCTATTACATGCCTTATACGGTCGAAGAGCGCGCCAGCGGCACATCGAAGTGGAATTTCTGGAAACTCATGAAGTATGCTTTTGACGGAATCATTGCTTTTTCCAATAAGCCGCTGATCATGTCCTCCATCGCCGGCCTGTTTATCTTCGGACTGTCGATTCTGTATCTGATCATCATCGTTGTAAAGACGATCCTGTGGGGGGATCCGGTCGCCGGTTTTCCGACACTTGCATGCCTGATCCTGATGCTGTCGGGAATACAGCTTCTGGGCATCGGCATACTGGGCCAGTATCTGGCGAAAAATTATACGGAGAGCAAGGAAAGGCCTGTCTATATCGTAAAAGAAGAACTGGACAACGGCGCGGACCAGGAACTGCCGTGACAGAATCTCTGAAGAACTGCATAAAAGACACCCGCGGTGCCGGGCAATGTGTGCTTTCTTTCTACATACGGCAATGGTCCTGCGCCGCGTGTAAAAAGGCGCAGATATAAATGGCGTCAAGTAAAAAAAGCTGCAGGTATAAAAAGCTGCAGGTATAAATAGCTGCAGGCATAAAAATCGCAGGCATAAAAAATCGCAGGCATAAAAAATCGCAGGTATAAAAGCGTCAAGTATAAAAAAGCCGGAAGGCAGAGATCACAGACTGATCCGCCTTCCGGTTTTTATGTCTGAAGAATAAACGCTCCGCGGGAAAACCCGCAGACGAGAGCCCATGCTGTGCATGGACGCAGCTGTGTTCATCGATGCCGACGCTGATGCCGACTCTGTAGATATCTATGAGACCCCATGCTGCGCATGGGTGCAAGGACCCGCGGGCAGGTCTTGAGACTGATTGAAGTCCGCGCGTCTGCCGGTCAGGTCACAGGTCAGGCCACAGGTCAGGTCATGGAGCGCACCATGCAGGAGACGAGTTTAGCGCAGTTTTCGGCGGCCTGACGTTCAAAGGTCTCGTAGGAGACGTCAGCCTCTTCGTCGGCCTTGTCGGAAATGGCGCGGAGGATGACGAAGGGGACTTCGTTGAGATAGGCAGTGTGGGCGATGGCGGCGCCTTCCATTTCCGTGCAGAGGCCGTGGAAGGTGTCTGCGATATAGTGCTTTTGCTTCGATGTGCAGATGAACTGGTCGCCGCTGACGACGCGGCCTTCATGGATGCCTATTCCGGGGGCGGCTTCTTTGCAGGCGGCGACAGCTGCTGCGCGCATGGAGGGATCCGCGGGGAAGTTCCTGAGGCCGTTCGGTGTTCCCATCTGAGGGATGACGCCGGGGGCGTAGCCGAAGACGGTGACGTCCATGTCGTGGTACATGGCGTCCTCGGAGACAACGATGTCACCGATGTTGATGCTGTGATCAAGGGAGCCGGCGATGCCGGTGTTGATCAGGTGGGTGACGCCGAAGATGTCGATCAGGATCTGGGCGCAGACGGCCGCGTTTACTTTTCCGACACCGCTCTTGACGATGACGACGTCAGTATGGCCGAGTTGTCCGATGTGGAATTTCATGCCGGCCTTTTCAGTGATTTCTGCAGAAGACATCTCTTCAGTGGTCAGTTTTTCGATTTCAAGGTCCATAGCGCCGATAATGCCGATTTTCATATTGTTGATGGAAACCTCCTTTTATACCTTGCTGATAAGATCTTAACTTGGTGAAAAGATCCTGACTTTCTGATAGGTTCTTAACTTGGTGAAAAGATCCTGACTTGATGATAGGTTCTCAATCGGGATAAACGAGATGTTTTTCATCGATATCGTAAAGAGTGTTTTCAAGGAAACGCGATGCCAGGAAACGGGCCATACCGGGATTCTGATCCAGGTAATTGCCGCAGTCCCGGGCAGCGGCACCGGGGATCTCACCCTCGTAATCGCGGATGAACTCGTACATTGCCGTGATGAGGGGAACGATCTGCGCGGAAGTGTACTCGCCCGCGAGCAGCAGGTAGAAGCCCGTGCGGCATCCCATGGGGCCGAAATAGACGATCCTGTCGCCGTATTCCGCGCTGTTCCTCAGGAAGGTGGCGCCGAGATGTTCGATCGTGTGCATCTCCGCAGTGTTCATGACGGGCTCGCGGTTGGGAGCGGTCATACGGAGGTCGAATGTGGTGATGGCGGTATCGCCGTAGTGATCGATGCGGGAGACATAGATACCGGGCTCCAGTACGAGGTGGTTGATGGTAAAGCTGGTGATTTTTTTCAGTTCCATGTGTATTCCTCCAATGGGCAGGCCGTCCGGAGGCGGATGCCTGCACAGAATAAAAGCTGTGATCCTTCACTGTTTCCGTCTCTGCGGATTTCTCCCCGGGTGCCGCTTTTGAGGGCGGCATGGTCGGGAAGACTGAAAACAGACCTACACATTTTAACAGGGAAAAAGTCTGTATGCAAATGTTACAGGAAACCTGCAGCCCCTCTGTTCTGCTTTTCCCGCCTGCTGTTCCCGGCTGCCTGCTGTTCCCGGCCGCCCGCTGTTCACGGCCTCCTGCTGTTCACGGCCGCCCGCTGTTCACGGCCTCGGCGCCCGGGGTGTTTACCGGGAATAATGACCTGCTGACAACAGGAAAACACGAAGAAAATACGGAAGAAGGGCAGGTTTTACGTTTTTTGAGCGGAAAGTCTGTTTCTGTGGTAAAATCATCTTAATTATGTCCTTATGCAGGGATCCTGTCTGCCGCTTTGCGGGCGGAAAGAGGATGACAAGCACAGTCCGGATACAGCATTCTGGAGGAGTATATGAAGTTTTTGAAGGGGAAAAAGGAGCAGGATACAGCAGGCAGCCAGGCTGCGGCTGTCATGCGGGAGCCGGAGAAGAGAAGTTTCGGCTGGAAGGGATACCTGCTCTATTATCTGGGATATACGCTGCTGTTCGGCGCAGTGGCCGCTTCTGTTTTTGTGTGGTTCTTTCTGAAGAAGCGCCGGTTTGTATGGCAGACAGACGGTGTCAACCAGCATTATTACGGTCTTGTGTATTTTTCCAGATGGGGAAAAGAAGTTCTGCGGCAGTTCAGGGAGACCGGGTCGCTGCAGTTTCCGACATTCACGCTCCGCATGGGCTACGGAGGGGATTTGTATACGACACTGGCATATTATGTCATCGGCGATCCATTCAGCCTGCCCGCTGTCTTTGTGCCCGAAAAGTATCTGCTCCATTATCATGACCTGATGCTGCTGGCCCGCTTCTGGCTCGCGGGCATTACTTTCAGCGCCTACAATTTTTATATGGGCCATAAGAACCGGATCAGCGTGCTGGCCGGCGCACTGGTCTATATTTTCAACGGATTTACCATGTCGGGAATGCGGCACCATTATTTCCTCAATCCCTTTGTGTTCTTCCCGCTCCTGCTGATCGGATGCGAGCTGTATTTCCGTAAAAAAAGGCCCTGGCTCTTCCTGCTGATGGTCTTTGTCACGGCGATGAGCAATTTCTATTTCTTTTACATGATGGTGATCATGACGGTGCTGTATGCGGTCTGGCGCTCTGTCCGGCTGCACGGTTTACGTCATTTCGGCGCTGTGATCCTGGACGGGATCGCCTTTGTCTGGTACGGACTGATCGGGACGCTGCTGGCATCCTTCCTTTTTCTGCCGATCATCCTGCGTTTCATGCAGGATCCGAGGGCGGCGGATGAAAAACAGATCCCCTTTTTCTGGGCTTTGTCTTATTATCGGAATTTTATCGACTGCTTTTTGACAAACGGGACATCGGCTCTGGCGGAGTCCTGGACATATATGGGATTCGGAGCCGTGGCTCTGCTGAGCGTGCTCTTCATCTTTACCCAGATCAAAAAGCATTTTGATCTGAAGGCGGCATTTATCGTTCTCACCGGACTTTTGCTGACGCCGACGGCGGGCTTTGTGCTGAACGGCTTTTCCTATCCCGCCAACCGGTGGATGTGGGCCTACGCCCTGCTGGTGGGCACGATGACGGCGGCTGCTGTACCGGAGCTGGTGCAGGCCGGTTCGAAAAAGCTCCTGGCTGTCCTGCTGCTGATGGTGATCGCAGCGGGGATCTGCGTCGGCTGGGAATACACTTTTTCAAGGGCAAGCGCGCAGTCTGTAATAATCGGAATCCTGGGGCTGACGGCTGTTCTTTTCGGACGTATCTTTCTGCTTGAGAAGGAATTCAGGGAGGAGTCGGACCAACAGTACAGGGGGAAAATATCCCGGAACGTGCAGTCGACCCTTCTTGTGTGTGTGATTCTTTCGATCGTGTCTGCGGCATATTTTGATTTTGCGCCGGACAGGTCAGCGAAGACGATAGAGTATCTCTCCAGAGCGCAGATCGAGACCAATACAGCCAAGGACGCAAAGGCGGCCGCGGAGCTGATCGACGGTCAGCTTCTGAAAGACCAGGCGAATGAAGAGGGGAAGGTCCCTTTTTACAGGTATACGACATATAATCCCGAGAATAACACATCCCTTTTATATGGGGTGTCCAATACGCAGTATTACTGGAGCCTCTCGGATCCTTCTGTCGCGCAGTTTCTGAGCGAGACAGGCCAGCTCAACCGCATGATCCATCTGTACGATACGCTGGATGACCGGACCCTGCTCAACGAGATCGCCGGAATCCGGTATTTCCTCGGCAGTGATGAGGAAGGCGTCCCCTACGGCTATGAGAAAAAAGAGGGACTCTCTTATAACAATAACGATATATGGGCGGACAACGAGGGGATCGAGCGCTATTCCTGCCAGGTCTATGAAAACAAGTATGCCCTGCCGATCGGTTTTACCTCCGACAAGTGGATCAGCCGTGAAGAGTACGACGCGCTGGATATTCCGCAGCGTCAGCAGGCCCTGATGCAGGGAATTCTGCTGGAAAAAGATCCGGGTGAGGATTATGTGCAGATCAGCGGTACAGCCGCCGGTAATGGTTTTGTTTTCACTGATCAGCGTGTGCCCGTTCAGATCGAGTGCGAGGGGAAAGAGGTTCCTGTCGAGAGCGGAAAAAAGATCACCTTTGACTTTGCGGAGGGCGGCCAGACGGTAACAGTCCGTTTTGCGGGGATGCCGGATTGTGAGACTTCGCTGTATGTCCGCGGCCTGAAGTATACCCCTCCAGCGGGAGGAACGGGAATCGCCACGACCAAGATGCTGATCCCGGTCACAGGCTTTTCCGGTGAAAAGACGGAGTCCTCCAAGCAGATCGGATTTACCACACCGGCTGACCCGTGGACGACCGGCCGGAAGGATTTCATGGTCAATATGCTCTATCGCAGTGAGGCACTGGATCGTTTTGAGATCGTATTTCCCGCGCCGGGCACCTATACACTGGATGCGGTCGAAGTGGTCTGCCAGCCGATGACAGGCTATGAAAAGCAGGCGGAAGCGCTGAGAGCTTCCTCACTCAGCAATCTGGATATCCACGAGATGGGCGGAAGCTTTGCGACAGACAGGATCACGGGTCATATCGATCTGGAGACACCGCAGATCCTCTGCCTGCAGATCCCCCGCACTGCGGGCTGGACGGCCTATGTGGACGGGACAGGCACGGAGCTGCTGCAGGCGGACACTATGTTCAGCGCCATCCTGCTTCCCGCAGGAAGCCATGAGATCGAATTGCGTTACCAGACTCCCGGACTTCGGCTGGGTGCCGCTGTATCCCTGGGGACGCTTGCGGTGCTGATACTCTTCCTGATCATATACACGCTTGTCTCGCTGATCCTTCACGGCCGTGACAGACGCCTTGAGGCAATCCCTGTAGGCACGTTTGAACAGGCAGAGATCAGGGATGGGATAATCGACGCGGCAATTGACACGGTAAAGGAAAAAAATGCCGCAGCCGGAGAGGCTGATCTTTCCGCGGAAAAGGAAGAAAACAGAGCTGCGGATACTGCAGAGGCTGCAGGAGTGATTACCGCCGCAGCGGAAGAAAACAGTGTTGATTAAGTAATGATGAAAAAAAACAGGACAGAGCAGAGAAAAGTATTCCTGCTTCTATATACAATTTTATTTGCTGTTTCCTGTGTACTGGTCTTCTGGTATTTCCCGGCGAAGGGCAAGCGCATGGTCTGGAGGGGAGACGGGCTTTCGCAGCACTATGTGGCGCTATGCTACTATGCCAGGTGGGGCAGGGCGGTCCTGAAGAGTGTTCTGGAGGGACATCCGTCATTTCCTGCATTCAACATGCACATGGGATTCGGGGCGGATCTGTTCACGACACTGCAGTACTATGTGATCGGTGATCCCTTCAGCCTGCCGGCAGTCTTCGTGCCGCAAAAGCATATGCTTTTTTTCCACGACGCGATGATCGTTTTGCGGATGTATCTGGCGGGCATATGCTTTGACAGCTATTGCCGCACTATGGGGCACCGGAATCTGACAGGAAATCTGTGCGGAACGCTGATCTATGTCTTCAGCAGCTTTGTGCTTTTCGGCATGCGGCATCCGTATTTCCTCAATGCCATGATCTGGTTTCCGCTGCTTTTGATCGGGGCAGAGCATATTTTCCGCGGCCGCAGGGGGCGGCTGTTTACAGCGGCGGTCTTTCTGGCCTGTATCAGCAATTTCTATTTTTTCTATATGCTGGTGCTCATGACGATCATCTATGTCGTGTGGCGGGCACTGCGGATCTGCCTCTTTCCGGTCCTGATGCACAAAGAGCAGGATAGACAGGAAAAAGACCGACAGAATCCGGGAAGCATTGCGGACGCGGTAAAAAGGATATTTGCCTTCGCAGGCAGATTTCTGCAGCGCGCTGTTCTGGGGACGGCCCTGGGCGCCTGTTTTCTGCTGCCGATCCTGCTGCGGTTTATGCAGGACCCCAGGGCTTCGGAGGGTGTGGCTTACAGCATGCTTTATCCGAAGGCCTATTATAAGGGCTTTCCGGAATCCTTTGTCGGATTCGGCGCGGAGACCCTGCTGGAGAACTGGACCTGTCTGGGTGTGGGCGGGATCGGCCTGCTGGCTGTAATTCTTTTGTTTATCGGCAGCGGCGGAAAGGGTACTGACAAGCGCTCGGAAAAAGGCGCCTATGCTCCGGACTGCGCAGGCGGCGGAACATCCGGCTCCGGGCATGGGGATCTGAAAATCGCCCTGACTGCCATGCTGGTGATGACCCTGCTGCCCGCCGCGGGCGCGGCGCTCAACGGATTTACCTACCCGGCAAACCGCTGGATCTGGGCGCTCTGCATGCTGGCTGCGTATATTGCGGCAGTCACGCTCCCTTCCCTGCAGAATCTGTCAGCGGGCAGGATGGCGCTGGCACTTCTTTTCATGTCTGTATACGCAGTGATCTGTGCTCTTCTGGATGCGCCGCGGAGTGTCCTTCTGGACCTCGTGCTGGCTGCAGCGGCAGCAGCGATCGTGCTGGCTGCAGCGGGAGCGCTGAAAGGGGGCGCGCAGGCGGATGCCGGAAAGGACAGAGAGGACGGCGGCGGGAGAAAGCAGGACCGCGGGGGCTCTGTTTCTGCCTTCTGCTGCCTTGTACTGACCGGAACAGTGGTCCTGACCTCGGCGCTGCACGGCTATGTCTGCTTTGCCAAAGGTGTACGCTTCAGCGGGCTTGAGGAATATCACACGGATCATTATATCGCCGGTATGATGGCATCGGATGCCTACGGAATGCGCAGCCTTCTGGGAAATGATACTTTTTACAGATATTCCGGCAGGTATATTTCCAACAATTTCAACCTCTTGAACGATGTATCTGACACCCAGTATTACTGGAGTCTCTCAGACAGCCGGATCGACCGGTTTTTTACAGAGACGGGACAGTACAACGGTATGGTGCATCTGTTTGACAATCTGGACAACAGAACCATGCTGGATGAGATTTCAGGAGTTGGCTATTACAAGCGGGGCGACGGTTCGCTTCTGCCCTTCGGCTATGAGAAAATGGAAGGCCTGCATTTCGACAACCGGGAGCTGTTTGAGGAGAAGGCGGACGACCCCCTTCCGGTCTTTGCTTTTTCTGTATACAAAAATAAATATACCCTTCCGCTGGGCTTTACAACGGACAGATATGTGACCAGAGAGACTTATGACGCGCTGTCGATCCCGCAGCGTCAGGAGGCTCTGATGCAGGGCGTCCTGCTGGAAGAAGAAGGTCTGGAGAGCCTGAAGGAAAGGAATATGCAGGCGCAGAGTGCGCAGACGGACGCCGGCGGAATCCGCGAGGCAGAGCTTTCCTTCACTTCGGAAGAGCTTCCGTTTTTGACAGAGGAGGAGGAAGGCATTGAGATCAGCCGGAAGGAAGACGGCAGTGTACAGGTGACGGTCCTGAACACGGAGGCATGCCTGCATCTGCGCGCGGAGGCCAAGGATGCCCTGTCACAGGGGGAGATCAGTGTGCTGCTGACCGGTATGGCTTACGCTGCGCCGGAAACAGTCCCTCAGGGGGAGGAAATGCCCGAATATGCCAATACGGACCCTGTAGAGGTGAGGATCACAGCACGGCGGGGAGATAAGACTGTTTCCGACAGGGAAGTGGAATACACACTTGCGGACAACCCCTGGAAATCGGGCAGGACGGACTTTCTGAGCTGCTGCGGCTTCACAGAGGAGGCTCTGTCAGGCCTGGAGCTGAAGTTTTCCCGCAAGGGTGTCTATACATTCCGCGAAATGAAGATTATCCGTCAGCCCATGGACAACTATCCCGGGCAGGCACAGGCGCTCGGAGAATATGTTCTGGAGGATCTTGACCTGCACGAGCTTGAGGGAAGCGGGGCGACAGACAGGATCACCGGAAGGCTGACACTTCCGGAAGCGCGGATCCTGTGCATGCAGATTCCCCGCTGCCAGGGCCTGCGGGCTTACGTGGACGGAGAGCAGGTACCCCTGCTGCAGGCGGACACCATGTTCAGCGCTGTGGCTGTGGAAGCCGGTACACATGAGATCGAGCTTCGATACCGGACGCCCGGACTGGCGGCGGGAGCAGCCATATCCGCGGCAGCCTTGCTGCTGGCGGCGGCTGAGACCCTGACCGGTTTTTTCAGGAGACGGAAAAAGAGTTAAATCTCCGGAGAACATTTATTTCAGGGAAAATTACAGAGATATAGTAGATATAGTTCCGAAAGCACGGTTTTTCCGGAGGCGGTAAAAGAGAAGGCCTGCCGGAAAAACAGCACACAGAAACAAGCATTGAAAAGGGACAGAAGATGGGTGATCTGATCAGTATTATCGTACCCTGCTATAACGAAGAGGAGTCGCTGCGGCTGTTTCATACGGCAGTGAAGAAGATGGAGAAGACCCTGCCGGACTGCAGGTTCGAGATCCTTCTGATCAATGACGGATCGAAGGACAAGACCGTGGAGGTCATGCGGGAACTGGCAGCAGAGGATCCGGAAGTCAGTTATTTCAGCTTTTCCAGAAATTTCGGCAAAGAGGCCGCCATGTTCGCAGGCTTTTGCAATGCGCGCGGGGATTACGCAGCGGTCATGGACGCAGACCTCCAGGACCCGCCTGATCTGCTGCCGGAGATGTATCGGATTCTGAAATCGGGCGAGTATGACAGCGTCGCCGCGCGGCGTGTCAGCCGCGACGGAGAACCGCCCATACGGAGCTGGTTTGCCAGACGTTTTTACCGTCTGATCAACCGCATTTCAGAGGCTGATATCGTGGACGGCGCGCGGGATTTCCGCCTGATGAAGAGGGATATGGTGGACGCGATCCTGGCCATGGGAGAGTCGAACCGTTTTTCAAAGGGTATTTTCGGCTGGATCGGTTTCAGGACCTACTGGATGCCCTATAAAAATGTGGAACGGGTTGCCGGAGAGACCAAGTGGAATTTCTGGGGCCTTCTGGGGTATGCCATAGACGGCATTGTGAACTTCTCCCATGTGCCGCTCGATATTGCGTCGTGGTTCGGGATTCTGATGACCATGGTCTCCTTCCTGGCGATCATCTTCATAGTGGTAAGAAAGCTCCTCTTCGGTGATCCTGTTGCGGGATGGGCTTCGACAGCATGTATCATCACATTTATCGGCGGAATCCAGCTGCTGTGTCTGGGTATCATCGGAAAATATCTTGCTACTGTCTATCAGGAGGTCAAAAAACGACCTCATTACATCATCAGCGAGACGAGCCGGGACGACGCAAAAAGGATCGGATGACGTCACCGGGGTCCGGTCATTTGATAATGGAGTTTGAAAACATATGACTTTTCGAAAAAGACTGATGGTAATGTTTGCCACGGTCATCGTGGTGCCGATCCTGCTGTTTGCCATATCATTTATGGCTCTGGGCAATTATCTGATCGGAGAAAAGGGAGAATTATCGGGCTATACGTCCATTGTCGGCAATTATGATACGCTCGATGTAGACGCAGTGCAGGTGTTTCAGAAAGCGGAGCAGAACCCCGGAAGACTGCATGATGTGGAATTTCTGTCTTCTATTTCCCAGGGAATCCACGACCGCAACAGTTATCTTATAGTCCGTCGGGACGAAGGACTCTACTTTGCCAGTGACGAGATGAAGGGGGCTGACGATCTTGCATATCTGCCCGCGTGGAAGGAAGACACTGCCGGAAAACTGCAGAGCGGAGAAATCCCGACAATGAATATGACCCTGCAGGATGGTCCTGCAGCAGAGCAGAGGGATGCGTCGAAGACCGGAGACCAGGCCGGAAAAACAGGACAGCCGGTTGATCCGGCGGACACAGTGAGGGATGCGGCTGCGGACAGCCTGCAGGGAAACCAGCTGATTCAGGCAGGGAAGAAAAGCCTGCTGGTACGGCAGCTGGATTTCTGCTTTCCTGACGGAGCCCGGGGCAGCCTGTTTATTGTCAAGCGGGTCATGGGACTGATCTCCGGAAAATTCCTGAGCGGTCTGTTTGTCTCCATGCTGACGATATTGGTATTTACAGCCTTTCTGCTGACCCGATGGCTGGAGAGGAGTATTTTTACACCGATCAGCGCGATCAACATCGCCATGAATAATATCCGCGACGGAAACTTCACCTATACACTCTCCACCGGAGAAGAGGGCGAGATCGGCGATCTTTACCGGAATTATGAAGACATGCGTCTGCGCCTGAAGGAGTCTGCGGATGAAAAACTTGAGCGCGAAAAGCAGAACCGCGAGCTGATCAGTAATATTTCCCATGATCTGAAGACGCCGATCACGTCAATCAAGGGATATGTCGAGGGCCTGATCGACGGAGTAGCAAACACTCCGGAGAAGCGGGAAAAGTACATCCGGACCATCTACAACAAGGCCAATGACATGGATCATCTGATCGACGAGCTGACCCTCTATTCCCGCTTTGAGAGCGATCGTATCCCTTACAATTTCCACCGCCTCGATGTCGGTGACTATTTCGGTGACTGTGTCGAAGAGATCGGCATGGATATGGAATCGAGAGGGATTGAGCTCAATTACACGAATCTTGTCTCTCCCAGGACCAGGATCATTGCCGATCCCGAGCAGATGAAGCGTGTAATTAACAATATTGTGGGAAATAGTGTAAAATATATGGATAAGGAGAAGGGGCGGATCGATATCCGGATTCTCGATGAACACGACAGTGTCCGCATTGAGATCGAGGACAACGGCAAGGGAATTGCCGCCCGCGACCTTCCGAATATTTTTGACAGGTTCTACCGAACGGATTCCTCCCGCAACTCCGCCCAGGGCGGCAGCGGGATCGGACTTTCCATTGTGCGCAAGATCATTGAAGACCACGGCGGATATATCTGGGCGACAAGCCGGGAGGGTGAGGGCACCTGTATGCACCTCGTGATCCGCAAGTATCTGGAGCAGGAGGACGAGACTGTGGACTCCATGCATGAAGAGATGATCTGAACCGGCCGCCGGGCACAGGACTCGTGAGCGAATCTCGAGTCATATGTTTGTGCGGGCGCGGGACCATGGCTTCAGGAATGACGTAGATGACAGACTGACCGTCTTACCGGAACGAACGGAAAAAGGAGAAATGAATGAGCAGAATATTGATCATTGAAGATGAAGAGGCAATCGCAGACCTGGAAAAAGATTACCTGGAACTTTCCGGTTTTGAAGTGGAGATCGAGACCAGGGGCGACCGCGGCCTGACGGCGGCCCTGCAGAAGGATTTTGATCTGATTATACTGGACCTGATGCTTCCCGGCATCGATGGTTTTGATGTCTGCCGCAAGATCCGTGAGAAGAAGGATATTCCGATTCTGATGGTGTCGGCCAAGAAGGACGACATCGACAAGATCCGCGGTCTGGGTCTCGGCGCGGATGACTATATGACCAAGCCCTTCAGCCCCAGTGAGCTTGTCGCGCGGGTCAAGGCGCATATGGCACGCTATCAGCGTCTGGTCGGCGCCGGCCAGAAGACCAATGATGTTGTGGAGATCCGCGGCCTCAAGATCGACAAGACAGCCAGGCGTGTCTTTGTGGACGGCACGGAAAAGAACTTCACCACCAAGGAATTTGACCTGCTCACCTTTTTGGCGGAAAACCCCAACCATGTTTTCAGCAAGGATGAGCTTTTCCGCAGGATCTGGAACATGGACAGTGTGGGGGATATTGCGACTGTCACAGTCCATATCAAAAAGATCCGTGAAAAGATTGAGTTTGACACCTCTCATCCGCAGTATATTGAGACCATCTGGGGTGTGGGATACAGGTTCCGTGCATGAGTAAAAAAACAGACCGCAAAAAAGCGGCAGGGGCGGAGTCTGTACGCCTGGACAAACTGCTTGCGCAGGAGGGATTCGGCACGCGCAGTGAGCTGGGAAGAGCGATCCGTAAGGGCAGTGTCTGTGTGAACGGAGAGCATGTAAAGGATCCCGGCATGAAGGTGTCTTCGGAGGACGAGATTCTCTTCGACGGCAAAGCTGTCCGTCAGAAGGACCATGTTTACTATATGCTCCACAAACCTGCAGGTGTCGTCTCTGCCACGGAGGACGGCCGTGAAATGACAGTGCTGGATCTGCTGCGGAATCCTTCGGTCACAGGGACCGGGGCTGCCGGCGGTCCGGAGCGGGATCCCCTTTCAGAACCTGTGCTCAGGCGAGGTCTTTTTCCGGTGGGAAGACTGGACAAGGATACAGAGGGGCTTCTTCTGATCACTGATGACGGACAGCTGGCACATCGTCTGCTGTCGCCGGCAAGGCATGTGGACAAGACTTATTATGCGATCGTGACAGGAAAAGTGACCGGGGAGGATATCCGGGCATTTGCGGAAGGGCTCGAGGTGGATGATGAGTTCACCGCCATGCCTGCGCGTCTGTGCACGGATCTGGAAGCGGACGCCGGAAGGGCCGCACTGATCCCGGGAAATCTCAGCGGGATACTGCCCGGCGGAACAGGCCAGTATTCACAGACGATCGTCACGATCAAAGAGGGCAAATATCATCAGATCAAGCGGATGTTCGCTGCACGGGGGAAAGAAGTACTTTACCTCAAGCGCCTTAGCATGGGACCGCTGTATCTCGATCCGGCTCTTGCGCCGGGCGGGTTCCGGCCGCTCAGGCAGGAGGAGATTGAGGCGCTTATGAAGGCAGACAATACGATATGAATTATCTGGAGGATACTCGAATGCGGGCTTCTTTCGTTCATAATAGATTTTTTAAGAACAAGGGACTATGTAAACGGATCATTGCACTGACAGCGGCTCTGGCTGCAGCTGTCTGTCTTCTGAGCGCCTGCGGACCGGAACCGGGTATAGACGGCGGAGCAGGGCAGGCTGAAGGCGGCGGAATGTTTCCCGGAGAGAATCCGGATACGTCAAACGGGAACGGCGCAGAAGCGGATGCAGGTTCCAAAGACGGGAAAAACGGCGCGCAGGAAGGTTCATCAGGAGAAGAAACGGCGGCAGACGGACATGCCGGCACTGGTCAGGAGGCTTTTGCCGATCCCGGCGCAAATACAACAGGCAGCGGTAATTCAGGATCTGCACTGACCGGCGCTGAGTCGGCAGAAGAGAACTATCCCGCCCGTCCGATCCAGGGCGAGATCACCCGGAGTGACGCACAGACACTTCAGACCCTGCAGGAATATCTGAATGAAGACAGCAGCTACGGTTTTTTGCTGTCCTCTTACGATATCCCTGAGGATATTGACCTGAACCAGGTCTTCTATTCCGGGGCAGGGATTGAACAGGAAAAATTGACAGATCAGGAAAAAGACCTGCTTCTGGACAGGATCCCCCAGGAGGAGATCAGAACACCGGTCGTCAAGGTGGCAGATGATCAGATTGAAGATCTGCTGAGCCTTAAGACAGGGCTTTCTTATGATAGGTTCAGAAAGCAGCTTGACGAAAAAGAGGGCTGGGTGCGTATAGCCAGATACCAGGCATGGTACGCGCTTCGCGGTGACACAAACCGGATGTATGTCCGGTGCACGGACGCCTGGCAGCAGGGAGATACGTTCATTGTCCACTATCAGCTGGAAGCGCAGGAGGGAGATATTGCGCAAGAGACTGAGCAGGCCGTGACAGATTCAGTAGAAACCGATGTAGATGATGTGAGTAATGCAGGTGCTGAAAGCGCGGCGTCATCCGCGGCAGAAGTGGCGGAAACTGCACAGAAAGGCGAAACTGCCGATCGTGCTGCAGTCTCAGACACTGCAGCCACAGCAGCTTCAGCAGTCTCAGACACTGCAGCCACAGCAGCATCAGCAGCCTCAGCCACAGCAGCCACAGCAGCTTCAGCAGCCTCAGATACTGCAGCCGCAGCAGATTCTGCTGATACAGCGGCCGAAGAAGCCGGTTCAGAGACTGCTGATACATCGGCCGCAGAGAGTGAGGAGAGCGCTGCAGCCGCGAATGATGCACTGTATCAGCCCACCTATGAAGTTGAACTGCAAAAGGCGGATGGCGGATACCGCTTCTGCTATAACATCGTCTGGACACAGAAGGACCTCATTGAGGCACAGTCCTACAGCGCTGAACTCAATCCGGCGGGAGAGGTGTTTTTTGCTCCTTTCTATCCCGATACGAAAAAGAACGAAAAAGCGGATGTGACCTTTGCCCTGGAACAGGACCGGGCAATATTGGCAATCCTTGATCCCATAGAGGCGGGCAATATACGGACAGACCGGGTTTTTGCCGGCGTGGATGCTGTTGATTTTACAGATTACAACAAAGACGGATATACAGATATCCTGACAGTCTGCAGTTATACACAGGTCGGTGAAGACGGAAAAAAGACCGGGAATGTGCGGGAAGCGAGAGTATATTCCGGACAGAAGGACGCGGTTCCCGCCCTTGACAGCACAAAGACAGAGGCAGTTAATCGTGATGTTGAAGTGCTCAATATCACGAATGTGACCAGTTATCTGACCGGCAAAAATGACGGAACTGCGCAAAAATACAGTTCATGGAAAGAAGCGTACGCCGACCGCATCAAGGGGATTGATGAGGAAGAATATGAAGGCTTTGCCCTGATTTATCTCAATGACGACCGCACACCGGAGCTGGTACAGGTCGGTGCAACTGCTGCAAAGGGCGTGACCATAGTCGTCTACCGCAGCGGCACACTCGAGGAGACCTGGCTGAACCGCAGGGATTTCCAGTATCTGGAATATGAAAATCTTCTCTACAGCCCTTCCGGGGTGGAAAATCTGCACTTCGATACGATTTACAGTATTTCCGGCGGAAGACTCGGGGTCTCTGTACAGGGATATTACGGCAACAACAGCTTTGCCCGCGTGCGCTTTGACGAGAGGGGAGAGGAAGTCTGGGACTATTACTGGGAAGGCGGCCAGGTGTCAGAGAGCGGATACCGCGACGGTCTAAGCTTCGTGTTTGATACAGCCAGAGCCAGGACCTGTAAAGGGGAACAGCTTCTGACAGCGGAGGAATTGCTGCAGCAGCTGCAATAAAAGGACTCTGTGACGTTCCCCGCCGGATGCAGGAAAGGAGCAGCCTGAAAACCGCCGGCAGGAAATGATCCATCAACGAACCATTAACCATTAATTCATTAACTATTGTACGGAAACCATTGTACGGATTAACATTGTCTTTGACAGAAAGGAGCCGGATATGTTCTGTATTAAATGCGGGAATAATATTCCGGAGGGAAACCGTTTCTGCCCTGTATGCGGAGAGCCGGCGGAGATAGAACTCAACCCGGAAGACAGGACACTGACGTCCTATGACGGAAATCAGGGACATTCGGAAGGTATAGAAGAAGGCGGCTTCGTAAAACAGGGATTCAATAATGCCGACCGCAGGGATCAGGGAATGTACGGCGGTCAGTCTTACGGAGACGGCAGAGACTACGGCGGACAGGGAATGTACGGCGGTCAGTCTTACGGAGACGGCAGGGATTACGGCGGCCGGGAAATGTACGTCAGCCGGCCTTACGGAGACGGCAGAGAGAACAGCGGCAGCCGGCCCTATAGTGGTGGAAGGGACCGCAGACAGAGCGGAAACAAGGGAAAGGGCAAATCGATCATCATAATCGTTCTCCTTGTCATCATTGCCATTCTGCTGGGCCTTGTAGCCTTCTCCCTGCTGCACTCCAAAGACGGGACAGATGATAAAGATACAGCGGATCAGAGAACCGAAACCAAACAGGAAGAGGATGATACCGACACCGGGGGCGGAAATCAGGATACCGGCGCTACCGACACCGGGGGCGGAAACCAGAATACCGGCGGCAGTGACACCGGAGGCGGAAACCAGAACACCGGCGGAAGTGACACCGGAGGCGGAAACCAGAACACCGGCGGAAGTGACACCGGAGGCGGAAACCAGAACACCGGCGGTACCGACACCGGAGGCGGAAACGACACCGGAGGAAAAAACACAGAGGCCGTTTCTTATGACTCTATCCGGAACAGTGTCTATAATTCCGGCGGCTCGGAGGGGACTTCCCTGGAACTGGTCACGACAGATGTCTCCGGGTATCCGAATGTAAAAGCCTATTATCGTCTTGAGGATTCTTATGGCGAGACGATCATCCTGGACTCTCCCACAGCCGGCATCACGGAGGCTGTCTCGGGAGGTGCGCAGATCGAAAGAAAGATCCGCAGCATCGAGCGCCTGGAAGGAAATCAAGGTCTGGGGATGGATATTGTCGTCGATAAATCCGACAGTATGGAGAGTGATTTTGCACAGGTCCAGTCCATCCTGAATGACTTTATCCGCAGCATGGACTATGCGTCCGGGGATGCGGCAGAAATCATTGCCTTCGACAGCTATATCATGTATATGTGCAGTTACACCAATGAGATGTCCAATCTTTTGAACGGCATCGATAACATGAGCACCTATGGAATGACTGCGCTGTATGACGCGCTCTGGACAGGCGTCACCAATGCCGGACGCCGGACCGGCGCCAACTGCGTGATCGGCTTTACAGACGGCGCGGACAACGAAAGCACACATACCTATGAAGAGGTGATCAGCCTCGCGAACTCACTGGAGATTCCGATTTACCTCATCGGCACTTCAGGCGCGGATTATACCGTTCTGAATTATATCTGCGAATCGACGGGCGGCCGATGCTGGGACATCAATTCGATCCAGGATATGAATGATATCCTCAGCGAGATCTATAAGGTACAGAAAAACATGTACTGTATTGAATATGTCTCGGACAACTCCGTGGATGCCTATGCGACCAGAACGGTTTCCGCAGCGCTCATCGACAATAACAGGCAGGTCGGCGGAGTCTCCGAGGGAGTCACATTCACACCTGCAAAGCGTGCGGAACAGAAAAAACACAGTACACGTTATGAACTGGTCAAAAAGGACATCAGCTGGACGGATGCCAACGACGCCTGCCTGGCCCAGGGCGGCCATCTGGCGACGATCACCTCACAGGAGGAAATGGACAAGATAACAGCTGCGGCGGAAAAAGCAGGGATCAAGTTTCTCTGGATCGGCGGATACACCTCTGTGCGTGACAACACAGTATACGGTCATTGGCTGACCGGTGAGCCTTTTGACTTCACCGCCTGGCATCCAGGAGAGCCTTCCAGAAACGACAAGCTTGACGGCGAGCCCGAATTCTACCTCATGCTCTGGAGCGTCTCGGAAGACGGGAAATGGACCTGGAACGACCAGCGAAACGACGTCCTGAACATCGGTCTCGATTATTTCACCGGCAATATGGGCTACGTCTGCGAGTATGAATAAAACAGCGAGCGGAATCCGGATGTTCGGAGCATTGCGAGAGCGCCGGAGCGCGGAGCTATGCCTGGTTATATTCATAAAAAAAACAAACAGCGGGAAAAGCCGGGGGAGCATCATGCTTGCATGAACGCTCAAGAGGCCTTTCCTGTCTGTTATCAGTTCGGTATTTATAAAATGCTGAAATAGTGATAATATGTTCCGAACAGGTCCTGTCACAGTGAGGCAGGATAGAAAGGAATTAAGTAAAAATGAGAATCATCGACATCCTGAACGAAAAGAAAGTTACACTGTCGTTTGAAGTATTTCCGCCCAAGACAGAAGCGGGTATTCTGACCGTCGAACAGGCGACAGAACAGATTGCGGCGCTCGGACCTGATTTTATGAGTGTCACCTACGGCGCCGGCGGCGGTACAAGCAGGCATACCACCAGGATCGCTGCGGATCTGCAGCAGAAATATCATACGAACGTGCTCGCGCACCTCACCTGTGTCTCGTCTACGAAGGAGACTGTCAGAAAGATGATCGAGACCTATCGTGAGAACGGGATTGAGAATATCATGGCTCTGCGCGGAGATATCCCGGCAGAAGGCAGGACTGTATTTGATTACGATCACGCCTCGGAGCTGATCTATGATATCAAGGCCATCGATGAAAATATGTGTATCGGAGGAGCCTGCTATCCGGAAGGACACGTGGAATGCGAGCGCCAGTCTGATGACATCCGTCACCTCAAGGAAAAAGTGGATGCGGGCTGTGACTTTCTGACGACTCAGATGTTTTTTGACAACTCAACAATGTACAGCTTCCTTTACCGGATCCGCGAGGCGGGGATCGAGGTGCCTGTCGTGGCAGGAATCATGCCGATCACAAACGCCGGTCAGGTCAAACGCAGCGTAGCTCTTTCCGGGGCCACGATTCCCCAGCGCTTCCGCACCATGGTCGACCGTTTCGGTGACGACCCCCTGAGTATGAAACAGGCGGGTATCGTATACGCTGCGGAGCAGATCGTCGATCTGATCGCAAACGATGTGGGCCATATCCATGTCTACACCATGAACAAGCCGGAAATCGCGTCAGGAATCCGCAACAGCCTCTCTGCCTTGTGGGGAATTTCTCTGACTGAGTAAGGCTGGCCGGGACGTTTTTACGGCATACCATTGCGGGAACGCCATAGCGCGGAGCAATGCGTAGTTTATTCATACATGACTGCGGGTACGAGACCATGACTGGAAACATGTATGAGAAAAGGATCATCCGGGAGTGTGACAGAAGACAGGCGCTTCTGTCACACTTTTTGTGAGATACAAACCGCTTATTTCAAGTGGAGAGATATATATGATCAATGTTGATAAAAAAGAAATCTACCGTTATCTTGGTTATCGAAGGAATATGCCGGATGCGGAAGTCTTAAGGACTGTGGACTACTGCCTCGGGGAACTGCAGCGGGAGATCACGCCCCGTTTTGTTTACCGTCAGTATCCCGTGGAGAGTGTCTTTACCATGCCCGGTATGCAGTCACATGATACGGGAATTTCGCTGCGGACGGAAAAGGGTGCCGGTATTTCTTCGGACCGGAAAAAGGGGCCGCAGATTCCTCTGCTCCGTATCGCGGGGATGGAAATCCGCAGTCTTAGCCTATCCCGGAATCTTCGCGGGTGTGAAAATGTATATCTGATGGCGGCAACGCTGGGGCTGGGACCGGACCGGCTGATCGCGAGGGCAAGTGTCACGCACATGAGCCGCGCCGTGATCCTGCAGGCAGCGGCAGCAGCCATGATCGAATCCTGGTGTGACGAGGTCAATCAGAGGATCATCGATGAGGCGGCTTCGCAGGGGCTCTACTGCAGGCCTCGTTTTTCGCCCGGTTACGGGGATTTCCCACTGGAGTATCAGCAGGATTTTGCGCAGATTCTGCGCATGCAGAAAGAAATAGGCGTATCTCTGACAGAAAGCTGCCTTATGATGCCCTCCAAGTCGGTGACGGCTGTCATCGGCATCACAAAGGAGAAGCAGGGATGTGTACTGCACGGCTGCGAAGTATGTGAGAATTCATCGGAGTGTGCGTTTTCCAGAAATGGAGTATAGAAGATTTATGACAGAAAAAGGAACAGGAAAAGTCAGAAGGCCTCTTCTGGAGCGCCTGGGTAAAGAATGGCTGTTTTTTGACGGCGGGACAGGGACGATTCTGCAGGAAAAGGGCCTGAAGGGAGGCGAACTTCCGGAGAGGTGGAATCTTTCACGTCCTGAGGACATTATCGATCTGCACTGCGGATATCTGAAGGCGGGGTGTGATATTTTCAACACCAATACTTTCGGGGCGAATTCGCTGAAGTTTTCCCGGGAGAACGGCGAGCTGAAGCAGATCGTCGAGGCGGCGGTTGCCCTGGCAAAGGAGGCGCGGCGCCGCACGGACCGTGAGGATGCCTATATTGCCCTGGATATCGGACCGACAGGACGCCTTCTGGAGCCTCTGGGGGATCTTTCTTTCGAGCGCGCGGTGGAGATTTTCGGAGAAGTTGTGCGAATCGGCGCGGCGGCGGGTGCAGACCTGGTGCTGATCGAGACTATGAGCGACAGCTATGAATCCAAAGCAGCTGTTCTTGCCGCAAAGGAAAACTGTGACCTCCCCGTTCTGATCACCAATGTCTATGACAGCAGCGGCAAGCTCCTGACAGGCGGCACAGTGGATTCCACGGTCGCGCTGCTGGAGGGCCTGCGCGTGGACGGTCTGGGTGTCAACTGCGGTATGGGACCGGAGCAGATGATTCCGATCGTGCAGCGGATGGTCGAAACGGCTTCCGTGCCCATTCTTGTCAATCCCAATGCGGGTCTTCCCCGCGCGGAAAACGGCAGGACGGTCTACGATGTCGGCCCCGAGACCTTTGCGGACTGGATGAAAAAAATCGCCGGAATGGGCGTGCAGGCCGTCGGCGGCTGCTGCGGTACGACACCCGAACATATACGGAGAACTGTACAGGCAGTCAGAGGCACTGCGTGCCTGCCCGGTGAACCCGGCAAAGCTGCAGAGGTAGCAGGCGGAAGCGGTGCGGAAACCGCAGCAGAGCGGGGGGTTCCTTTTGTACCCAATACCAGGAAAGGCCGCACAGTGGTCTCCTCTTTCTCCCGGGCTGTGGAAATCGGCAAAAAGCCTGTCATCATCGGCGAGCGGATTAATCCGACCGGAAAGAAGAAGTTCAAGCAGGCTCTGCGCGACAACGACATCGAATATATCCTTTCGGAGGGACTCAATCAGGAGGAGAGCGGTGCCCACATCCTGGACGTCAATGTCGGACTCCCTGAGATCGATGAACCGCAGATGATGGCGGAAGTTGTCTCCAGGCTGCAGAGTATTCTGCCCCTGCCGCTGCAGATCGACACATCGGATCCGGCTGCCATGGAGCGCGGCATGCGCCTCTACAACGGCAAGCCCATGGTGAACTCTGTAAACGGCAAAAAAGAGAGCATGGAGGCTGTTTTCCCGCTGGTCAGGAAATACGGCGGCGTAGTCGTGGGTCTGGTATTGGACGAGGACGGGATTCCGGAGACAGCAGACGGTCGTATGGCAATTGCAAAGAAGATTTATGAGACCGCGGACCGTTACGGTGTGCCCCGCGAGGATATCGTGATCGACGGCCTTGCAATGACCATTTCCTCTGATACGAAGGGCGCGCTGACGACCCTGGAGACTCTGCGCCGCGTCCGGGATGAGCTTGACGGTCACACCATTCTGGGAGTGTCCAATATTTCCTTCGGTTTGCCTCAGCGGTCCGTTATCAATGCGCATTTTCTGACTATGGCCATGCAGATGGGGCTTTCCTGCGCCATCATGAATCCGGGAAATGAGGATATGATGTGTGCCTATCGCGCCTTTCTGGCACTCTCAGACATGGATCCGCAATGCATGGGCTATATAGAGGCATACGCAAATGCACAGAGAACGACAGTGACAGCAGCGGCAAAAGCCGGCAGCGGGAGCAGTGCTGCAGGTCCTTCAGATAAAACAGGGACCAGCCCGGGAGGAACGTCTGCCGAAGGGACGGCCGGGGGGCCGGCTCTTCCGGATTCTGCAGGAATGTCCCTGGGCGACAGCATCCGCAGAGGTATGTCAAAGAGCGCAGCCGATGCGGCAAGGGTCCTGCTTGAAGCCGGGACGCCGGCCTTGAGGCTTATTAATGAGGAACTGATTCCGGCCCTTGATTATGTCGGCAAAGGTTTTGAGAAGGGCACCATCTTCCTGCCCCAGCTTCTTATGAGCGCGGAGGCAGCCAAAGCGGCTTTTGAAGTCGTCAAAGAGTCCATGCAGGACGAAAAACAGGAGACAAAGGGCAGGATCATCCTTGCCACTGTCAAAGGAGACATCCACGATATCGGCAAGAACATCGTCAAGGTCATGCTGGAAAACTACAGCTTTGAAATCATCGACCTGGGAAAGGATGTCGCCCCGGAGACCATTGTGGAGACGGCGATCCGCGAGAACATTTCTCTCGTGGGTCTCAGTGCTCTTATGACGACTACTGTCGTCAGCATGGAGGACACCATCCGTCTGCTCCGTGAAAAGAAACCGGATACAAAGGTCGTTGTCGGCGGCGCAGTCATGACGCAGGAATACGCCGATTCCATCGGCGCCGACTGCTATGCGCCGGACGCTATGGCTACCGTTCACTTTGCGGAAGAGGTTTTCGCGCGTTCAGACCATACCGCTTCCTAGAGCGGCATCCGCGGGAAAAATTAAGTCAAAAAACAAACTCTGCAGAATCCAGGACATGGAGAGAGGATTCTGCAGAGTTTTTTTGAGCGGCAGGATAACCGGCGGAAAACATACACAAGTGCTCATCAGTTTACAGCTGCAGGCGCGGGCACACCGTCGACCAGGTGCTTTCATGCGTTCTCCGCATGCGAGCTTCCAAACAGGACAGTTCACATTTGTTCACAATTGTTTCACGAAATATTGGCCGAAAACCATTGAATAAAAAAATACCAGACGGTAAAATAAACTTTCTGAATTAATACAGTACTACTGATTTTGACGGATATTACATGTAATGAACGGATATTTCAAGTAATGAACGGATATTTCAAGTAATGAACGGATATTTCAAGTAATGAACGGATATTTCAAGTAATGAACGGATTTTACAAGCAGTGAAAGGAGGCGCTTTGGGAAAGAAATTTGAGAAGATGTTTAAGGAATATGCCGTCTCGCAGATGGGAAGGTGTGTGAAGAATGATACGATTCCGGATGCGCTCTTCCAGCACTATGAGGTAAATCGGGGACTGAGAGACCTCGACGGTAAGGGCGTCCTCACAGGCCTGACGAACATTTCGGAGATCATCTCCTTTGAGGAGAAGGACGGGAAGAGGATCCCGATCGACGGACAGCTCTGGTATCGGGGCTACACTGTGGAAAATCTGATCAGAATGTTTGCCGATGACAGGTTTGCCTATGAGACTCTGACTTACCTGCTCCTGTTCGGAGAGCTTCCGAATGAGCAGGAGAAGAAGGACTTTATTGAGATCCTCGCAGGCGCCAGGGACCTCCCCACAAACTTTGTCCGCGATGTCATCATGAAAGCGCCGACAAAGGATGTCATGAATTCCATGACCAGAAGTATCCTGACCCTGGCTTCCTATGATTCCCATGCCCAGCAGACGGACCTGCCCAATGTCATCCGCCAGAGCATTATGCTGATCGCGGTATTTCCCATGCTGGCAATTTACGGCTATCACGCTTATAATCATTATGAGAACATGGAGAGCATGTACATTCACAGGCCGGATCCGGAGCTTTCCACTGCGGAGAATATCCTGATGATGATGCGCCCCGACCAGCAGTTCACAGAGACAGAGGCAAAGGTTCTCCAGGCGGCCCTGCTCCTGCATATGGAACACGGCGGAGGAAATAACTCCACTTTCACCACACGTGTGGTCACCTCTTCCGGCAGCGATACCTATGCGACGATCGCAGCGGCCATGTCTTCACTCAAGGGTCCCAGGCACGGCGGTGCCAATATCAAGGTCATGGAGATGATGGACAACATCCGCAAAAAGGTCCGCGACTGGAACGACGATGATGAGATCGACGCCTATCTTTCCAAAATGCTGAAGGGCGTCGTCTTTGATCATAAAGGGCTGATCTACGGAATGGGACACGCAGTCTATTCGCTCTCGGATCCCCGTGAGCGCGTGTTCAAATCCTTTGTTGAACGCCTGAGCGTAGAGAAGGGGCGCCAGACAGATATGGCTCTCTACCAGAAGATTGAAGACATAGCGCCCAGGGTCATCGCGCGCGAACGCCGGATCTACAAGGGTGTCAGCCCCAACGTCGACTTCTACAGCGGATTCGTCTACGATATGCTCGGCATCCCGATCGAGCTCTACACGCCGATTTTCGCGCTGGCCCGTATCACCGGCTGGAGCGCTCACCGCATCGAAGAGATTGTCGGCAGGGGCAAGATTCTGAGACCCGCCTACATGAGTGTCATGAAACGGATCGACGAACAGTAAGCAAGTTCTTTTATCACAGGGAGGGGATATGGGAAAACTGAAGATTACCTGGCACGGACACAGCTGTTTTACACTGGAGGAAGAAGGATATTCTATCGTGCTGGATCCCTTTGAGGACGGGGCGGTTCCCGGCTTTGGAAACCTGCGTCTTGAGGCGGATCAGGTGCTTTGCAGTCATGAACATTTCGACCACAACGCGGTACAGTGCGTGAAGATCCGGGAAGGAGCGGCTTCGAAGAAGAACCCTTTCAGGATTACGGAAATTCACTCCTGGCACGATGACGCAGAGGGCACCAAGCGCGGCAGCAATATTATCCGCGTCTATGACGACGGCGAATACAGGATCGCGCATATGGGCGATATCGGCTGTCCTCCGACTGCGGAGCAGAAAGAAGCTCTCAAGGGAATAGACGTCATGCTGATGCCCGTCGGAGGATTCTTTACAATGGAGCCCGAAGACGTATGCGCTCTTGTCGGAGAACTGAAACCCCGCATGCTGGTGCCCATGCATTACAGAGGAAGCGGATTCGGCTATGATGTGATCGCCCCTCTGGAAAAATATGCTTCCCTCTGCGGCGGTGTGATGCAGCTGGACCGGAACGAACTTTCCCTGCCGGAAGACCTGCAATCCGGCACAGTCGCCCTGGCTCCGCCTCTTGGCTGAGTTTCTTTCCTCCGAGTATCTTTCCTGAAGAAGATTTACTTTCCGGAAGATCATTCAAAAGAACATTCAAAAAGGTGTTTCTTAAAAAAGAGCAGAATAGAAAATCCGATGCTTTACGATGGTTTATAAAATCAAAATGAAGCGCGGATTTTCTTTTTTTATTTTTTTCTAAGTTATGACTAATGATATACTGCTAAGATGTTTTCAGACTCAGGAAAACAAAAGAACTGGTCTGAAAACAAGGCAGTGTTTCATCTTCAGCCAATCCTGCGGGATTCCGGCGGGATTGAGACAAAAAATACTGCTGCACATACATCTGATACTAAGTTGAGTTTAGAAAGGCAAGAGAAAAATGAAGGCAGAAGAACTTAGAAGAAAATTTAAAATCTTTATTACCGGAGTTACAATGGCGGCCATGGTCACATCAATGGCAGCCTGCAGCTCGCAGTCCGCACAGGCAGGAAATTCTCAGGAGGCGGCTGTGGCGACCTCAGCAGACAAAGCAGAAGATGAGACGACTGAAGTGGGTCTTTCCGGGAATAGGGACGAGGACGAGAAAACAGAGAATACCGGGAATACGGACGGGGCAGAGAGTACTGAGAATACCGGGAATACCGTAGCGGCGGCAGACGATTCGGAAGAGGCTGCGGGTTCAGCAGCCGGTCAGACAGCCGTTTCCGGTGACTTACAGCCCGGTCCCGCAAAAGAAGACATTGAGACGACAGAGACCGTTGAAAACAACGAGGACAGCAGTCACGCGATCATGGCGGACGGGGAAGAGGCTTCCTACTCAGCCACATCCGTCACCAAGACCGGTGATTCCGATCAGGGCGATGAGGCAGATTTCTACGGCGATAATGCGGCGATCTTCGCGGCAAACGGCGGTACGCTTACTCTCTCCAATATGGCGGTGGAGACCAAGGGCACCCATGCAAATGCTGTTTTCAGTTATGGCGAAGGGACGACAGTGAATATCTCGGATTCCTATATTGAGACCAGCGGCAACTGCTCCGGCGGTCTGATGACCACCGGGGGCGGTACTATGAATGCGGAGAATCTGACCATCAATACCAGCGGCAACTCCTCCGCGGCGATCCGCTCCGACAGAGGAGGCGGCACAGTCACCGTGACAGGAGGATCGTACACGACCAGCGGAACCGGCTCACCGGTCATCTATTCCACCGCCGATATCACCGTCAGCAATGCTAAGATGGAGTCCACCGCCTCTCAGGGCGTTGTTGTAGAAGGTAAGAATTCCGTCACCCTCAATAACGTGGAACTGACCGCGGACAATAACACCAAGAACAGTGACAAGTCCGACTACTATCAGGCTGTCATGATCTACCAGTCCATGTCCGGTGACGCGGATGAGGGTACCGCTTCCTTTACCATGGACGGAGGCAGTCTCACAAACGCAAACGGAGATATTTTCTTTGTCAACAACACCGCTGCAGCCATCGACCTGACGGATGCGGAGATCATCAACAAGGGTGACGGTGTTTTCCTCAGAGCGGCAGCAGCCGGCTGGGGCAGCGAAGGCTCCAACGGAGGCCATGTGAATATGACCGCGGCAGAGCAGGAGATCAACGGCGACATGGTTGTGGATGATGTATCTGAACTGAATCTGTATCTGAAGGAGGGTTCCGTCTTTACAGGCGCCGTCAACAGCGACGGAGCGGCAGGCAGTGTCTATGTGGAAATCGAAGAGGGCTCCAAGTGGGTGCTGACCGGAGACTCCTATATCACCAGTCTCACCTGCGGTGCCGATGCGATCGACCTGAACGGCTTCACACTTCATGTCGGCGACCAGACCTATGAGGAAGGAACAGAATCTTCGGGCCAGGCTGTCGAATTCACCCTCTCCTCCGGAAACGGGGAGGGCTCCGGTGCACCTGACGGCAGGCCCGGTGAGAACGGTGAAAACGGGGATCCTGCAGGAAAAGGAGGCCCCGGAGGCAACGGCTCTACACCTCCCGAAAAACCCGGCGGTGAAAAAAACGGCGGAAAAAGGTCTGACGGCAGGCACAGCCAGAAGAACGGCAGCGCCTCGGGCAGCACTTCAACCGGTGATAGATCCGGCAGCGCCTCGGGCGGCACTTCGGCCGGTGATAGATCCGGCAGCGCCTCGGGCGGCACTTCGGCCGGTGATAAATCCGGCAGCACATCCGACGATGCTGCAGAAAACTGAGTGCCGGTTAACATAGAACAGACTGCGGAAATTGCGGCATGATTTTAGACCCGCTGCGGTCCTGCAAAAAAAGAGACAGGGAGCTCATTTTCCCTGTCTCTTTCAGTGCTCTGCCCATGACCGGTCAGAAGAGGACCGGTTCAGCCTGTATTACAGTCAGCCTGTATTACAGATCGAAAGTCTTGATGGTGCCGAACTTGGTGGTCTGCGTGACGTTATTCAGCTTGTAGCCTGCATTGACCAGGATGTCGACCATGCTCTTGACGGAAATCTCGCCGGTTGCCTTGACAACGGCTTCGGTGCCGCGGGCCTTGGTGTGGTAGACAGCCATGGCTTCCATGTTGGCCTCGTTGTCAGCCAGAAGCTGGGCGATACCGGCAAAGAAGCCGGGTCTGTCGTCGCACTGGAAGACGAAGCGGGTGCCCTGGTGTTTATAGCCCAGAAGGTCTGTGAATGCCTGGAAAATATCTTTTTCGGTAATGATGCCGAGCACATGGTTTTCATCATCGATGACCGGGAGAACAGAAATGCCCTCATCCAGCATCTTCTGGGCGGCTTCTTCGATAAAGGCGTCCTGATTGATGGTCTTGACGTCGGTCAGCATGATATCCTCAACCTTGGTCTTGCTGAGCAGGTAGTTGAGCTCATAGATGGACAGAGAGGTCGCATTGGCGCCGCTCTTTTCGGTGACCAGACCGCCTGTGACCAGGCCGATCAGCCTGCCGCTCTCATCGACGATCGGAAGACGGTGAAAATGACCCTTGGACATGATGTCCACAGCCTTGGAGATCTTGGTGTCTTTTGTAACGGTGACAGGTTCCTTTGTCATATGATCTTTAACGTACATATTTCCCTCCTGTAAAATCCGATTATCCGCCGAATTATCCGCCGAGATAGGCTTTGCGCACGCGCTCGTCGCGGGCGAGTCCTTCGCCGGTACCCTCCAGGGTGATCCGGCCGGTCTCCAGAACGTAGGCGCGGTTTGCGATGGACAGTGCTCTCTTCGCATTCTGCTCGACCAGCAGAATGGTAGTACCTTTTTTGTTGATTTCCTCGATGATCTGGAAGATTTCCGAGACAAGGAGGGGAGAGAGACCCATGGAGGGCTCATCCAGCAGAAGGATGGAAGGCTTGGCCATGAGGGCGCGCCCCATGGCGAGCATCTGCTGTTCGCCGCCGGAGAGTGTGCCGGCAGCCTGTGTGCGGCGCTCACCCAGACGCGGGAAGGTCTGGTAGACATCCTGGATGTCCTTGGCGATTTCGCCCTGGTCTCTGCGCAGATAAGCGCCCAGAATGAGGTTTTCCTCAACCGTCTGCTGGGCAAATACGCGGCGTCCTTCGGGCACCTGTGCCAGTCCCAGGCCGACGATCTTGTGAGGCGGGATTTTGGTGAGTTCGGTTCCGTCAAGGCTGATCGTGCCTTCCGCTGCCTTGATCAGACCGGATATTGCGTGCATGGTGGTGGTCTTGCCTGCGCCGTTTGCGCCGATCAGGGTCACGATCTCGCCGTCGCGCACCTCAAAGGAGATGCCTTTGATGGCTTCGATCATGCCGTATCGGACTTTTAAATTTTCTACTTTCAGCATATCTATACTCCATGCCGCCCGCAGGGCGGCTCTTTTCTTGATCCGGTGACCTGATCAGTATCTCCCCGGATCACTCACTGAACAGAACCTTGCACATCAGTCGCCCAGGTAGGCCTTGATGACCTCGGGATTTGCCTGAATCTCGGCGGGGAGGCCTTCGGCCAGCAGCATGCCGTAGTTCAGAACATAAATGCGTTCGCAGATTCCCATGACAAGCTGCATGTCGTGCTCGATCAGCAGAATGGCGATCTTGAAGTGGTCGCGCACGAAGCGGATCATCCGCATCAGGTCCTCAGTCTCCTGCGGGTTCATGCCGGCGGCCGGCTCATCCAGAAGCAGGAGCTTGGGCTCGGTGGCCATGGCGCGCGCGATCTCAAGACGTCTCTGTGCGCCGTAGGGAAGATTTCCCGCGGTGACATTCGCGTATTGACCAAGTTCCATGATCTCCAGGAGTTCTCTGGACTTGCCCTCGATCTCGCGTTCCTTTGCGTAGTAGCCCGGGAGGCGGAAGACGGCGGAAACAGGGGAATATTTGATATTATTGTGATAACCGGTCTTGACGTTGTCGAGAACGGTCAGATTGTCAAAAAGACGTATATTCTGGAATGTCCTGGCGATACCTGACTTGTTGATGTCCACAACGGTCTTGCCTGCAGTATCTTTTCCGTCAAAAAAGATGCTGCCGCGTGTAGGTGTGTAAACTTTGGTCAGCAGGTTGAAGACAGTTGTCTTGCCTGCGCCGTTGGGACCGATCAGTCCTACGATCTCTTCGTTGTAAATCGACATGTCCAGGTCGTTGACCGCTGTCAGACCGCCGAAGTCGATTCCAAGCTCTTTGACCTCCAGAACAGGAGTTTTTTTCTCGCTCATAACTACCTCTTACTTATTTTCTGTCATTTAAGGGGACACCGGAAAGGAATCACGCTTTCTTTTTCCTGCGGAAGGCGGCAGCCTTTGTCTTGAGGAATTCGTTGTTGGTGACAAGCATGATCACGATCAGGATCACGGCGTAGATCAGCATGCGGTAATCCTGCAGTCCGCGCAGCAGCTGAGGGAGCAGGAAGAGAATGACCGTGGAGATCAGTGTGCCGTTGATATTTCCGAGTCCGCCCAGCACGACGTAGACCAGGATCAGGATCGAGGTGTTGTAGTCAAATTTGCTGGCGACCATAGTGGAGTAGTTGAGGCCGTACAGAGCGCCTGCGGCGCCTGCCAGTGCGGCGGAGACCACAAAGGCCATCATCTTGGTATTTGCGATATTGATGCCGATGGATTCTGCGGCGATCCGGTTGTCGCGGGCAGCCATGATGGCGCGTCCGTTTCTGGAATAGATCAGGTTATAGACGACGACCAGGGCAAAGACCACAAGGATGGTGCCGGCTGTGAAATTGGCGATGCGCTCGGTTCCGGTGGCACCCATGGGACCGTTGATCAGATATTTTCCTCCGGGCTGCAGTTCGAAGTTGTTTTCAACGAAGGCAACTTTGAGACCTGTGCTGTCAAAAGCGACATAGAGGTTCATGATCAGGTTCATGACGATCTGGCCGAAGGCCAGGGTGACGATCGCAAGATAGTCGCCCTGCAGCTTCAGAACCGGAATACCGATCAGGAAACCGACGAAGGCGGTGAGCAGCATGCCGACAATGATGGCCAGGATCAGACGCGGGATGGCGGGAACGGAAGCCTTGAGCAGGCCCGAGACGCAGACGCCGGAGAAGGCGCCGACCGCCATGAAGCCGGCCTGGCCCAGGTTCAGCTCACCGGACACACCGACATTGAGATTGAGTCCGATGGCGGCGACCAGATAGCAGGTCGCCGGTACCAGAAGGCCTGTAAAAAGACTGGACAGATTGCCGGATTTAAGCAGGATCTCCAGAGCAATGTAAGCGACAGCGACCATTGTATAGGAGATGGTTCTGGAACGATGCCGGTTGTCCAGCAGGATACCGAAAATACTTTTTTTCTCTTTCATAATAGAACACTCCCCCGTTAGACTTTCTCACGGATATTTTTGCCCAGAAGACCTGTGGGCTTCACGAGCAGGATGACGATCAGAACACCGAAGACGATGACATCGGAAAGATTCGTGGAAATATATGCCTTGGAGAGAATCTCAATGATTCCCAGCAGCAGCCCGCCCAGCAGCGCTCCGGGGATCGAACCGATTCCGCCGAAGACGGCAGCGGTGAAGGCCTTGATACCGGGCATGGAACCCAGTGTGGGAGTGACAGTGGGATAGTTGGCACACAAGAGGACGGAGGCAATAGCCGCGAGTCCCGAACCAATGGCAAAGGTAATGGAAATGATCTTATTGACGTTGATTCCCATGAGGGTTGCGGCACCTTTGTCTTCGGAACATGCGCGCATGGCGCTTCCGGTCCTGGTCCTGTTGATAAAGAGTGTCAGACAGACCATGACAACGATGCAGGTTGCGATCGTAACCAGTGTCAGATAGGAAATGGAAAGGCCGCCAAACTCAAGAGAACCGGTAGAGATAATGGAGGGGAACATCTTGGGAGATGCACTCCAGAGAAGCTGTGCACTGTTCTGCAGAAAGTAGCTGACACCGATGGCGGTGATCAGAACAGAAAGACTCGATGCCTGCCGCAAGGGTTTGTAGGCCAGGCGCTCGATGACCACGCCCAGAACTGTGCAGCAGACAACTGCTGCCAGAATGCCCAGAGGCAGCGGAAGGCCGAAACGGGTCAGTGCGAAAAAGGCAATATAGGCACCGACCATGATCACGTCGCCGTGGGCGAAGTTCAGCATTTTCGCAATACCGTAGACCATGGTGTATCCGAGCGCGATGATCGCATACACGCTCCCCAGCCCCAGGCCGTTTACAAAGTTTGTCAGGAATCTCATAGGTACTAATTTCCTCCTCTTTCCGATATGCCGTTCGTCAGAGCGGCCCCGAGGAGAAATACACCAAGGTGTTTTCTCCGATGGGATCAGCGAAGGTTTGGGCCGTCTCGCGGCACAAACCTCTGAGAGTAAAAATCCTGTATCGCCAAGACTTTTTCTCTTTGAGATTTGCGGCTGCTCAGGATTGTCTTTTTTATCTCCTGCCAGGCAATGAACAGCTGCAGTTACATAAATATATATGATGAGGTCAAAAGGTGGTTAAGGGAGATTTAGAGCCATTGGATACCTTTTGATCTTTACATCATATATATTGTTTTCCGCGCACAGAAAAAAAGCTGTGCAGATTCAGCTAACGACCATTATAGCACGTAAAACGTCTGCGGAAAAACATAAATGATAAAAAGATAGACATTCTAAAGGAAAAGTCTGGTTCTGCTGCTGTCCTGTCCCGCTGTCCTGCGCTCGCTGTCCTGCTCTTTCGAAGGCATGACAGCGGCTTGCAATAATTGCCCTCAGGGAATAAAATAAAAAACGATGTTGTCCGCGATTGCGTTTGGCAGATCTGGAGACTGCAGAGTATTTGCTGCAGGAGTATGCCCTGCAGAGAGGAACATCAAAAGACAAATCGTCATATCTTCTGTCAGAGGTGTATTGTGTGTCAAAAGGACGATCAGAAAGAGCTGTTCAGGAGGAGCCGTTTTCTCCAGCAGGAAGCAGTGAGACTGCAGAAGGACCTTGAGAAGGCTGTCTCGGGACAGGCGGCAATAGCGGAACTCGGGGTGCTTGCCGGAAAACCGGTTCAGGATAAAATCGGCACAGCCCCCGCCGGTCAGTCCGGCCGGGATCCTGCTGATGACCGGTCCGGATGGTCACCGGCTTCGGCTGCCGAACTGCAAATGCTGCTCGTGAAGGTGAGAGTCTCTATGAAAAACCTGAAGGAGATCGGCCGGAAAAGCCGCGAGGTCAATGAGCAGCTGCAGAGCCTTCGGGATGAAATTTCCTGCGGCAGCAATGGGTCAGAGAACATTGCAGCAGAGAGACTGCAGAGTCTGCAGGTGACCGGCTTTCTGCTCACTCAGACAGAAGCGGAGGCAGATGCCCTCTCTTCCGCATACGGGGAGCTGGAAGCAGCTCTGAAAGATGCCGGAAAGGCGGTGGATGAAGCCCGGTCCATACAAGTGCGGGACGCCCTGCAGCGGGCTGCGAAGCTGATCGGGGAAGCTGCTTCTGCATCGCCGGCATGAGATGATTGATTACAGTCCGGATTACATTCACGCTTGCGGTCATGGGCGAGTGCCCGGGCGCAGACAAAGCGTCTCTTTGCATAAATGCCGCAGCATGCGGTTTTTGCGAGTTGCTGAAATTACCCTTGACAGGCCGCATACAGTAACGATGAAAGGAATTCCTGCCCGTGAAAAAAGGAAAGACAATTGGCGCCATTCTACTGACTGCAGCAGCGGCTGCGTTCAGAATCATGGTGGAACTGAATAAAAAAGATCTTATTATCGAAAACGGAGTCAGCGGCTATCGTAATTACGCGTCGGCTTCGACTGCACTGCTGGCTGCCGCAGTTGTTCTGACAGTCATCATGCTGGCCCTGGAGGCGTCCGCCGCTGCCAGGAAGCGCAGGGAAGAGGAGGCCGCCGCCAGTCTTGCAGCAGAGGCTGCGGAAAAAAGACCCCGGGCACCCCTGTCAGTGGACGGTGTGATGAATCCGGAGGAAATCCGGAACTACCTGGTACTGCAGGGCAGCGGGGAGTGGAGAAAATACCGCGGGAATCTCGGGCAGTGTGTCGATGTGATGGATGATATGAGCGAATGCAGGGAGCGCCTGCACAAGCTGCTCGATATGAACGGTGCCGACACACTGCGTGACACGGAAGACGTCCTCCGCCAGGTGGAACAATATATATGCCGCAATATGCGGAAGATCATCAACAATCTTTCTGCCGTGGATATGGACAGCCCCGACTCCGGACCGAAAATACAGAAATGGTTTTCGGATTGTATTGATGACAGCAGACAGAAAATCGACAAAGTAAATGAGTTCATTGTATCGCTGAGCGAATTCTTCAACAGCCAGGGAGAGGACTCAAGCTCTCTTGATATGCTTGATATTTACAAGGGTACCATTCTGGAATCGATCGCAAGAGAATGAGAGGCGCACAGATGCCTCTGATTTTGTGTCGGTCTGAATAGTAATATTATTTCGGAACAACAAGGAGAATCTGATGAAAAAGAATTTTACAGGAACCCGCAATCCGATAATCCGCAGGTGTCTTCCGTCTATACTTGCCATAGTTCTCGGGCTCTGTGCTCTCACAGGCTGCGGCGGCAGCAGTTCAGGAGGCGGCGCACACGGGAGCAGCGGCAAACAGCTCAGCTATGAGGACGCAGAGACAGAGCTGGATGCCCTGCTCACCAAAATCCGGGTGGATGAAGTTCAGGATCCCGCTATGGATATCTACACAGATGAGGTCTCTGTGGCGGACACACTCGCGGATATCAGCACCTTTCCTTTCACGGTGGAGGGCAGCGGAGAGATCAACATAGAGATTGCCGCCCCTTCCGAATTCACCGGAGAATCACCTGACGACTGGCTCAACGTCATTGCAAAAAAATTCAACGATTCCGGAGCCAAAATAGACGGAAAGAGTGTTTCCGTGACTGTTCGTAAAATGGCTTCGGGCGAAGTGGTCACCTATATGACAGACGGAGGCTACCGCCCCGACGTATATATTCCCAGCAATTACGCCCTGGGTGAAATGCTCCGCTCCGAAGGGATCGGTGTCGAAACGCTGGCAGACCGGATCGCCGGCAATACGGCAGGTATGCTGATCAAAAAAGATGTATACGATTCTTTCAAAGAAAAATACGGTGAAGCGACGGTCTCGTCTGTCCTGGAGGCGACCCTCGCAGGGGATCTGACATTTGCATATTCGAATCCCTATACCTCTGCCACAGGACTGAATATCCTTACGGCTATGCTGTACAGCTTTGACCCTGAGAATCCGCTTTCAGATCAGGCGAGCTCAAAGCTTCTGGAGTATCAGAAAAAGTCCCCGCCTGTTGCCTATACGACAGGAATCCTCCGCACACAGGCGGCCAAAGGAGTCATCAATGCCATGGTCATGGAAGAGCAGGCTTATATCAACCAGCCTGAGCTGAAGGACTTTGTATTTATTCCCGCGGGAATCCGTCACGACCACCCCGTCTACACATTTGACTATGTGAGCAAGGACAAACGCGCAGCCGCGGAGCTCTTTACAGAGTTCTGCCTGTCGGATGAAAGCCAGAAGCTGGCGACCGAGAAGGGCTTTAACAGAAGGGATGAGTACGAGGGGCAGGACACCGGTCTGGACGGAGCCGGATATCGGGCTGCTCAGCGTGTCTGGAAAAAGAATAAAAACGGAGGCAGACCTATTATCGCCGTCTTTGTGGCAGATGTCTCCGGCAGCATGGAAGGAGATCCTCTCCGCTCCCTCAGGGAGTCCCTGGTCAACTCTTCTTCTTATATCAGTGAAGATAACTATGTCGGCTTTGTGAGCTATTCCGATGATGTGACCATTAATCTCCCTATTGAACGCTTTGATGCCAAACAGCGCGCCTATTTCTCGGGCGAAGTCAAAGGCCTCACTGCGAGAGGCGGCACAGCCACTTATGACGCTGTTCTCGTGGCTGCAAGGATGATGCTGGACAAGAAGCAGGAAGTCCCCGATGCGAAAATGATGCTCTTTGTACTCAGTGACGGCGAGCAGAACAGAGGATATAATCTCGACAGAATCGTTCCCGTGATCGAAGGTCTGAATATTCCTGTCTACACCATCGGCTACAACTATTCAGACAGCTCAGAACTGGATGAACTCTCAGAAATCAATGAGGCTGCCAGCATAAAAGCCAACACGGAAGACGTAGTAAACCATCTTAGAAATCTCTTCTCTGTAGAGATGTAAAGGAAGAACTTTCAGACAGGGTGAGGAAGCATTCTATTCAAGACCCGCCCGCGAGTCTTGCGCGATGAAGAATAAACATTATAAAAAGCTTTAAAAAGGGGATGTTGAAGAGCCGGTTTTCAGCTGCTTCAACATCCCCTTTTATGGGCTTCAGAATATTTAAATGGACATGAAATATTCAGGACGATGCCTGCGCACCGGGGTGCTCCGGCATACCAGGCATACTATGGAAGAAAGAATTCTGCTTTCTGCTTACTCTGCTGCGGGAACATATTCGCCGTTCTCGATGATCATAGCCTTGGGAGCCTTGGTGACTTCGCCGTTCTCGTTCCATGTCATGTCGGAGCCGGTCAGGCCGTTGAAGGTCATGGTGGTGAACTGCTCAACCATGGCTGCGCAGATATCTGCGTTGCTCATGTCAGCTGTGATACCTGCAGCTTCGCAGGCCTGGGCCAGAGCGTAGATGCAGTCATAAGCGTCTGCCGCGAACTGGTTGGGGACTTCGCCGTTGGCGCGTGCCTTGTAGTTCTCAACGAAGGTCTTGGTCTGCTCATCTTCCGCGTTTGCTACGAAAGGAGTCAGCAGATAAACGCCCTCGGCGAGAGAAGTATCAAAGCCTTCCACACCGAGGATACCGTCCATACCGTCGACACCGAAGACTGTGGGCTTGTAGCCCATCTTGTCGGCCTGGGTCAGGATCTGGGAAGCGGGTGTGTAGTAGATGGGGAGGAAGAGGAGGTCAGCGCCTGCAGCCTGCGCATCGCCAAGCTGTACGTTGAAGTCACTCTCTTCGCCCTTGAAGGTGCCTTCATAGACGATCTCGAGGCCTTCGGTCGCCGCCTGAGCCTTGAAGGTGTCGAAGATACCCTTGGAATAGGGATCGTCATTCTTGTAGATAACAGCGATCTTGGAGCCGAGGTCGGGATGAGCTGCGATGTAGGTCGCACTTCCGGAACCCTGGTTGGGATCGGAGAAGCACATCTGGAAGATGTTGCCGTAAGCGCCGGTCATGCCTTCGCCGTCAGCATAGATAACGGAGGGGCAAAAGTCTGATCTTCCTGGTAGAGAGGAGAAACTGCTGCGCCGGGAGCGGATGTGACGGTTGCCAGAGAGATCTGCATGCCGCCGTCCTTCAGTGTGCCGTATGCAGTAGCAGCTTCTTCTGCATCGTGCTTATCATCTTCAAACTGGAGAGAGAACTGCACGCCGTCCTTTGCGTTGATTTCTTCGACTGCCATCTCGGCTGCGGTCTTAACAGCATTGCCGTAAACAGCTGCGGGGCCGGTCAAAGGGCCGCTGCCGCCGATCTTGATCACGCCTTCAGCAGCATCGCTGCCGCCATCTGCTGCCGGAGCCGCAGAAGAACTGCCGGAAGAGCCGCCGCATGCTGCGAGCGACACTGCCATGCATGCAGTCATGACAGCTGCCAGAGTGGTTTTCCAAAACTTTTTCATAACATAATACCTCCTGTAGGATAATTGTTACATGTCGCCGAGAAAACAAAATGCGGGGCAGCCGCACTGTCACTTCCCATATCATACAAAAAGGAAGAAAAACAGTGTGCTGCCTGTCAAAGAGCATTTCTGCTTCATGGCGATATTAACGCCTATTATAATGCGAAAGAAAGCGCATTTCAACACTTTAGTTCGGCACATTGGGAGGAGACAGGGGAGGAGACAGGGGACGGTTCTGTGTCTCCTTTTTCGGGAAAAGCAGGAGACACAGAACCGTCCCCTGTCTCCTCCGGCGTCTTTCTAATTCTGCACGCCGTGATGGGCGGGTTCGCTGTCCAACTGCAGGGGCCGGATGCTATATCCATGGTCAAGAAGCCAGGGAATGAGGTATTTCATGGCCTTGACGGTATATTCCTTTGTGTCATGGCACAGTACGACGCAGGTGTCCTGGTTGGGAAGCTGCGAGGTGATCCTGGTGATGACCATCTCCATATCCCCTTCTGTACCTCCGTCTCCGCTGGAAATATTCCAGTCAAAATACTGGAAACCTTTCTGTGCAGCCTGTTCTGTCAGCAGGGTCATGATACCGGGTGTGTAATTGGCACTGATGGTGTTGGAACTGCCGCCCGCAAAACGCATGAGATTAGTCGTGTGTCCCGTCTGCTTCTGTACGATTGCCTGCATCTGGTCAATATCTTTCCAGAAAGCCTTGTCGTCGGAATAGATTCTTTCAAAATCGTGGGTGAGGGTGTGGATACCGATGCTGTTCCCTGCGGCGTCCTCTTTTTTGATCATGTCCTCATAAGCCGGGAAAGACCCTGTTACAAAAAAAGTGACCTGTACTCCATAACGGTCCAAAGTGTCGAGCAGCTCTTGTGTGTAGGGCCCGGGTCCGTCATCGAAGGTCAGATAGACAATCTTGCCGTCCGCGTTCGGGTCGTCGATGTCTATCTCGGGAAAATCCTTTCCGGTGGCTTCTTTGTATCCTGTGTCAAAGGGAATATCCCTGTAAATGACAGTCTGATTACCGGCTTTGTCAGTGACCTGGTAACAGATTCTGTCTTCCAGGACAGTTCTCTCGACCTGGTCTGTAAGATCCCCGTCCCGGTCATCTGCTGCGGAAAAGCCCTCCTCCTTATATTCCTGCCAGGGCATGATCGTGATCCAGAGTGATGACAGGAGGCACCTTGTCTTTTCCTGCCCCGAAAAGCCGGGCTATTCCAAAAATAAATAGAAGTACACAGAAAATGAGAATAAAAAAGGCGGCCGTCCGCGGGAGCTGTTCCAGGAGCGTTTTTTTCCGGCGTCTTGCTCCGGAGGATCTGTATGACTGCCGCTGTGAGGAGACAGTTCTGCGGTTTACAGAATCCGTCTTATGAGCAGAGGACGCTGCACGCCTTCTGGAATTCGGGACAGGACCGCTGCTTCCCCGCCTGCTCCGCGAGGATGTGCCTTCGTACCGCCTGCCCTGCGAGGGCTTGCCTTCGTACCGCCTGCCCTGCGGGGATGCGCCTTCGTACCGCCTGTCCCGCGGTGATGAGCCTTCGTACCGTCTGCTCCGCGAGGATGTGCCTTCGTACCGCCTGCCCTGCGAGGGCTTGCCTTCGTACCGTCTGCTCTGCGGGGATGCGCCTTTGTACCGTCTGCTCTGCGGGGATGTGCCGGCAGCCCGTCGGGGCGGGGAGGATATATTGGCGCTTTGCCCTCTTCCCGGGGAGGTTTTACTTCTTTGCCGTGCCCCTGACGGGGTTTTCCTTCTGTTGTCTGGTGTTTGTCCGGCAGGCCTGCCGGTGGTCGTCTTTTTCAATGAGTGCTCCTTCGGAAGGAAAAAACACGTCCGCACCTGGATGCGGACGTGAAAAAGCATTGCTGTGTAGATCTGCTCAAGACCTTTTTGGGTCCCTTACAGAGATTTGCGAGTACCGGATTCCATTGTGCATCAGGAGACAGATGCTCCCTGAAAATGTTTCTTTACTTTTTTGATGCTGTGAGAAGAAGGCTGAGCAGTTCTGTGCCGTCGATACGGCCGTCGCCGTTCTTGTCCAGACCCATCTGTGCAGCCGGAGCAGCTTCCTGCTTACCGCCCGGGAGGGAACCGAAGATTCCGCCGCCGGTGAGCAGGGAAGAGAGAGGGCTTACAGGCTTCTGGGTATTGGCGGCCTGGGCGGCTTCTGCGGCAGAGGCTTCAGCGGCATTGGAAACACCGCTCATGAGGCCGGGAGCCATAATGGAAAGAACCTGGTGGATCTGGTCAGTACCCAGACCGGTCTGCGCGGACAGATCCTGTGTGACCTTGTCTTCTTTTTTGCCGAGAATGTGATGGATGATCTTGGCCCCGTCATCTTCATCGGCATCCTTGAGCTGCAGGTCCATACTGTTATTGTTTTTATGCTGAGAGAGCGCGCCGAGCAGGGAAAGAGCGCCGTCCCCGGAAGAAGCGTTCTTGGTCATATATTTGATCAGAATCGGAAGAGCAAGCATGACAAGCTTCTGGATTTGCTTGCTGGAGAGTCCTGTCTTGCCTGAGACGGAATTGACAGACGATTGTGATAACATTGTTCCGGCCAATAAACTGAGCAGATTCATGAGATCCTCCCTTCAATAATCGGGACTCGTCCGCGAGTCCTGTGTCCCGCATGCGGGATGCAATAAAACGATTGGATGCAGCAGCTGCAAAAGAGTCTGCGGCTGAGCCTGTGCTTATATTGTATATCATTTTCTGCTGTATCGCGAGTTTTTCTGAATGAAAACAAAGCCATAAAAACAAAGCGGGAAATCAAAGCAGAGGAAAACAAAGAAAACAAGCGGATACTCTGGTATAATAGAGACAGAAGCAGTATCGATGGTTTTCCAGTGCAGGGGGAGGGTATAGAAATGATCAATTACTCAGCGGATGTGTCGAAACAGTACCATACCCAGGTCGGAATCGGGGATGTGGGACGCTATGTCCTGATGCCCGGCGACCCCAAGCGCTGTGCCAAGATAGCCCGGTATTTTGACAATGCTGAACAGGTTGCGGACAGCAGGGAATATGTGACCTGGACCGGGACGCTGGACGGTGTGATGGTGAGCGCAACTTCGTCGGGAATCGGCGGACCTTCGACCGCAATTGCCATGGAGGAACTGAGTCTGTGCGGGGTGGATACTTTTGTCCGTGTCGGCACCTGCGGCGGCATACAGCCCGAAGTAAAGAGCGGAGATCTGGTGATCGCGACAGGCGCTGTCCGTATGGAAGGAACATCGCGGGAATATGCCCCGATTGAGTATCCGGCTGTGGCAGACCTGCAGGTGATAAATGCCCTCGCTGCGGCGGCGAAAAAACTGGGATTCGCGTATGGAAAAGAAATAGATCCGGAGACCGGAGTCTTAAAAGGATCAGAGATATCGGCCGGGGTGCGGGAGCAGAACGAAAAGCCGGCAATGGTTCCGGCTTACCATATCGGCGTCGTCCAGTGCAAGGATTCCTTTTTCGGTCAGCATGAGCCTGAGAAGATGCCTGTCTCCTATGAACTCCTGAATAAATGGGAGGCGTGGAAGAGAATGGGATGCCTTGCTTCCGAAATGGAGTCTGCCGCTATGTTTATAGTGGCGGAGAAGCTGCGGGCAAGAGCGGGGACCTGCCTGATGGTTGTGGCAAATCAGGAGCGTGAGAAACTCGGTCTGTATAATCCGATCGTCCGTGATACTGATCAGACGATCCGCACGGGCATTGAGGCGCTGCGGGAACTGATCCGGGCGGATCTGGGCAGGTCATAACAGATCATAAAGAGGAGTAAGTGCTTCCTGCCCTGGTTTCTTTTCTGAATGGAGGCTGCGTGATGGACGAAAAACTGATCAGAGAGCTTATAGAGATGGCAGCCGACAGCCGCCGCTATTCCTATGCCCCCTATTCTCAGTACAGGGTCGGCGCGGCCCTGCTTGCCGAAGACGGGAGAGTATTCACCGGATGCAACATCGAAAATGCTGCTTATGGACCGTCCATGTGCGCCGAGCGCACGGCGATCTTCAAGGCGGTCAGTGAAAATGTACGGGATTTTGAGGCAATCTGCGTTGTCGGCGGAAAAGGAGATGTCCCCTCGGACTATTCCGTTCCCTGCGGGGTATGCAGACAGGTGATGGCAGAGTTCTGCGATTCATCTTTCAGGATCATCGTGGCGAAGGATACAGAGCACTTTAACATTTACACCCTGGGAGAACTGCTCCCGAAGAGCTTTGGGCCTGACAATCTGACAAGCGGATGATCAGATATGATCCCGGGAGCAGGATCGGGACATTCCTTTACAGGCACTTTCCAAAACAGTGCGGCAGAACTGCTAATAAGAACTGATAATATGATGATGTTGAGGTCAAAAGGTGGTTAAGGGAACACCGTCTCGTCAAGTTGCACAAACGCCTTGGGCACGCTCTCGCTCTGCCCTCGCTGGCAGCGGTGCTAAGGCCGCTAAAAATCAGCGGCCAAGTACCGGCCGCTCGCCAAGGCCCTTCGGCTGTTTGTGCAACTTGACGAGACTCAAATATGATAATAACTGAAACAGCATGGTCTGTGTGAACAAAACAAATCGGGTGAAGGAAAGATTTCCGTCACCCGATTTTCAGGACTCGTGAGTATGCCTTGAATGGACGGCATCCGGGGCAGATTATTCAGCCCTCAACGATCAGATAGCGGCCGTCCCCGACAGGAAATACCTCTGCAGCAGAGAAGATATCTTCTCCCTCCACGTCGGTCCCGACTTCTTCGAAATACTGGCGTACTTCTTTTTTGGACCCGGCGACGACGGCAAAGCACATCTCCAGAAAGTCTGCTGCTTCCTCCGGTGTTGATGCCACCTCTTCGGGGAAGAGCTGAAGCTGTTTGTTCAGAAAACAATCCAGAACAGCGGCGTCGTAATCGGGGTGGGAGAAACCTTTTGATTTTTTGTCTGCTGCTTTTTTCTGTGCCATGGCAATCCTTTCATATCTTATATTGAAGAATGGTGGAGAATGTACGTATATCGAAGAATATATACGAAGGGATAACGGTAACTAATATATTTTTTTTATTATATTGATGAGCTTGTTTCTTTGCAAGGAAAAGCATGGGCCGGCAGGGAAAGGCAAAGCGATTCAAATACAGTTCACGATCCCCCGAAGGGCGTGAATATGTAAGGCTGCGCGCGGCGCAAACCGCAGTAATTGACAGGGGGATTGCTGGTTGCTAAACTGTATTCCATGTCTGCACCGGGCAGGCGCAATGAGAGAGAGTTACAATAGAAACCGCAGAAACCGCTTTCGCGGGTTTTTAGTCCGGATGGTCTGTGAACGGACGTGCTCCGGACCGGCCGCAGAGAGAAATGGCAGGAAAGAATGAACACAAGTCTGGTATTGATGAGCAAGCTTGTCTCGATGATGATCATCGCGGCTGTCGGACTGCTTATAATCCGGATCGGACTTCTGGATGAGCGGGACAGACGTCAGCTGGCAAAGCTGAGTCTTTATGTACTGCAGCCGTGCCTGATCATTATGTCCTTTCAGATTGAACTGACACCGGAAAGGCTGCAGGGCTTTGGCCTGGCTGTGGTCTTTGCCGGCCTGGTTCAAGGAGGATTTATTATTGTAACGGAAGTGCTGGAACGAATCGGTCTGATCGATGTCGTAGAGGAACTTACGATTATTTATACCAACTGCGGAAACCTGATTCTGCCGATTGTAAGTATGACACTTGGACCGGAGATGACTTTTTATGCCAGCGCCTTTCCGATCTTTTTTAACATTTTTTTCTGGACACACGGTGTCAGCCGAATGAGCGGAGGCGGATTTGACTGGCGAAAACTCGTCTTCAATACAAATATCATTGCACTGCTGACCGGCCTTCTGCTGATGCTGCTGCAGATTCCGATTCCGGGAGTTCTGAAGACTTCCATGGAGATGTTTTCCGACATGCTGGGACCTACATCCATGCTTGTGATCGGCATGACCATGGCAGGCGCGGATTACAAAGAAATGCTGTCCTATAAAAAAGCATATCTGGTCATCTTTTTGAGACTGATCGGATTTCCCCTTATAGCAATCGCGGTCCTGCGATTCAGCGGCTTCCTGTCCCGGCATCCGGACTTTATTCCGGTTCTGCGCGTGTCCTTTATGGCTGCAGCCGCTCCTCCGGCAGCAAATGTTGCCCAGGTCGCGGTCATTTATAACAAGCATCCTGCCAAAGCAGGTTTTTACAATATTCTGGGAATGCTTTTGTGTGTGCTCACTATGCCCTTGATCGATTACATTTACGGACTGGTTTTTTTAGGATAAGTCATTTTAGGATAAGTTATTTGGAAAAAAGGATAGATTACTTAAAAAAGGATTACTGCAAAATAAGAAAGCGGCAGGAAGCTTCGATCATTTAATGATCGGCCTTCTGCCGCTTTTGGTATTCTATTAATGGGCAGCCGGAGCTAATGAGCAGCCGGAGCTAATGAGAAGCCGGAGTTGTCCCGGCCTTTTCTACAGGCGCCTGGCCCAAAGACGGGAGAGACGCGTCTGTTCCCAGGCGGGATTTTCACGGCACTGCCCGCGGGAGGCTGTCTGCCATGCGGATCTCTTAATACAGACGGCTCCGTTTTTGAAATCGCAAAGGGGAGAAATATGACGCGGGGTCCTGCCATACCACAGATGCGCAGAAAACGGCAGTGGAGAGACTTCTTCTGCAAAAGGCGTTTCTTCTGCGCGGAGAGCCGTATCGGCGGGAGTTTCTTCTTCCGCCAGGGGAGCGTCTTCTGCAGGAGAATCCGCTTCCTGCTGCGGAACTTCCGGCGCAGGAGTCTCTTCTTCCGTTCGGGCAGCCTCTGCGCCGGGAAGTTTATCTTCCATCAGCGGAGCCTTTGCTGCGGGAGTTTCTTTTTCCATCAGGGGTGTTTCTTCTGCGGACGTGTCGACTTTTTTGGAAATCTCTGCTTCCTCTGCGGAATCATCCGCGGATCCGGATATCTCTATCTCTTCCGCAAAAGCCGCAGGCATCCGGACTTGGGTAAACATGTTTTCCGAAGAGGCGGATACAGGATCAGCGGCAGGGAGATGGTACTCAGGGACAAAGGGAAGTACCGGGGAAACGACCTCCATTCTGCTGTGAAAGGAGAGAGAACTGATCCCGGAGGAGTCGATGTCAGTTTCTTCGGGAGGAGCAGTGTCCTCACTTTCTTCCTCATAACTATCCGCAGGAGCATTATCAGTCTTTTTCCCTTCAGGAATATTTGCGGGGGTATTTTCTTCTTCTTCAGGAACTTCGACCGGAACGTCCTCCACGGCAACTGTTATTTCCCCTGCAGAGTCCTCCCCAGCAGCTGTTTCTTCTATAACTGCAGTTTCTTCCCGGGCAAGGTCCTCCCCAGCAGCGGCCTCTTCCCCGGCAAGGTCCTGCGCAGCAGCAGTTTCTTCCCCGGCAAGAGCTTCCGCAGCAGTTATTTCTGTCTCAGCAGAGTCATCCCCGGGAGTGGTTTCCGGAAGAGCAGAGGAAGAGTTTTCTCCTGTTTCGGAAGATTCAATTAGGATTTTTCCGCAGATGGAATCCTGGACAATCTGCACCTTCTGGTTTTTCATGAGTTCCAGAAGTATGAGGAAGGTCACGATGACTTCCTCCTTACTCTCCTGTGACTCCAGGAGAGCACGGAAATCGGTCCTGGGGTGTGCCTGCAGATAGGCGCGGATATAAAGGGTCTTGGTATCGATATTGACTTCTTCGCGCCTGATTTTACCAAAGCCGCTGCGGATCGGATCCCGGCGGCTTTTTTTTCTGCGAAGGACTTCGCCGAATACTTCTTCCAGCCTTTTGAGATCTGTGCCGCTCAGGAGTTCTTCATAGTCGATGGGAGGCTGATAGGTGCGAACTTCCCTGGGAAGATTCTGAGCACGATAATAACGCACGCCTGCCTGCTCCCGGCAGACAGCCAGCTCCTCGGACATGTATTTATACATCTTATATTCCAGGAGGCGGCGGACCAGCTCTTCGCGGGGATCTCCTTCCTCTTCGCCTGTTTCTTCGTCTTTTTCGCGAGGCAGAAGCATACGGCTTTTGATATCCAGAAGAGTCGCTGCCATGACGAGAAATTCACTGGTGACGTCCATGTCCTCGTGGTCCATCTGATGGACATATTCAAGGTACTGGTCAGTGATCTCGACAATGGGAATGTCGTAGATGTCGATTTTGTTTTTTTCAATCAGGTGCATGAGCAGATCCAGAGGACCTTCGAACACCGGTAGTTTTACGGGAATAGCCATAATTTTATACTCGGGATGCCGTCCTGCGGGACGAAAAGAACCTGTACTGCAGCAGAATTTTTTTCAGCAGTTTGCATTATAACATGAAATAAAAAATAATCATCCCTGTATTTATAATAATACTGCGCAGACAAGTTCAGAAAAGAAGCCGGCAGGCAGACAGCCCATCTCTATAATGTCAGACCCTAATGCCTCTCGCTGCCCGTCGTCAGGCTTCCGCCATCCGCTGGTTCTATGGCAAAGAAGTAAGAAACTCTGTTCTCAATAAAAAGTCACCAGACCTGAATGCTCAAATGGAGACGCAGGTCTGATGACTATGAGGGCATTGGAAAGCCTGATGCAGAATATGCAGGATACCGTACAGCATCCGGCGGGCAGGACGCGCAGGCAGGAGTCCTGAATGATGGTTGAATGACTCTCGTCAACCGGCCCGATCAGTCCGCGAAGGCGGCAGAAGCGGAACGGACGATCGGAATAGAAGCGGCACCTTGATCAGCAGCCAGTTCGATGTAGTATTCCTTGCGGAACTTATCGAAGTAGTGCTGGTAAGCGGAACTGCGGTCCTCGTGCAGCTTGGACAGGTATTCGTGCATGTCATAGCTGTCGTGGCCGGCAACGATGACGGCGACCGCGATATTCGCGCAGTGGTCGGAAACGCGCTCGCAGCCGGTGATGATATCGCTGAAGATGAAGCCCTGGGCGATAGTACAGACCTTCTTCTGGAGACGGTCGACGTGGTTGAGCTTCATGGTGTCGCAAAGATTATCGACGACCTCTTCAAGAGGCTCGATCTGCTCCGCAAGAGAGAGGTCATTATTGATAAATGCCTTGACGGCCAGGTCGGTGACTTTTTCGACTGCGTCAGCCATGACATCCATTTCGTGATCGGCATTACCGGAGAACTGGCCGAATTTCTCATAGGCTTCCCTGGAGCCGATGGCGATGACGAGAGCCTGGTCAGAGATCAGCTCAAGGTCGGAAATGGTATGCAGGTATTTGGAGACGAGATCGTTCTGCTCGGGGGTCATCTCGCGGCCGGTGAGCTTGACGAGATAGGCGCCGAGCTTATCTTCGTAGTCATCGACGGCGGTCTCAAGTTTTCTGACCTCTTCCTGATGATCAACGCTCAGGTCGCGGGCCATCTCGAGAGCGAGCCCGACAGCCTTTTGGGTCAGGTGTGCCATATCTTCAATGGTAATGCGGCACTGCTCGAGAGCCATGGCGGGGTGTGTGAGAAGCATTTCCTCAAGATGGACAGTAGGCAGGTCTTCGTCTTCGGGCTTGAGCGGGATGAGGAAGTTTACCAGTTTCTCGATCAGACTCGTGAAGGGGAAGAGCGCCAGTACCATGAACAGACGCATGATCGTGTTGGCTCCGGCGAGGGAAAACGGATTCATGACCATTTCCATAAACGGGAAGTGCACGACAGCGTTGGCTATGTAAAAGACCAGTGCAGTGACGATCACGCCCAGAACGGTCGCGATCGGGTATACCATGGAGACACGCTTGCCCTTTGCGTTCGTGCCCAGAGCGGAGAGCATGACGGGCACTGCGGCACCGACGGAGATACCCAGAAGGAGCGGGAAGGCTTCTTCAAACTGCATGGCACCGGTGACAGAGAGAGCCTGCACGATACCGACGGCAGCGGAGGCGGACTGCAGGAGAGCCGTAAAGAGTGCGCCGACCAGGATGCCCAGGATCGGGTTCGACAGGGATGTCAGAACATTGGTAAACCAGGGCTGGTCTTTCAGGCCGCTGACAGCTCCGCTCATCGTGCTCATACCGACCATCAGGACGACAAAACCCATCAGGATATCACCGACGGACTTTGTGGATTTCTTCTTACTGACCGTGCGGAGCAGGATTCCGATCACCGCGACGACACCTGTCAGTGTGGCGGTTGAAAGGAGCTTGGCAAGACCGCTTCCGGAATCCAGATAGCTGAGACAGATGACCCAGCCGGTGATACTGGTTCCCAGAATCGCGCCCAGGATGACACTAATGCCCTGCGAGACCTTCATCATGCCGGCGCTGACAAAACCGACGATCATGACGGCTGTGGCGGAAGAAGACTGAATGACTGCGGTGACACCTGTACCCAGCAGCAGACCGCGGAAAGGTGTGCCGGAAAGTTTGTAAAGGATCGGCTCCAATTTATCGCCGGAGACCTTTTTCAGTCCGTCTCCCATCAGAGACATACCGAAAAGGAAGAGAGCTACGCCGCTGAACAGCGCAATAACTTGTGTAATATCCACAGCTACTCCTTTCGTGAGTTGAAATTGAGGCTGTCCGTTGCAGAAAAAACAGAGCAGCCAGGTTTGATTTACACAGACATATGCAATGATGACATAATCGATAAAATTATATCGCACCTATGTTAACATTATGTAAACTTTTATGTAAAAAATAAAATAAAAGGCAAACTGCTGCCTTCCAAAATCAGCCCGCAGGCCCTGCGCCTGTGAAAAGCATGGATGTTACAGTAAAGACCCACCTGAAACTCGACGTGTTTTTGTACGCCAAAGCGTACAAAAACCGGAGTTTTACGGCGTTCGACGCACGCGAAGCGTATTGGAATCGTCGAACGCGACGTTACGTACACGCCCTCGACAGGGCGTGTAACGCATGGATTCACGTCTGCAAGGGTACCGATAACCGCCCTTGCATGCCGGCCGCAGATTACGCTACAATAAATAACACAGTGAGCCGGGCGGGCGCAGGGGTGTGCCGGCACAAATGCCCTGCACACATTTGACGGACAGTTTGTTTTACTACATTTATTCAGGTGACGACCGAAAAGGAAAGGACAAATGATCTATATTCTGGAAGATGATGACAGCATACGTAAGCTGGTTACTTATGCACTGGAAAGTCAGGGGTACAGGGCGGCAGGATTCGCAGTTCCTTCTGCTTTTTACGAAGAGCTGGAGAAGAGGGTCCCTTCCCTTCTGCTCCTGGATATCATGCTCCCTGAAGAGGACGGGATCAGTATCCTCAGGAAACTCCGCGCAAATCCGCGCACGGCCGATCTTCCCGTGATCATGCTGACAGCCAAGAGCACGGAATATGATCATGTGGAGGGTCTGGATGCCGGTGCGGATGATTATGTCGCCAAACCCTTCGGTATGATGGAATTACTCGCAAGAGTACGGGCGGTGCTTCGCCGTGCTGCGGACGCATCTGTTTCGAAAAAAACAGCAGGCATAAAGGCAGATGTGAAAAACAGTGATTATCCTGCCGGAATGAAGGCAGGCGCTGAAGGTTCAGCCGGTGCTGCTGCATCTGCGGAATCCAACGCGCTTTTACCGGGATCCTCCCATAACTCCTCCGGCCTGCCGGCACGGGGGCACGACGTGCTTGAGTTCGGAATTCTGCGCATTTATCCGAAAAGATATGAAGTCTTCGTGGAAGATGAGGAGATTTCTCTGACAAATAAAGAATACCAGCTGCTCCTTCTCCTTGTGGAGAACGAGGGGCTGGTCATGACAAGAGAGATTCTTCTGGACCGGATCTGGGATCTGGGGTCCGAGCCGGAGAATCGCACGCTGGATGTCCATATCCGGAAGATCCGTTCAAAACTGGGAGACGCAGCGGTATGGATCGAGACCATCAGAGGGGTGGGGTATCGTTTCCGTCCGGTGTAAGCAAGAAATTGTCGCGAGGCGAAATAGATAATGATTGACTCGATGCTGATGGCTTTTTCCCTATATTCCCGCATACCCGTTCCGCAGACAAAATGGAACGAAAAGAGTATGCGCTGGTGTATATGCTTTCTTCCTCTGGTCGGTGCCGTGATCGGCGCGGTCCAATGGGCAGCCTATATAGTGCTGACACATTTCTCATTCGGCAGGGTCTTCCGGGCAGCGGTCCTGACAGTATTGCCGGTCCTGCTTTCCGGCGGTATCCATATGGACGGATATATGGATACCTGTGACGCGATCCACTCCTACGGAAGCCGCGAAAAACGGCTGGAAATACTGAAAGATCCTCATGTGGGTGCCTTCGCGGTAATCGGCGCTTTCGTATATTTCATATTGGACTTCGGAATCTGGTCGGAGGCAGGAAAAGAGGAGATGCCTCTGCTGTGTCTGCTTTTCGTAGTCTCGCGCGCTTTCAGCGCTTTTGCCGCAGTGACATTTCCCAAGGCAAAAAAAGACGGAATGCTCCGGCAGGAGACGGATCCTGCGGCAAAAAGCACGGCTGCGGTGATGGCAGCAGTGATTCTGGCCACGGGTGCGGTCATGATTCCGGCGAGCCCTGCGCCTGCATTTCCTCTGCCGGCAGTATCCGCCCTGCTGTCGGCGCTGGCAGTCCTTCTTTACTACCGGCATATGGCCGTGAAAAATTTCGGCGGAACGACCGGAGACCTGTCCGGGTGGTTCACCCAGGTCTGCGAGCTGCTGACCGCCGCCGTTGTGATCATAGTGTGCAGATGTCTATGATATCGGGATGTGCATGATAATACAGACCGGGAACAGGGAACAGCTCCGGGTTTTAACCGTACTTAAGTATGGTACAGGCCGGGAAAGGGCTCCGGAATTCAGGTGTATGTAAAGAAAATGGTCTGTGATCAGTGCAGAGGAGGATTGTCAAAAGTCTCAAAGACAGGGAGATCCATCTCATCGTCGCTGGCGATATAGCTGTTTCCGTAGGTGCTGACATCACTGGAACCGAAGCGAAGTATGGATGCGCCGCCGCTCAGCCAGCCGACATTGCGGTAGCGGTTTCCGGTCACGGTGACGGAACTGACATGTCCGCCGCCTCCCGGGGTTCCGATCCCGACGGCAGCTTCCGCGCAGTCAGTGAGCAGATTGTCAGCGATCAGGATATTTTTTGTGGCGTGTCCGCCATGCTCTGCGCCGGCCTCGATACCGCCGTCGCAGTTTTTTACTGTATTATTGATGAAATCAACGTTCTGTGTCCCGTCCGCGTAAATAGCGAAGCCGGTATCGTACACACAGTGGCAGTTGGTGACCGTGTTGCCGAAGACCAGTCCGCCTCTGGGGTAGTCGACACCCGAAGGCGCGTTTCCATAGTTGCCGGCAAAGCAGATAGCGATGTTGCCGGTGTCGTCAAGAGTGTTTCCGACGATATTGATATCTGCCACATTGGCAGAGACGGCAATCGCTTCCGACCACCCTGTCTCGCAGTTTTCAATGGTGTTGCGGAAGAGAAGAACATTGGAAATGGTGTCTCCGCTCCGTCCCATCACCAGTATGGCATTGGCGCAATGATCTTCGCTTTTGGGGCTGGGAGTTGAGATGTTGTGAATGTACAGGTCGCTCACCACGACGTGATGGGTGCCGGGCTCGAGAAGGATTGCGCTGGCATCGCGCCCATGGGCGTTTTTCACCTCAAAGCCGCTTAGCTGCACATAGGAACAGCCGTACAGCCAGAACATGGACGGGCCGTCCTGATCCTGGTCGTGTCCGTTGAGTCCCGAACCGTCGAAAATGACTTCCTCCCCGGGGGCGGCAGCGATCGTGATATAGGCATCCGCAGTGCCGTTTACACCGCCGTAGATCCGGATTTTGCGGCTGTACACGCCGCCCTGAAGATATAGTGTATCTCCGGGGGCAAGACTGTTGATGATACCCTGAACATCATCGGAGGGACCCGCGTAGTAAACCTCGCCCTGTCCGGACGGAGCCGTGACGCCGGTCTCTACGATCTGCCGTACATGCTGCTGAAAAGCTTCATCCCCGCGGGGATGATACTCATATTTCCAAGGAGCGGAAGCTTCTGCCCGGGCCGGATACAGGGAGAAAAGACATGCTGACGCAAGCAGTATTACGCAGAATAGTCTGAGCGCAGGATTTATTTTCTTTTGTTTTTTCATAAAAATAATACCTCCGTTCATGTCGGGATGGCTGGTCACATTGCGCTTTTGCTCTGGCGGGCGGCACAAACAGCCGGCGGATCTTTGTCCTCATCGCTTCCGCAAAAACGCCTCAGAGAGCCTCGCTCAGCGTGCATGTATCCGCCTTTTGAGGGTACGTGTTCTGTTACGGCGCGAAATCATAAGCATAAGTATTTTTAATATATTGTATCACAAAGAAGGATTCTATTTTATAATTATATAAATAACCGTGATTTCCTTACATAATCCCCGTGTATGCGCCGGGGGCATCCGATTGGATGACAGAGGGATATATAGATGAAAAAAAAGATTATCGGCATTGCCGCTGTGATCGCAGCGCTGGCGGCAGGTGCTTTTTTATACACTGTCTGGAACGCGAAACAGGCGGCAGGGACCGCCGTGAGCGCCTTTAATACAGCGGTGCAGGAATATAACGAATCCATAGCGCCCTATAATGAAGCGGCGGCGGGGATCGCAGATGCGAACGGGAAGCTGCAGGCCGTCCTGGATGAGGCACAGGCTGTTCTGGACAAGGGGGAGCAGGCGTATGAGCCGGATACAATGGATGAACTGGAGAGCTCCATCCAGAGTGCCTCAAAGGCTTTTGCGGAAGTGCCGGCGCAGATCGATCCCTTTGAGGAGCGCAATGTGCCCGGGAGTTTCAGCAAAAATGAACTGGCGCTGGTCCAGCACGAGGCGGAGACTGCCCTGGGGGCGGTGAAAGAAGCCAAAGAGAAGATCCCCCCTGTTCCTGAAGTGCCCGATTTTACCGATGAGATCGAGTCTGTCCGCTCTGCGCAGAAAAAATATGAAGACAGTGTTCAGAAGCTGGCCAATATCACGGCACCCTCTGACAGCTTTGTGAAGGAACGTCTGGAGCGGATTGAAACTGTTGTGCAGGCGGAGGCAGTGACAGCAGATCATGACCCCAACGGTCTGCTGGGTACTGAGGGCGGATATACAGGGTGCGTATATTTCCTTGACGAGCGTATAGACCGCAGTCTGCTCCCGCAGGAGGCTTTTGAAAACGAGCGAAAAGACGACAGCGAAAGCGAAATCGGTGAAGACGGTGAGAACTCCGGGGAAGACAGTGCCGGGGACAGCAGTGAAAATGCTGCGTCGGCGGAAGAGACTGCCGTGGGAGACAGTGTCGCTGGCAGTACGTCGACAGAAGAGGCTGCTGCAGGAAACAGCGCCGCTGGCAGCACATCGGCAGAAGAGACTGCAGCCGGGGATACATCTTCGGAAGGGACAGCCGCTGCCGGGACAGCCGCCACTGCGGCAGAAGAGGCGGCTGCAGCCGACGGAAGTGCGGATAAGAAGGATAAAGGCATAGATGTCGTAATGATTGGCACCCGCGGAGGCGGCGCAGTGGAAATCTTCTCTACAGAAGAAGAGGCTAAAAAGCGCATGGAGTATATTTCCTTTTTCGACGGAAGCGTAATGGAGGCAGGATCTTGCACCATAGAAGGAACCTGCCTGATCCGGACGTCGAAATATCTGGATGAAGAGCAGCAGAAGGAACTGACTGAAAAAATCCGCCAGGCACTCCTGGCTGTGGATGAATAAGGAATAAAAACAAAAATATGATGAAAACAGTGAGCCAAGCGGCACTTGCCCATGGCCGTAAATATGAAACGCCGAAAAAACCACCTTTCACACAAAGAAGTGCAAGGTGGTTTTTTGATGGTCTCAATATGATGGCTGACAGCCGGCTTGTGCGGCGGCCGGTTCACAGGATGAACTGTTTACATGAGGAAGGGGGCATATTATGTGATGGCAGGCTCATATGATTGCCGGTTCACATGATGATGCCGCCGCCGATGACGCAGTCGTTTTCGTCATAAAAGACGGAGGACTGGCCGGGAGCGGCAGCGCGGACCGGATCGTCGAAAGTGATCCGGACGCAGCCGTCCTCCTGCATTTCCAGTACTGCGGGAGAAGCCGCGTGATGATAGCGGACCTTTGCCCTGGCGCGGAGCTGTTCGCCGGGTGCCATGCCGGGAATGGAGAGGAAGTTTACATCGCGCACTTTTACAATATTGCTGAAGAGGGCAGGCTCGTCGGAGAGCACGACCTCATTCGACCCGGCACGGATTTCTTTTACATAAATGGGATGGCCGAGGGCGATGCCCAGGCCTTTTCTCTGGCCGATTGTGTAATGGGTGATGCCTTTGTGTGTCCCGAGGATGTTTCCGTCCTCATCCACAAAGTTGCCGGGCCCCGGGACTTGCATAACTGCTTCCCCGGCAAGGTCATTTTTCTTTTTCGCGAATTCCTCGATGAAATCGGCGTAGTGGCCGTCTGTCACGAAACAGATTTCCTGGGAATCGGGCTTGTGTGCCACGGGCAGACCGGCCTCCTGCGCAATCTTTCTGACCTGGTCTTTGCTGTAGGCACCCAGGGGCATGAGGGTGGATGCAAGCTGCTCCTGGCTGAGCTTGTAGAGCATATAGGTCTGGTCCTTGGCGGCGAAATCCGCCCTCTTGACGGTGTATCTGCCGTTTTCCAGACGAATGATGTGGGCATAGTGGCCTGTAGCGACATAATCCGCCTGCATGACTTTGGCAGCGTAGAGCATTTTGTCCCACTTCAGATAACGATTGCACTCAATACAGGGATTGGGAGTCTTTCCGTCGAGATAGCTCTGTATAAAAGGCTCCACGACAGACCGGGAAAAATCGCCGACACAGTTGAGAGGATAAAAACTGATGCCCAGAGCATTGGATACCCTGCGCGCATCATCGATCTCGCAGCACCGGCTTTCAGTCCCGTCGCCTGCATCCCAGGTGCGCAGTGTCACACCGCACACTTCATAGCCTTCTTTCTGCAGAAGATATGCCGCCACGGCGCTGTCCACACCGCCGGACATACCGACTAATACTTTCTTCATTTCGATGTTACCTGTCAAAAAAGAGCCATAAGAGCTGAGAAACTGTTTACAAGTATCATATTCTGCCGCAGGCGGATTCTTAATGTGCCAGCAGGGGAGTCATTTCCCCGCGGGCAAGGACGGTGAGGCGGCGGGTCGCGCGGGAGAGCGCCGTGTAAAGACGGTGGCGGGCGAGTACAGTATCAGGATAGTTGTCCCTGTTTGCGTCAGGCAGGATCACGCCGTCGAACTCAAGCCCCTTGGCATGGGCAAGGGTGATGAGGAAGACACCCTTCCCGGGAAGACTGTCTCCGGAGCGGATGACAGGCACAGGGCAGCTGTCCGGCAGGCCGGCAGCGGTCTTATTCTCATCAGAGACCGGGGAAACCTGCTTTTCACGATCCGCCGATTGTTCTGCGAGCAGGGCGGCAGTCTTTTCCATGCTGCGCGCGCCGGCACAGATGATGGCAGTGAGCCCCTCCTGCTGCTGTGCCCTTTCTACAGCAAGGACGAGATTCCGGGCGTACTCCTCCCTGCTGCTGCATGTCCGGAAAACAGGCTCGAAGCCGGAGGGCTGCACGGAGGAGACGAGGATCTGCTGCTCCTCGGGCAGAAGACCGGCGAACAGGGCCGTGATCTCGGGCGAGGAGCGATAGCTTGTCGTCAGAAACAACTCTGTCACCCTGCCGGGATTATCGGTTTTTGCGATCCTGTTGATCTGTCTCCCTGTGGAATCCGACGGGGCTTTTTCAAAGAGCTTATGAATCTGCGCAAAGGAGACTGTTCCCTCCCGGATGGCCTGATACTCGTCGCCCAGCAGCATAAATCTGGCGCGGGGATAGTATTTGCGCAGTATCATCAGCTGGGCAGGCGTATAGTCCTGGACCTCGTCGATCATCACATATTTGGTGCGCAGGTCCCGCTGGCCGGTGAGCAGCATTTTGAGGTAGAGCCACTCGATGTCGGAGAGATTTTTTCTGCCCAGAAGGCGTGTCCCGATCCGGTCGATATCCAGCCACTGGCAGGAATTGATGGCGTGAAAGGCGCCGCCGTACTGGCTCTGGATCCGGTTGTCCTCCGCCCTGGAGGAAGTGATATCCGCGGAGCGGGAAGAGGTCCCTTCGGAGGCTGTATCGGATTCGCTGCTTTCTGCGTTCTCCCGCATCTCGTCCTCATCGCGCTCTTTGCGGCGGATCTCGCGCCTGGCGAGTTCTTTCAGATCATCGATGACAATCTGCACGAGTCGTTCGCCGGTCGGGATTTCGGGGTGCCGGGCGAGAACTTCGGCAATGCACGTCTGCGACAGTACACGGATGTTTTTCTGATGGACAGCGCGTAGATCTTCAGGTTCAAGCCGTAGGGAAGGAAGCTTTTCCTTCATGGTGCGGAGAAATTCGGGGAGTGTCCGGAAATCTGAATCACCGCCGCCGCTTCTCCTGCGGGAAACGCCTGCCATAGACAGAAATTCCTTCCAGGTCACGGAAACGGGGTTCATTTCGCCCATGTCCGGGAGAACCTGGTCGATGTAGCGGCGGAAGATCGGATTGAGCGTCATCAGGACTACTTCGTCGGGGCGGAGTGTGTCGCGCTGGCGGTAGAAGAGCCAGGCGATTCTCTGCAGAAGGACGCTGGTCTTGCCGCTTCCGGCTATGCCGTTGACGAGAAGGACCGGCACATTTTCATGTCGGACGACCGCGTTCTGTTCCTTCTGGATAGTCGCTGTGATCGCCTGCATCTTGTCGCTGCGCTGCCTTGTGAGCGAATGGATGAGGAGGGGGTCCTCAATTGCGATCTGTGTGTCAAAAAAGGCATGCAGTGTATCCCCGGACAGTTCAAACTGACGCCTCAGAAGCAGGTCGACATCGATCCGGCGGCCGTCCACCGTGTAGAAGGTTTTCCCGTTGTCCTGGTTGTAATAGGTCTCCGCGACGGGAGAGCGCCAGTCGATCACCAGAGGCTCATGGGCATTCTCCGAGACACCTGTGCTGCCGATATAGTACTCTTCCGCGTCTTCGTCGGGATCGAACTGAAGCCGCACTTTGGCAAAATAGGGCGCATTTAATAGACGTCTGACCCGGCTGAGCTTTTCTGCCGCCGTGTCACGGTCAATATTGTACTGGTCGATGGCATGGTTCATGACCTCGAATTCGATATAGGTTTCCATCGAGTCCGAGTCTCCTTCGAAATTGAGTGCCAGGTTCTCACGGATGTCCAGCTTTTCTGCTGCGGCTTTTTCCGCGATCGAACTGATCCTGTCCTCCAGACTGCTTTCTATCGCCTCCAGTTTATGATAAACCTCGGACAGGTGCTCCTGTTCAAAGGCAAAGACCGCGGCCTCTTCCTGCTGCAGCTCCGCCCGGGCCTGGTCGACAGCGGCAGCATCCTGCTGCGTGCCTGCGGCTGTATTTTCCTGTCCTGAAACGGTCTTCTTTGAAGATACGTCTGCCATGTCCTTCAAAAGACTCCTCCTTCATTAATTCTGTAATGGATGTCCGCGCATGCGGTGATTTGTTTATTATAAACGATGAAAGAGAGAAAGTCCAAAAGGACAGAAAACGGGGGAGGAAGATTTGGGGACTGTCCTTTTGTATCTGTCCCCTTGTCCTGAATAGGAACGATGGGGACGGATACAAAAGGACAGTCCCCATTTCCCTGCGGGTGCGTTATAATTGATTTTAATTAAATCATAAAGAGGATCCTGCCGTTTAACGGTGTAATTGTTGGGGGAAGGACATATGGCAAGGGAGACAGCAAAATACAATACAGGAAGTACTTTCTTTACCCGGGACAGATCTTTTTACAGGCAGTTGTTTTCAATCTTTATCATGGTGGCACTGCAGAATCTGGTGGCCTATAGTGTGAACATGATTGACAATGTCATGATGGGAAGCTACTCACAGACAGCGCTGTCAGGCGCCGCGACGGTAAACCAGATTTTCTTTCTGGTACAGCAGACTGCCATTTCAGTCTGTGACGCAAACATTATCCTGGCATCTCAGTACTACGGCCAGGGGAGGATGTCGCCGGTGCGGAAGATTACAGGAGTGTCGCTGAAGCTCGGCCTGGGATGCGGCCTCTTCTTTGCGGCAGTATGCGGTCTGTTCCCGGTTCCGCTGCTTCACTTTTTTACAAGAGATGCGGCGATCATAGAGCAGGGACAGATCTACCTGCAGATCATTCTGTTTACATTCCCCCTGTTCATTCTTACCAATGTACTGATGGCGGCACTCCGCTGTGTTGGAACGGTCAAAATTTCCTTTTATATTTCCGTTGTTTCTCTGATCATTAACACTTGTATCAACTATGTGCTGATCTTCGGCCGCTTTGGATTTCCTGAAATGGGTATCCGCGGAGCTGCTGTCGGGACACTGACCGCCAGGATCGCGGAACTTCTGATCGTACTTGGCTACGTTCGCTTCAGGGACAGAAAACTGCAGCTCTTCTCGGAGAATTTCCTGTCCTGCGGCAGGCAGCTGACAGTAGATTTCCTGCGCGTTGCGGCTCCGGTCATTATGGCAAGCCTTCTGTGGGCGGTCTCAGTGCCGCTGCAGACGGCGATTCTGGGTCATCTGCCGGGTCCGGACGCGTCGGATGCCATCGCGGCAAATTCGGTGGCAACGACCTTTTATCAGTATCTCAAAGTGGTCGTGAGAGCTATGGCCTCGGCTACGGCTGTCGTGATGGGACAGACGGTAGGCAGGGGGGATCTGCACCGCATCAGGTCCGACGCGCGCACGGTTTCTGTATTGAATCTTTGTGTGGGAATTGTTCTCGCTGTGATTCTTTTCCTGCTGCATGGACCGCTCCTGTCCCGCTACAGCCTGACACCGAATGCCATGCGCCTGGCAGATCAGATCATGATCGTCATGTGCTTTGTCATGGTAGGCATGGCCTATCAGATGCCCGTCTGCAACGGTGTCCTGCGCGGAAGCGGCGACACGAAATTTTCGCTGATCCTGAATACAGTCAGTGTCTGGGCAATTGTTATGCCGCTCTCCCTGCTGGCCGCTTTTGTCTGGCAGCTGCCTGTGCCGGCAGTCGTCCTGTGTATCCAGTCAGATCAGATTTTCAAGGGCCTGCCTGTCTTTTTGCGGGTGCGGAGCGGCAAGTGGATCAAACATTTGACCAGGGATGAAACGTAGTTGGGTTGGCCAGGGGCAGGGGCACGGGGACAGATACAAAAGGACCGTCCCCAACCCCCAAAAACCCCAAAACAAACAGGCCCGGAAGCGGAGGGTAAACTGCTTCCGGGCCTGTTCGGGTAAGGTATTATGGATTGAGCAAAGAGCCGGACGGGTTCGGAGGAGAGATGCCTCCCCGTCCGATTTCTCTTTTTACACATTTGAATGGGCTTTCCGGAAATCCCGGGGCGTCAGCCCGACCAGAGATAGAAAAGTGCGGTTGAAATTCCCGATATTGTTGAATCCGACATCCATTGCGATGGTGGCAATTTTGTCATTGCTTTCTATGAGACGGACCTGCGCCCTGCCTATGCGGAGATAATTTACATACTGCATCGGCGGGTATCCAAAGCGGTCCTTGAATATATGGGACACATAGCCCGGACTCAGCGATAGGTCGTCGGCCACATCCTGCAGAGTGATCTTTTCCATGTAGTGCTCGTTGAGCCATGCGAGGATTTCCGCAGAGACATTCTTTTTTCCGGAACTCACGAACAGGGATTTTTCCTTCTGCTCATTGCATTTCAAAATCACTTCTTCTATCAGGACTTTCATATAATTGTCCAAAAGTTCGGTCTGTCTGTAATCTCCGATCCGGACAAGGTTGAATATTCTGGAGAAGAGCATACGGAACTTTTCGAAATCATTTTCCGTGTTCAGGACTTTGGGTGCGTCCTTACCGCAGATATGATCATCGGGAAGTCCCGGAAACCGGATGCCCGTGGCTGCAACGGCATATAGAGAGAATCCCTTGTCCAGATCAGCATTTTCCTGATGATAGGAATTCCTGTTGTAAATAATGATATCTCCGACACTGACATTGCACGGAACTCCGTCAATGATCACCAGTCCGGAGCCGCCCAAGATCAGCATCAGTTCAAGTGCATCGTCATGGGAATGATATACCCTGCGCAGCTGCATAAATTCTTCCCGGGTCAGAAAACTTGCATAGATGACCCGTACTTTCTGATTAACTTTTTTCACCGCATAGCTGCGTCTGTCAAAAAAATACTGCATAAAGTCCCTGCCAATCGAATTCTTACCTAATTACCGGGGTTCCAAAATCGGGCTGTAGATATCTGTCAGTAATGTGCTGGCGAGATAAGTTATCAGACTAATAATCTGCTCCATATATAATTGTTTCTGTATATATACATGTATATATACATTATATTGCTTAAAAAAAATCACTTCCACGCGGATTCTGTCCGCTTTTTTCATCATTTAGCTGTAAAAGAAATCAAAATTCTGAAATCCTGCCATTTGCCGGAAATGACAAAAAGACATAAGAAATGACAAAAAGACATAAAAAAAGGAGACCGCAGGTGGCGGGGCATCGTAAAACAGTAAATGTTTAAGAATTGAAAAAAGATGGGAAGGCGTGGCTTCGGTCACGCCTTTTCACTTGTTAAAAGCTCATTCAGAGGGATGAATCCCAGTCCATCGTACTGGATGTGGATATGCTGTCTGCGCTTGCCACTGGACTTATCCGGTGCATCTACATAAATGGCCTTTACCAGTTCATGAAGGACATACGGGGTAAGCTCCTCAATGCCGACATACTGGCTGGATTTCTGAATAAACTTCTCAATGCTTTGAATCTGTGTTTCCTGTACTTCGATTTCTTTCTGCAGACGGATGACCTCGGCTTCCAGTTCTTTCTGTTCAGCTTCATAGGTCTGGCTCATCATATCAAAGCGCTCATCACTCAGCTTGCCACTTGCGTTATCCTCATAAATCTTAATGAACAAGCGCTTCAGCTCCGAGATACGCTTCTCACTGCGTTCCAATGCCTGACGGTTGGCTGCGATTTGTTTTGCACTCTCCGCATGGAGCTGCTGCTCCATTGCCTGACGAAAATGAGCCTCATGACGGTAGATGTACCCGGTGACCATCTGGATGTGCTGAAGGACCAGCTGCTGCAGTACTTTCTCTCGAATGTAATGGGTACCGCATTTGTCCTTATGCTTCCAGTGAAGGGAGCAGTCAAAGAATGCACCCTCTGTACGATAATTATTGGTTGCACCATAGTAAAGCTTCTCACCACAATCTGAGCAATACACAAGTCCGGAGAACATACTGCTTCTTCCGGATTTCGTTTTTCTGTGCCTCTGCAGACGGATCTGCTGAACCTTTTCAAAGACCTCATCATCAATGATACGTTCATGTGAGTCTGGGAAAATTGCCTGATTCTCAACCGGATTATCCCGCTGCTTTTTATCCCAGATTGAGTTGGTATAGGTCTTAAAGTTGACCACACAGCCGGTATATTCACGTCTTTCGAGGATGTGTACAACGGTACTGCTATTCCAGCCATAAGGGTTTTCCGGCTCTGTATTTGGCGTATTTCTGCCCTGACGCTTGTGGTAGGCAGTAGGGGTAAACACCTTATCTTCCTTCAGCTGTCTGGCAATCTGGCTCGGACCACGCCCTTCCATACACATGTCAAAGATGCGTTTTACCACTTCGGCTGCCTCCGGATCGATAACCCAATGCTTCGGATCATTCGGATCCTTCACGTATCCGTAGGGAACATTGGTTGTCAGCGGAAGTCCTTTTTCTCCCTTTGCCTTCTGAACAGCTCTGATCTTGCGGCTGGTATCTCTGGCATAAAACTCATTGAACCAGTTCTTGATACCGGCAAAGTCGTTGTTAATGCTGTTTGGATCATTGGAATCAAAATTATCATTGATGGCGATATACCTGACCCCGTATTTTGGAAAGGTCATGCTAGTATAAAGCCCAACAAGGGATGAGTTTCTTCCCAGACGGGAAAGGTCTTTGGTGATGCACACCTTTACATGGCCAGCTTCCATTTCTGCCAGCATCTGCTGGAAACCTGGACGGTCAAAGTTGGTGCCGGAATAACCGTCATCCACAAAGAATACCGGATTGGTAAAATGCTGTTCCCGTGCATACTGCAGAAGAATGGACTTCTGATTTTCAATGGATAAGGACTCGCCGGAACGCTCGTCTTCCTGCGAAAGTCTGCAATATAATGCCGTAATCTGTTTTGTTGCTCCTGTCATATCTGTAACCTCCTTGATTGGAGCAACTGTCGGTACAGGATTGGCTGGCATCATTGTATCAAAATTATTCGTCTGTGTCATTGGCATCCTCCTCTGTATTTGTAAACTTTTTTTCTGAGAGTTACAGTTCAGGCCCTTCTGAAAAATCAAAATAGAAATCCGCAACCTCCCCTGTGGGCAGCAGCGGCTAAATCGCCCCTGCTGCCCTGAAGGCGCAA
>ONKG01000167.1 GCA_900318375.1 uncultured Lachnospiraceae bacterium
ATCAGCTGCATTACGCTGGAGGCGACCGCCATGGGACGCCCGCTGTATGAAAAATACGGGTTTACGGCCATGGACAGCGAGATGGCGCTGCCGGAGTGACGGCAGCCGGAACGGAACAGAAGGAGGAAGCATATGGATACGGGAACGCTCTATGAACTCATCGGATACGTCGGTTCGGCGCTGGTGGTCATCTCCATGCTGATGACCTCCGTCGTCCGGCTGCGGGTGATCAACCTGGTCGGCAGCCTGATCTTCACCTGCTATGCGCTGCTGATCCGGTCCTATCCCACGGCGGCCATGAACCTGTTTCTGGTCGGGATCAACATCTGGCACCTGATCCGCCTCCTGCGGACGAAAAAGCATTACGACCTGATCCCCACGGACCCGAAGGACGGGTATCTGGCCTACCTGCTGCAGACCGGCATGGACGATATCCTCACCTTCTTCCGCGTAGCCCGCGTGGCCCTTACAATGGAAAGACAGATAATGGCCCGTCCGGTCCCTCTTAATCAGGACTTTTGTCATGTCCGTATCTGGTCCGCAGGCGCGGATCAGCCGTTAATCGCGTCGATCTTAACACGGGTAAAGCACTGTCTGTGGCCATTCTTTTTGTGATAGCCGCTCTTTCTCTTATACCTGTATACGACGACTTTCTTTCTCTTGTCCTGTTTGACGACAGTACCTGTTACAGTTGCACCGGCAACATCACCTGCTACCTTAAGTGCGTCTCCGCTCACAGCAAGGACCTGATCAAAGGTCACAGCGGTTCCGGGCTCGCCATCGATCTTTTCGATATCGATGAAATCTCCTTCAGAAACCTTATACTGCTTTCCGCCTGTTGCAATAATCGCGTACATTCTGGTACCTCCTTCTTTCTAAAACTCGCTGACTGCGGCGGCTGCCGGAACCGGGTCTGTTCCGGAGCTCTTGCCGGGGAAGCAAATGCAGTACCTGACACTGCTTCTGCCCGCCCTGTACTTCCTTGTGATCCCCTTCCGGGTATTCCCGTGAAAGTCAGGGTAAGCCTCATCATGCGGCATACTCAGATAATTTATCACGGGTTTACGGGATTGTCAACATGGAAGAATGAAAATTGTTTGAATTACTCGTTTGAAAAATTAAATTCCACTTTGAGGTGGAATTTAATTCTTCCAAAGTGTGGTCCTGCCAAAAGTGGAATTCACTTGTTCTGAATACTGATGTATCATGTTCTGCGGTTATCCACAAATAAGGTCCGGCGGGAAGGAGCCGGATATGGAAAAACAAAAGCACATGGACATCAATACAAGATCAACCCTGCAGGCAGAACTGGACAAGGGCACCTCCTTCAAAGAAATCGGCAGGATCCTGGGGAAGGATTGTACTACTGTTTCAAAAGAGGTAAGGAAACATCTGGTCTTTGAACAGACCGGCGGATTCGGCAAGTCGTTCAATAACTGTAAGCACTGTTACGACCGCTCCTGCAGCGCACGTCTGGTCTGTGGCACCTGTATGAACAAACGGCGTTTCTGCTGGTCCTGCGGAAAATGCATAAAGGTATGTGGCCGCTATGAGCCCTATGTATGCAAAGCCCTGACCAGGGCGCCCTACGTATGCAATGCGTGCAAGCAAAAGAGTAAGTGCACACTGGAAAAAGCCTTTTACAGGGCATCTTCCGCCCAGCGTGAGTATGAGACACTGAGAAAGGAGTCCCGGTCAGGTTTCGCTGTCTCTGAAACGGAGCTGGCAAACATCAATTCCATCGTCTCGCCCCTGCTGCGGAAAGGCCAGTCCCTGCATCACATCTGCGCCAACCATGCGGATGAACTCATGGTCAGTGAGCGTTCCCTCTATACTTATGTCAACAACAACCTGCTTGACGCCATTAACCTTGATATGCCCAGGACCGTACGCATGCGGCCCCGCAAGAAAAAGTCAACCGCCTTGAAAGTCGATAAAAAATGCCGTATCGGGCGTACATATGACGACTTCAATGACTATCTGGAGGAACATCCGGATACACCATTCAGGGAATGCGATACGGTCGAAGGGATCAAGGGAGGCAAAGTACTGCTGACGATCCATTTCGTCCAGCAGGAACTGCAGCTTGCATTCCTGAGGGACGCCAACGATTCCAGGTCAGTGACCGATATCTTCGAGAGGCTGTACCTTGCGCTTGCACCGGAATCGTTCATGGAACTCTTCCCCGTCCTACTGTGTGACAATGGAAGCGAGTTCTCCAACCCTGCTGCCATCGAATTTGACGGGCAGGGGAACAGGCGCACCAGGGTCTTCTACTGCAATGCCAACGCTTCCTACGAGAAAGGCAGCTGTGAGAACAACCATGAGATGATAAGGCGCGTCATTCCCAAAGGGGTTGACCTGGGCCTTTATACACAGGAACAGATCAGCCTGATGATGAGCCATATCAATTCTTACACAAGAAAAAAGCTTGGTGATAAAAGCCCCTATGACGTATTTGCATTTCAATATGGAGAAGAGATCCTGAAAGTGCTGGGACTCAGGAAGATCCCTGCCGATGAGATCACCCTGAGCCCTGAGCTCTTGAAATAACAGTCTGCAAAGCCGGGCCGGATGAATGTGGACGACCACCATATATACCCATATGAGGGGTGGAATTCACATTTACAAAAAATCACACGATGAATTCGACCTCCTGTTGTCGTGCCCACTTTTATGCCCGGATTTCCGTCCTGCCCTTCTATCTTAATGCAGATTTAGCAGGGGTACAAGGGAACTGCCACATAAAAAAAGGGAAAATGCCCCTGATCCGGCCGTCCCTGTTGGTTCCCTGTAGGAGGCCGGGGTCAAAGGGGCAGAGCCCCTTACAATCCTTGCGGACAGACCGTAGTAATGGCGCGTCCGGCCCGCGTACAATAGATTACGATAACGGGAAATCCTTTCGTTCTCGTCGGTTCCCCGTTATCGGCGATACCGCTGATACGCGGGACGGCAAGCCTGTCAAGGGGACTGTGGAATAATGGGGAAGGGGCCCCGTTATGCCGCAAAAGCCCCTTGACAGGCGCAGAGCAGAATGGAAATCGAGTGAAAGAATCCGTTTTGTAAGCCCCTTGACAGGCGCAGAGCAGAATGGAAATCGAGTGAAAGAATCCGTTTTGTAAAAGTAAAATCAACACCTTATCTGATGGTGGAATTTAGCCTTTTAAAGTGGAATTTAAGATTTCAATCGACCAAATTGTTTGAATAAATTGTTTGAATTTTTTATTTATTTGATTCATTTCGCTGTATACCGGATTCCGGCCTTCTAAAAACGGTCAGGCCGCCCGGTACGGGACAGCCTGACCGATATTCACAATGCCTGATTCTGCAAAGCAGCCGGAAAACACTTCTTCAATGGGCCTGCCTGCGGGCCAGTTCCTCCATGATATCGTCCCAGCTGACATTCCTGTCCGCCATGACCACCATCAGGTGATAGAGATAATCCGCGATCTCATAGATGATCTCGTTGGAACCCGGATTCTTGGCGGCGATGATGATCTCCGTGTTCTCTTCTCCCAGCTTCTTGAGCATCTTGTCCAGCCCCTTATCGAACAGGTAATTGGTATAGGATCCCTCTTTGGGATTGGCCCTTCTGTCCAGGATGGTCTGGTAGTCACGCTCCAGGACCTTGCCGGGGTTGTGGGAACGGGGATCCGTATCCGCCAGATCTTCGTTGAAGAAGCAGGTATGGCTGCCGGTATGGCAGGCCGCGCCCACCTGATCGACTCTGGCCAGCAGGGTATCCATATCGCAGTCGCCGGTCAGGGACCGGACATACTGATAATGCCCGCTGGTATCGCCCTTGACCCAGAGCTCCTTCCGGCTCCTGGACCAGTAGGTCATCTTTCCGGACAGAATGGTATGCTCATAGGCCTCTTCATTCATATACGCGACCATCAGCACCTGGTCAGTGGCCGCGTCCTGGACAACGACCGGCAGCAGGCCGTCGCTGTTCTTAACAAAGGCAGACCAGGGATAAGCCGCTTTCCGCATACGGACCGGGATGTGTTTCTCTTCCAGTTCCTTTTTGATGCCCAGGATCCGGCTGATCCTGTCATTGACCGCGTTGCCGCCGACGCCCCCGATCCCGTTCATATTCATCAGGACCGCCATGTCTTCGTCGGAGATCTCTTCCAGTACCGCGATGGTCTCGATCCCGTCCACGCGGGGGGCCTTGTGCCAGGGGGTCCTGTCGATGCCGTCCACATAGTAGAGGCGGCTGACATTCTTCAGGATCAGCTCCTGATTGCCCAGGACCGCGTCTGTCGCCAGGCAGCAGGCAGCGATCTTGTCCCGGCCGAATCTGGCAGCCGCTTCGGCAGCCAGTTCCACATTGTCTTCTCTGGAGAAATTGAGTGCCGCCTTACGGCATCCGGCGTAGAGCAGCTTTTTGACATCCTCCAGCCGGCGGATATGGCCGGCGCCGGTCACAGGGATCCGTACATTCTCGCAGATGCTGCGGATCATGTCGATGGCCTGGTCATGCTCCGCGTCATTTCTGGACTGGTCAAAGATCAGCAGTTCATCGGCGGTGCCGTTGTTATAGGACATGGCCAGACGCAGAGGATCATCGTCAACAACGGTATGGTCCCGCAGGCTGTGGACAGCCCTGCCCTGATACAGGTAAATACTGGGAACAAATTTTTTATAAGCTTTACTCATGTCGACTCCTCCTTCCGGCACGCCCCGCAAAGGGCCGCTGTCTGCTGTCAAAAATCATTCAAAATCATTCAAAATCATTCAAATCGTACACGGATCGAATTGGCATGGGCGTCCAGCCCTTCATTCATGGCGAAGAGCTCTATATCTTCGTGGACCTTTTCCAGCGCCTGCTTTGAATAGGATATGATGCTGGTCCTCTTGATGAACTGATCGACGCCCAGTGGAGAGAAGAATCTGGCCGTACCGTTGGTGGGCAGGATATGGTTGGGGCCCGCGAAATAATCACCCAGGGGCTCGGATGAATAGCTGCCCAGGAAAACCGCCCCCGCGTTGCGGATCCCCGTCATGACAGAGAAAGGATCCGCTGTCACGATCTCCAGATGTTCGGAAGCGATCGTGTTGGCCGCTTCGACCAGGTCGTCCATGGTATCTCCCACGAAGATGTATCCGTACTGGTCAAGGCTCTCCCGGATGATCCCGGCTCTGGACAGTTTCTGCAGGAAAGTCACGTTCCAGCATCT
>ONKG01000113.1 GCA_900318375.1 uncultured Lachnospiraceae bacterium
CCCATCACCCTCAAGGGTCTGGGCCACTGCACATTCAACTTCAGCGGCGCAACAGAAGCCGAGCTTCCCGGCACCATCTATGTCGAGGCAAAGCCCATGCCTGAAGTGAAGATCGGAACAAAGATCCAGATCGTCGAGAAATAATATTCCCGACAAATATTTCCAATCATGGCCTTTGTTCAGGATTTTTCCACCCGGTGGAAATCCGCCGGACTAATCAATTTCCATACAGAGGGAAATCACTGCATTAAAGAAGCGTCCGCTTTCGGTTATCCTCTAAACATCAAATAAACATCAAAACATCAAAGGGACCCGCAGGAAAAGGGACTCCGAAAGAAAAACAAAAAAGCAGAAAATATAAAGGATGAAAAGAAGCTCAAGGAGGAGAGTACAAATGAAGGTTATCTATGAGAATCAGGTCAAGGCAGCAGGCGAGTGTGTAGAGGAGTTCAAGGATGCAGGAATGTTCATCATCTTCGGCGAGAATGCTCCCGATGAGATCAAGGATTACTGCTACAGCGTCAGCGTAAATCCCATCAACGGCGAGATCGCTCCCGGACAGTACGTCGTGATCGACGGCGCGGAGTTCAAGATCACCTGCGTCGGCTACGAAGCCCCCATCACCCTCAAGGGACTGGGCCACTGCACATTCAACTTCAGCGGCGCAACAGAAGCCGAACTTCCCGGCACCATCTATGTCGAGGCAAAGCCCATGCCTGAAGTCAAGATCGGAACAAAGATTCAGATCGTCGAGAAATAATAAAGAGACTGAATAGCAGAATTGATAATACCGAGTCATTGATAATAGCGAATCTAAGCATCGATCATACCAGACAATATCTCCCTTACCATACCCCAATATTATCCCCTTTCCCCCAAAAAGGGACTGCCCGGAAGCGGCAGTCCCTTTTTAATTATGAAAATTCACAAAAAATCAAAAACAAGTTTTACCAGCAGCAGTGCCACTACGCAGATCATAATGGGACGGATGATTTCTGCCCCTTTTTTTATCGCAAGAGCCGCTCCCAGATAGGATCCCGCAATATTGAATACGGTCGAAGCGATCGCAAGGCTCCAGATTACTGCGCCTGATGAGGCGTAGGTTGACACCGAAATAATCGAAGCCACTGCAATGACAAATCTTGTATTTCCAGTGGCCTTCACCAGATTCAGCTTCAGAAAAGCTGCATAGGCAAGCATAAAAAACAATCCGGCTCCGGGACCGTAAAAGCCCTGGTATCCTCCGAGCAGAAGGCCTATGGCTGCAGACCGGAAAGCAATGGAAGCGCCCGACTTCTCATCGATATGATCGCCTTCGCCCAGGTTCTTGTTTGCGAATAAGAAAATCGCAATGACCGGAACCGTGACCAGCATAAAAATCTTCAGATATTGAACCGGAACGATCAGATTCAATCTGGCTCCGAGATAAGACCCTGCCACTGCGAACGGGAGCGTGATGAGCGCTGATTTCAGGTGTATATTACCGCTTCTCATGTATTTAAATGCTGCTACACCCGAACCGATCCACGCAGAGCACTGATTTGTGCCGGTAATAAAGCGGACAGGAATCCCTGCCGCAAGCATGGCCGGTATTGTGATCAGACCGCCGCCGCCCGTAATGGAATCTACGATTCCCGCGAAGAAAAAGGCCAGGCAGCACAGCAGCGTCTGCGGGCTGATTAATTCTATGTTCATTGTCTTCTGACTCCACTTCCGGCTGAGGCCGTGTCCTCATATCACTGCACCTTTGCCTTCCGCACGCAGCGGTCATAGGTGAGCAGGCCGTTTGTCTCTTCTTCTATATCGGAGACCTGCGTGTACACGGCTCCGCAAAGGCCGTCTTTTACCAAAGAGTGAACCTGATCCATGAGATTGCGGAATGTGTCCGGGAATTCTTCTTCCTTCACTGTCTGATAACCGTACACTTCTTCACTCATGGAATGACCGGCAACATTGCAGTTGGCACCGCCGTATTCGGAGAGGACAAAAGCTCTTTTGTCCGGCTCCACGGTGAGCGGGCGGAAATAATTGTGAACGCTCCGCACATCTCCTCCGCCCTGGTCAAACCAGCCGCTGGCGTGATCGACCGGCCTTGTCGGATCTGCTTTTTTTACATCGTCCGCAATCCGGAGCGCATCGAACTGGCCCCATCCCTCGTTGAAAGGAATCCACATGCCTATACAGGGACAATTGCAGAGCTGGCGGATCATCTTCTTCAGATCCGCTTCAAACCTCCTCCTGGCGCCGGCATCCTGCCTGGACAAAAGTGCGTAGTGATTGTCCCGCAGGCGGGTCCCCAGAGGCGGAAAGACCGTAGGGCCATAAGTCTCCAGGATCTTATTCACGCGGCCTCCGCCGTTGACCATGTCCTGCCAGACCGCCATGCCGATCCGGTCACAGTGCCAGTACCATCTGGCAGGTTCGATCTTCACGTGCTTGCGCAGCATATTGAAGCCCAGTTCCTTCATCTGGGTAATATCGAAGATCATAGCCTGATCCGCCGGCGGCGTCATCAGACTCTCCGGCCAGTATCCCTGGTCCAGCACGCCGTGGAAGAAACAGGGCTCTCCGTTTAAGAGCAGACAGGCCCTGCCGGCCTCATCCTTTCCCACACCGAACGAGCGCATGGCAAAATAAGAATCCACCATGTCCTCTCCCGCTTCGATACGGAAAGCATAGAGCATGGGATCGTCGGGGCTCCAGAGCCGGGGATCCGGGACGGGAATCCGTACTTTCATCCTGCGTTTCCAGGGAAAATCGAAGATTCTTCCGGACTCCGGGCTGCAGACTGATTCAGACGGTTCTAAAGCACCTTCTGTTTCTTCCTCCGAGTTGAACAGTGCCGGAGAAAAAACAGTAACTCTGACCCGTGAATCCCGGCATTCTGTTTTCATCTCCTTCAGAGCATCTTCTTTTTGAGTATCTCCCTTCAGAGCATCGTCTTTTTGAGCATCTCCCTTCGGAGCATCGTCTTTTTGAGTATCCCCCTCCAGAGCATCGTCTTCCGGTGCCTGGTCTTTTTTATTCTCTGCCCGATCGGCAGCACATGTTTTTCCGGGTTCGGGATTGTCGGAAAATGTCAGTCTCAGCTCTATGGCCTCTTCTTCCAAAAGAGGTGTGATTTTTAAATCTCTGAGATAGATCTCCGGGACTGTTTCCAGCCAGACCGTCTGCCAGATGCCGCTCTGCCCGTGATAATACATTCCGCCCGGCTTCAGCGTCTGCTTGCCGCGGCAGGCTGTTCCCTGATCGGTATCGTCACGGACACAGACCTCCAGTTTATTGGTGCCCTCGCGCACATAGTCTGTCACATCGAAGGAAAAGGAGAGATAGCCGTTGCGGTGGCTGCCGACCTTCGTCCCGTTCCACCAGACAATGCATCGCTCATCCACTGCTCCGAAATGCAAAATCGCTCTTTTTCCTTCCGGAAGATGAAAATCATCAATCGTTCTTCTATACCAGAGCACTTCCCCGGGCAAAAGCGTGCGGCCGACTCCGGACCGCACAGTTTCAGGGGAAAACGGGACCAGAATCTTCCCGTCCGCCGTCCCCATGGGCTCGCCCGGCAGGCGGAAGGCATACTCCCACCAGCCGTTCAGACACTGCCAGTCGGTACGCTTAAGCTGGGGCCGGGGGTATTCTGCCAGGGGCACCGCATCCGGTCCGTCCTCCGCATATCTGCTCCATATTGTTGACAGTTGACGGTCCTGCGTTTTTTTCTTTTTTCCAAGCTGAAGCGATGCAATCGCATCTTTCAATCTCATGTTTTTCCCTCCGCAATTATGCCTGAAGACGCACAGTTTTCAACGCTGTTCAAAACGCATTTGTCTGTAATGCAATTGTATGATGTTGAGGTCAAAAGGTGGTTAAGGGAACACCGTCTCGTCAAGTTGCACAAACGCCTTGGGCACGCTCTCGCTCTACCCTCGCTGGCAGCGGTTCGCCAAGGCCCTTCGGCTGTTTGTGCAACTTGACGAGACTCAGAGCCATTGGATACCTTTTGACCTTTACATCATTGTATCACGGTTTATCCTTTTTCAGGGCTTGTACTGCAAGAACAGGGCAAAATCATACGGGCCTTTTCCACACGGCGGAAATTCGCTGAACAAATGGATTTCCACTCTCCCGGCAATCGTGGAATTAAGAGTGTCGTATTTTTACGATATCATGCAATCATCAAAGAAAAACACAGCTGAAAGGCAGACAAAAAAACTCAGACAACACGGCACTGCAAACCGTAAAACAAAAACACACTATAAACAGTCAAAACAAACACTCAATTATAAAGGGAGGAAAATCAAATGGCAGAATACAGAGCAATCCGCGTAGAAAAAGGCTCCGGCGGCTTCGGCGGCCCCCTGACCATCCAGGGAACAGACAAGAGAAATAAAGTCATGTACATCACCGGCGGCGGTGTCGCCCCCGAGATCCTTCCCAGGATCGTGGAACTGACAGGCCTCGAGCCCGTCAACGGCTTCCGTCATCATCGACTGCGGCGGCACACTCCGCTGCGGCCTCTATCCCAAGAAACGCATCCCCACCATCAACATCAACCCCGTCGGCAAGGCAGGCCCCCTTGCCCAGTTCATCAAGGAAGACATCTATGTCTCCGGCGTAACAAATGCCAACATAATGCCCGCTGATGGTTCTGAAGTCCCGACACAGGGGTCTCTCGATGCTGCTCCCGCAGCAGAAGCACCCGCAGAGGAGAAAAAGGGCGGCATCGACACCACCAAGAAGCTGTCCGAGCAGATGGCCGAGTCCGGCAATGGCAACGCCCTGGCAAAGATTGGCCTGGGCGCAGGCAAGGTCGTCGCGACCTTCAACCAGGCTGCACGTGACGCTGTCCAGACTGCCATCAACACCCTGCTCCCCTTCATGGCCTTCGTCTCCATGCTGATCGGTATCATCAACGGCACGGGCTTCGGCACCTTCTTCTCCGGCATCCTGCAGCCCCTGCTCGGTTCCATTCCCGGACTCCTTGTCCTGGGTATCATCTGCTCCATCCCCGGCCTGTCCGCAATCCTGGGCCCCGGCGCTGTTATCTCCCAGATCCTGGGCGGTATCATGGGTGCCGAGATCGCAGCCGGAAGGATCTCCCCTTCCCTGGCACTGGTTGGTCTGTTCGCACTGAACTGCCACGCTGCCTGCGACTTCATCCCTGTAGGACTTGGTCTTGCGGAAGCTGAGACAGAGACCGTTGAGGTCGGTGTTGTCTCCGTTATGTACTCCCGCTTCATCACAAGCTGGATCCGCATCCTGCTCGCAGTCGTCTTCTCTTTCGGTATGTACGCTGCTTAAGAAGCTCCGGAAAACTGACTTCTCATATTGGACTGCAGCATTGTCCGCCTGCAGAAGGACGTGATATTCCATAACTTATAATGATATGATGTTGAGGTCAAAAGGTGGTTAAGGGAACGCCGTCTCGTCAAGTTGCACAAACGCCTTGGGCACGCTCTCGCTCTACCCTCGCTGGCAGCGGTACTAAGGCCGCTAAAAAACAGCGGCCAAGTACCGGCCACTCGCCAAGGCCCTTCGGCTGTTTGTGCAACTTGACGAGACTCAGAGCCATTGGATACCTTTTGACCTTTACATCATGATATTCCATAACTTATAAAAGGAAAACCTCCTGGTATTGATGTGTCACCCGGACTCACATTCTCAATACCAGGGGGTTTTTGCATCAGAAATACGGTTGGTTCAGCTTTGCTTCTCCGCTCACGAATCTGCCATAGAGCGTATCAATTTCAAGATAATGCTCTTATTCATCTACTACGTAGTATTTACCATCAATCTTAACCACTCTTCCGCCTCCTGAGAATATAGCCGCCATTATAAAAATACCCAGTATCGCGATGATATAGATCATAGTTAATATCGCAAAGCCGACAATTACAAGCGATAGGAAAATATCATAAACGGAAATGAATACACCCGGCAAAGTCCCGTTTACATACATATTGGTAAGAAAGAGTCCTCGAATACATGTCAAAGCATAGTCTGTAATACCCACAAAAAGTACTGCGCCCACCAGGACTATAATGGGCGGCCAAAGCAAGTTTATACGATCAATTCCATGTACCTCAGAAAACAAATTGAGATACCAATCTATCATACTTTTGTATCTGGCATCCCTTATAAGATATACAATCCCGAATACTGCAGCAGGAAGATATATTACAGAAAGGAAAACCAGGACTCGATCCCAGAAAGTAAGTGCTTTATGGATAACATCTGTCACCCGGAGCGGAAGTACATAAGCACTGGCGGCTATGATCCCCACAAAGCCATATAGAGTTGCTTTCCCCAGAAACACTGCCAGATTCTCATTTGAGAAAAATCCTTTCCTCACAAAATCCCTGGCTGAGAGTGCTGCCCATTTCTGTATTAATGGCAGGTCAACTTCAAAATATAAAGAAGCCGAAACCAGGATCAGCGTGCCGGCGATAAGACTGATTATAATATTCTTTATTGTACGTTTCTTTGCCTGGGAAACCTGTAAATCCACTGTGGTCATTCCTAATTCTCCATTAATCTATCTGGTCCTTAATACTTGACATATTTATTGTGATCAATCATTTCACCTATCCTGTTACCTCCATAGCTGTACACAGTTCCGGTCGAATCAACCAGGAGCTTGTTCCCGTTCGAGTCAATTACCTCCCTGAATCGAGGAGTTGCCAGCTGCCATACAACCGGGAAAATAAAAACCGCCAGCTTCATTGCTACTCCAAAACCGGAGATCAACATATTTTTAAACAAATCGCCCTTCAACTGGATCGGGCATCTGCTTAATGCAGTGCGGTACAATACGATTGAAATCATGATACAAATGATTCCCCCGATCGGTGCAGCTAACATTTCCAATGAAAATGAACCGGTTGTTATCAGAACAGCGGGAAGTATGAGAACCATTCCCACTCCGCAAAAGAGTAGATCAACAAACAAGTAAGCTCTGAAACGGCCATACACCCCCAGTGCTTTATGCAAGCCGGTTACATTGCTCTCTTTAAATGCACAAACAACAAAAATAAGAAAAATAAAGATGCAGACAGCAGCACCTGCTAAATATAGAAAAGCCATGGAATAGGGGCCTCCTTTCTCCTCTATTTATGTAATCGGTTTTCGGCATGTAATATCAAAGCGGCAATTCTTTAAATTTTTTCCTTCGCTGCACAAACAGCAAATGGATACACCCAGAAGACACATATCGTAAACATTAGAGCCCTTGCTCAAATCTGCTTACTTCAAATAGGTGTTTCTGTTTTCTTCTGTATTAGGAAGCCATTCTTCAGTAATACTTTCCAGCTTTGTATCTCCAATCAGTTCTTTCAGATTCGTATTGAATTCATCTTCAGAAATCGGATTCTTAATGTCTTCAGAATACGTATCCTGGTTTTCTTCTGTCAGAATCCCTCCCCAGTAATATTGGGCAGTTCTTTCGATTTCCGGATATGCATTCTTAATGTAGCCAACTCCCAGAGCCCTCGAATACTCATCCCAGGCAGAATACTTCGCTGCGTCATCCATAAAGTAAAACCATGTGAATCCTCCCTGATCCAGCATATGGTCGTTTTCGTAAGTTTTATAAGAGAATACCCCTGTACCCGGATAATAGCCGTTGAATTCATCAAACGCCGTCATTTCCATTATGCCGTCTGAAACAACAGTATATGACTCGCACCAGCAAACATCTCGATAAGGAGCACGCAAAAACAATTCCGGCGTTCCATCTTCATTGATATCCTTTATCATAAACTTCATTGATTCATCCATTACAATGTCTTCCGTTATCCAGGAAACGCTGTCCTTTGTAAGGAACTTTTTATATGTTTCCATTGCATTTTTCCATTCTTTCGATTTAGTTCCTCCCCCGCCTTTTGAACAGGATGTACACACTAAACCTGTTATCAGCAGAAGTAATATGGCTGTTGCTGCAAATAATCTTTTCATAAGCTTAATTCTCCTTCTATTTGGTTCTGTCTCTAATTATGATGCAGGTGAACTATTGCTATAATTGTAAAAACACGGAAAGATAAATAGAAGTGTTGCAGGTCATGTTGCAGGTCTTTTTGAATCGAAGAGGGAGTAATTATTGATATTAAGTGTTAATATGAGGGAGAGAACCTGTAATTCATATAGAATCATATCCACAGACTCCGGAGAGATAAGGATCAAAGCTTATTTGAACAACAAATCTGTTTTCTTGCATTCTCCTGACAAAAACCCTGACTGCACAATTATTTAATACACACTTACGAGGAATGACGGAATGAGCTATTTTTCAGATTTGCTGTCTGCTTACTCTAAGCGGATTGGTATCAATTCTCCACAAATCGCAAGCTATTGCGGTTTGGACCGTGTCACTGTTTACCGTTTTATGAAGGGGAAAACCCTGCCCAAGGACAAAGAAACTGTCAGCAGGATGGCAGAGATTCTGCAGCTTACCGTAGATGAGCGAAATGTCTTGTGGGAAGCTTATGAATGCGCACAGTTGGGTCCCCGTGTTTACTGGGAAAGGCAATATATAAAATCCTTTCTAAAGTCTTTTAAAGGAACAAGTCCGGCAGTCCCCCTGGTTCAATATGATTCAGATGATGTAGAGGAATCACAGACGGATACTCTGTTGGTCAGCAGCAGAGACTGTACGCTCAAGCGCATTCAGAAGGAACTCCATAAAGAGTGTGCGGGAGAGCATTGCTCGATTGAACTTATCATGCGGCCGGGCATTGATCCGGTGATGGATATGCTGCTATCGGTAGGAAAAAAGAAAAAAACCTTGAAGGTCAAACATCTCATCCCTCTGACAACCGCTTTTCTCACAGAACCCGGACAATCAGTTATATCCCGGAATAAGTCTTTTTCAGAAAAGAATTTCTCCGCTTTCGATATACCGGCAGGAAGACTCGGTCCTCCTGATCAGACGCTGAAAGTACCGGGAGGAGACACTGATGAAGGAGCTGCCGCCTTTATGTCAGAGACTTCTTTTCCTGAAAGGAGCCTGCGATGGAACTATGAACTTTTGCAGAATTTCTTCAAGATTGTGAGTTTGTGTTCGGAAGGCTTTGACTATGAGCCGGCATACTATTATTCCAGGCAGAACGAAATCGGCGCCTTTCCTGTATATTCCAATCTGCTGCTCACAGAAAGGTCAGCCATTCTGTTCACGGACGATCTCAGCGAGTCAATTTTTTTCTGGAACCGGAATCAGGTGGCTGCTTTTCATAGAAAGTATGAGAGGATTGCAGAAAGAAAACCGCCCCTGTCCTATGTTTTCCGCGATATTGAATCTTTTATGGACAATATGAACAATGTTATTCTGAAGCGGAACAGAAACAAGGACGATACTGAATATTTTTATGCATCGCAGCCTTGTATCATTCCATTGCTTACAAATGAGGTGATCAAAAGACATCTTCGAACCGAAATCTTTCCGCAGGAAAAAGAAGAACGGAACGATGCATTAAAAAACATCTATAGCTACATAAGTGCGATTCAGGCCAGGTATCAGGAATCAGACAATAACCAGATTAATTATCTTTCAGAAAGCGGCGTCCGCTATTTTATGAAAACAGGACGCTTTGCGGAGGTTCCGCTGGAGTTATACTCTCCACTGACAGAGGAGGAGAGAAGCGAAATGATCCTCAGGCTGGCAGAATCCCCTACTTTTAGTGCTCGAATCTTGAAAAAGGAGTTGAGTCCTCCTGAAGGCATGCTGTGTCTGGAAGTGATGGACAAATCCCTTTTTATCGAGTTCCTCGTTCCTGGAAAAGGCATGTGCTTCCTCTATGTTAATGAGCCGGGAATTCTGATGGCCTTCCGCAGATTCTTCAGCGGCTTTTCCAAAGATGAGTTATATTCGGAGGAAGAATCCAGAGAGATTCTGCGCATGATTGCGGAGCGAAAGCAATGAAAAATTCAATTCCAAAAAGAAAAAGATCTGCTGATCTATGCAGATTTAACCCACTCATGTAATCGTAAAGAGTCCCTGTCCGCACTGCATTCCATCTATGGAATGTGCTGCCGGACAGGGGTTTTTGTATTTTACAGAAAATGACGATTTCCAGTGAGGCTCAATTCCTCTGAGATAAAAAACACCGGGAAGATGCTCGCTCGAGCAAAAGGAAACTTGCTGCTGAAGCGGCTGCGCCCGGCACAGGAGACTCGTACGCGAGTCTCTTTTTTATGTCTGCCTTCAGTACATCTTTTTCCACAGCGTGGAAAAAAGGTGAACAAATGGATTTCCGCGGAGGCGGAATTCATGGAATTAAAGCAGGGGCCTTTTTTTACTATCATTCAATCATCAACAGAAAACAAACACAAAAGCAAAACAAAAACAATCATTCATACTCAGAAAAATGTTTAAGGAGGAGTAAAAAATGGCAGACTGGTTAAATCTTGAAGGCAAAGTAGTTATCGTTACAGGCGGCGCTTCCGGAATCGGAAATCACGTAGTCACCACCCTGAAGGACGCAGGCGCGACACCCGTCATCGCTGACATCTCTGTTGAGACCGGCGAAGAGAGAGACGGCATCTTCTGCACAAAGTGCGATGTCACCAGCAAGGAGAGCGTCGAGGCCATGGTCGCAGCAGTCGTTGAAAAGTACGGCAAGCTCGACGCGATCGTCAACAACGCAGGCGTCAACCTTCCCCGCCTCCTGGTCGATGTCCAGGGCGAGAAACCCCAGTACGAGCTGGATGAGAAATCCTTCGACATCATGTTCAACATCAACGTCAAGGGCCTGATGTACTGCGCACAGGCAGCCGCGAAGCAGATGCTCAAGCAGGGCGGCGGCGTCATCATCAACATGT
>ONKG01000059.1 GCA_900318375.1 uncultured Lachnospiraceae bacterium
TTTACAGAAGAGACAGTCCCGTCCGGTTGGATGGGGCTGTTTTTTATGTTGGAGTACTCTGAAAGTTCAGACCGCAGCAAGAAATGCTCTGGCATTTGGAAGAAAAACAGATAATGAAAGGAAATAGCATAAAAAGGGACCCTGTCGCGCGGTGCGAGCGGGATCCCTTACATAACAGGGCACCGGTTCTGTATAGTATCATCAGATCTCTTCGGAACCTGCGGAGCCTGGATCATCTTTTGTGAACTCACTTCTTGCGTCTTCTGCAAAATCGCTGGCTTTATCCAGGAAGCGGTTGGGCTTCTCCGTGTCCTGTGAGCCATCGAAAAAATATCCGACCCCAAAGAACAGGGCGATGACCATCACAGGAATGAGTAGCTGCCAGAAGAACAGCATCAACAGGGCGAACACGACGGTCGGCATCGTAATGAAAGTTTCCTCTTTCCTTGTTACGACGAAAGTAGTCTCTATGATAAAGCGAATGAATCTCATAGTGTAACCTCCATATGATTTGTGATTGTATTAAACGTTTTCGGCGAGTTATGGACTGGTCGTTTGTTCCATCGTTGTAACTAAAGGATATCTTATGAACTTAAAAGGATCCTGAGAAGAAGATTAAGACTGCATTAAGTTTTGGTGGAAATAGATATGATAGTTAAAGTCGACATGGTGGGAATCGAACCCACAATGGCCTATGGCCGCTGGCTTCTGAGACCAGCCTGTCTTCCAGTTGCAGCACATGCCGATATTATTATGAGCGCCGCACACAGGACTTGAACCTGCAAGCCAGTATAACCGACCAGCTGCTTAGCAGGCAGCTCCTCCACCATTTGAGGGACTACGGCATATAGTCGGCAGAGCAGGACTCGAACCTGCAAGCCCGAGGGCGACGGTTTTACAGACCGCTTGCTTCATCCAGTTTGCATATCTGCCGTTATTGTAATGAGCGCCGCTCCCGGGTCCCGACCCCGGATGCCGGACGAGCCGGCCCCTGCTTAGCAGGCAGGTGCATTTGCCAATTCTGCCAAAGCGGCTTAATAGCGGGGATGGAGGGATTCGAACCCCCAGACCCTTTCGGATCACCTGTTTTCGGGACAGGCTGCCTGCTCGATTAGCACACATCCCCATAAGCGCCGCACACAGGAGTCGAACCTGCAAGCCGGTATTGCCGGCCCACTGCCTTCCAGACAGCTCCTCCACCATTGAGGGACTACGGCGTATAGTCGGCAGAGTTGGACTTGAACCAACATGGCCCGAAGGCAACGGTTTTACAGACCGCTTGCTTCACTCTATTTGCATATCTGCCGATATTGTATGAGCGCTGTGAGAGGGATTTGAACCCCCAGCCCGTTTCCACGGATCACCGGTTTTCAAGACCGGCCCGGTACCTGTTGCGGCATCACAGCGGAAAGTACCCGGGCGGGATTTGAACCAGCAAGTCCTTTCGGACACATGGTTCTGGGCCGTGTCAGCATAACCATTTCCATGCACCCGGGCAAGTATTAAATACAGGTGAAGGGAGTTGAACCCTCAGGACCCCGCTTTTGAGACGGGTACGTATTCCAGTTCCGTCACACCTGTATGAATGTCTCTGGCGGGACTTGAACCCGCAGTGGTATTCCCGGCCCGGGTTCTTAGCCCGGCGCATATTCCGATTCTGCTACAGAGACAAATTCTTTTGTGGTTTCTCAGCCATAGGGTGAAACTGCGGGCATACCGCACAGTACTCCCGGAGAGGTTCGAACTCTCGCTGAACCGGGTTTAAGCCGGACTCCTCTTCCAATTGGGATACGGGAGCAGAGCAGTGGGCATACAAAAAGGCCGCCTGCGCGGAGTTCTCCGGACAGGCGGCCTGTAATAGATCCATGAACTTACTATTATAAAGCTCACTTACGCCATTGTTTTTGTCGGAGTATTCTCACACGCCAAATGGACCTTGCTGCTGAGAAGCAGAAGGGACAGATAAAGAACGTATGAGCTGGACAAAACAGTGATGCGTGTCATGGTCGTGTACCTTTTCCTTTCATAGATTTCCGAATTTGATCAGGTTTTTCTCCTGTCATAATTAATATACGAAAAGAAGTGGGGATTGTCATTCTACCGTAAGTATAAAGTGCTGAATCCGGATCTCCGGATCTGCGGAGCGTGGAAAAGAATACGCTCAGTCACTTAATAAAGGTCACTTAATAAAGATAGTGCGATGCGCAGGCGTTTTGCTGGTCGAAAATATGGCCAGCTTAGGAGGGCGGGAGTTTTAGTTGATGAATGAGAACGTGATCGAGAATATAATGGAACTGGAAAGGTGATGGCCATCACAATTGAATTAAAATGCTTTATTCAGGAGGGTTTTATGAAAAAGATTAAATGGGGCGTTGCTTTGCTTCTTATTTGTTTTCTTTTCTGTTCTTGTGGAAATACTAACAACAATAATCCAGCAGCAGAAGGTGCGGCACAGCCGGCTACAGAAACAGCATCACCTGGAGAAGAGCAGAAAACAGCGGACTCTTCAGCAGAAGCTTCTGATACTGTCAGTGCTAACGGTTATACTGTAAAAATCGTCGCAGTCCATAAAACGGCGGACAGTAATGGAGAACCTATAGCTGCCATGGAGTTTTTGTTTACAAATGAAAATGCTGAGCCTGTTTCTTTTATGTCTGTGGCCCAAGTTACTGCTTTCCAGAACGGCATTGAGCTCCATAAGGATGAAATGTTTTTAGAAAGAGACTATAACTGGGATTCATTTTACACAGAGATAAAAGATGGGGCAACTATTTCTGTATTCCATGCAATTCCGCTTCAAAATGAGGAAGATCCCGTTGAAATAGCCGTTAACCTTATGGATATGAGTTCTTACCAAAAAGCTGCATCAACAACTATTAAATTGGAATTAACATCGTCTGAACCAGTTCCGGAAAAAGATGATTCGAAAGAAGCGTCTTCAAAGACTGAGGTAAAGGAAGAGCAGGGATCGGATACTGTCAGTTCAGGAGGAGTGACTATTAAAATAGTTGCCGTACACAAAACAAAAGACAGTAATGGAGATCCAATGGCAGCGGCAGAATTTCTGTTCACAAATGACAATGCGGAGCCAATTTCATTTATGTCAGCGGCGCAGGTTACCGCTTTCCAAAATGGAATTGAATTACATAAGGATGAAATGTTCCTGGAGAGAGATTATGACTGGGATTCATTCTATACAGAGATAAAAGATGGGGCCACCATCTCGGTATTCCGTGCATTACCGCTTCAGAATGAGGAGGATCCCGTGGATATCAAAGTTGATTTGCTTGATACGGAGAATTGGGTAGTATCAGCGTCTACGACGTTCTCTATTGACCTTGAAGATTGATAATTTCCGTTGGGAGGTAGTGTAGATTTCCCCTTTCAAAAACTCGAAGATGCGGAAATCCTTTTACGACGGAGGAGAACTGCTTAATGAGTATAGGTATAGGAGCATTTGCAAAAAAGGTTGCCGAAGACAAAAAAATGGTCATGTATGAATATGGCGGGTATAACCTGAATGATCCCAGATATCGAAACGCAGAGCATTTATCCGATGGAACTATCACAATTCTAAAGGAGTGTTTTGTTGAACCTGAGATCCATAAGAAATTAAAAAGACAACCTTTCAGAAAAAAGAAAATCATCATAAAAAAGATTCCCATACCTGTTGATTATGGGAATTTGCTGGAATGCGGCCGGATCGTTGTAGATAATTGCAGTATCTGCTGGCGTATTACAGACAATGAATTGAAGGTGGATGTTATGGCCTGTCGTCTGCTTAATTGTATTTTTCTCCGTTACCAAGAAGATGGAGAAGTGCCGGAGTCTGTAAGCTATAACGTATAGGTAAACAAAAAAGGAAAAATGGAGGACTCCGTTTGCTGCGCTACATTGATTTTGGCCTGAGCCACATGGAAGTTCCGGGTGAAGCTTCCATCTGCATATACATCACGGGATGCCCTAATCGCTGTCCTGAATGCCATTATCCGGAACTGCAGCTTCAGGATAATGGCGAACTGCTGGGAAAGAATCTGGATACCATCCTTGCGTTCTATAGCCCCATTGCATCCTGTGTCTGTTTTCTTGGTGAAGGGTCCGCAGGAGATGCTGATCGCATTGAGTTAACTGACTATGCTGAAAAGGCGCATGATCTTAAACTCAAGTGCTGCCTTTATTCCGGCCGCGAGACAGAAATTGAAGACTGGATGCAGGTCTTTGATTACGTTAAGGTCGGACGTTACAGAAAAAGCTGTGGTCCCATCAGTTCTCCGAATACGAATCAGCGCATGTACAAGAAGACTAACGAAGGATACACAGATATAACCACAGAATTTTGGTAGAGAGAAACTAATGGAGACGGCATAACAATAATCATAGGAAAAAAGAGGTAAGTGATAATTGACCTTATGGACGATCCAGCCGGAAGAAGTATATCAACAAATCCAGAAAACCGGCATTTACCGTTGTGACTTTAAGAAAGCCCAAATGACAGATTTGCGAGAGCAATATGAATGGCTTGTGCAAGAGATGAAAGCCAGAATAGGAGAGCCACCTGAGGGTGTATTTTATCCTGTTTGGGCCTGGTATATGTGGGAAGGAGCCAGAAAGAAACCGGATCTCAGAAGAGCGCGTTGGAGAAACGGATGGAAGGGAGATCGGTTCGTTTGCATGGAAATTGAGATCCCGGATGACAGGGTTGTCCTTTCCGATTTCGATGTCTGGAGTATAATCCTGCTTGACGGACTGATTGCCGATTCCGAAGAGGAGGTCAAAAGACTGGAAATGGAATATGACAGTCTGACACAGGAAGATAAGCAAGAATACAAAGCGCAAAACTGGAAAACTGTTTTCGATTTAAATTATGTGGATAATGGCTGGATACACAGGGGAGATTCCATACAGGCTACGTTCTGGGAACTTGGGAAAGAAGAGATCAAGAGCGTACGATTCTTTACTGCAGCGACACCGAAGCCGGCTTATCTGGAGGGAATGTAAGATGGAAGGAGTGATTAAGCATGTCAGACCGCTAGATAAATATATCTTGGAAGCAGAATTCACTAGCGGGGAGATACGCCGTTATGACTGTCAGCGGCTTATAGATGAGATTCCTGCTTTCCAGGTGTTGATACACGACCCTGAGATATTCTTCCATCTGCAGATTACAAGCGGCGGATATGGGATCGCCTGGAACGACGAGCTTGACGTGGCGAGTGAAGAAATATGGGATAACGGTATAGCTATAACGTTGTCTGAAAAATGATAATAAAAGCGTACAAATAAAACGGCTTTTCTCAGGGTAAGAAAAAACGCCTCTGGCCAGATAATGATGGCTCAGAGGCGTTGCTTTTTCTGTATGTTAATCGAATACCGTCTCATCTAACTGGCAGGCATGCTTGTCTGTCGGATGTGCTTTCCTGAACTGATTGTATTTCTGTACAAGAAACTGCGGCGAATACCATAATACATCTTCCGGATCCGTACAGTGATCCAAAAGGTCTGCCACAAATACAAAAACATCTACTAACAGATCCTGATAAATATCGTCTTTTCCCGAAAGGATTCTCTGATAATCGCTTTCCTCTATTTTCCTGTCAGGGTCCTTTGCAAGTAAGAACTGTCTTATGATCTCATGAATGAGATAGGACATCGAGACCGTCCATTTCGCAACTGCCAGCTGGTTGGCACCGTCAAGACGGTGGTTAAAACAATCACTCATGGATGGTAATCCGGATGTTATTGCAGAAGTTACCTGGGTGAATTTCTGCTTTTTTTCTTCTGTCATGTCAGCGTAAGCGGCAAATATTGTTTCAATCCCCTCGTCCCGATTTTGCATACGCCTGATCCCTCCAGTATAAAAACGATAATAATTATCGCAATTAACGCTAATCATTATCATTATATTTTGATGGCATAGTTTCGTCAATGAATTGGCGTATATAGGCTTATCCATAGACATTTACACCTGCCTTTTTGCAATGTAAAATGCTATATGGAGGAATAAATGCATGATTAAAGATAGGATCAAACAGCTTCGAAAAGAATTACATATGACACAGGAAGAATTTGGCAGAAGCGTCAACCTCCACAGATCTACTATATCCAGTTATGAGAATGGAAGAGTGGAACCACCGGAAAATGTCCTGAACATCATTTGCCATGTTCACAAAGCAAACCGGAACTGGCTCATCGATGGCGAAGGAGATATGTTCGCACCAGAGCGGGCAAGTAAAGAAGAAAACGAGATATTCAGAAAAAATCTGCAGAACGCGATAGGCAGGCTAACAGACTACCAGCTGGCCGTACTTGCAGAGATAGCAAAAGAGTTTGGTAAGTGATACCGTTTCCTTTTGGAAGACGACGATGGGTGAAAGAATACAGAAGATCAGACAGGTATTCGGATTGTCGCAGGAACAGTTCGCATACGGCATAAAGGTCAGCGCCGCGGAGGCAGCCAGTTATGAAACCGGTGAATGTGATCCTCCCAGGGAGATAATGGAACGGGTCTGCATGATATACGGAATAAGAGAAAACTGGCTCGACACTGGCACAGGGAGGATGTTTTTCCAGGAAGCGGACAATAAGAACCTTCGGTGGTTCATGCTGTGGGATCCGGACGGAAAACATGACCCGGAACGCCTTTGGCTGGTAGATAAGATCGTCGGGTTTTCAGACCTCAAAGTAGCGTTACTGGCAGATATAGCAGCAGCGCTTGTATAACGAAGAAATATCGGGCAGGAGAGAGGAAGTCTACCTCATCCTGCCCGTTTTGCAATTAGTTCCACGCACTAGACTTTGTGTTATCATAATGGGAGAACTTACAGATGCTGTGTGTACGGTGTATCACAGCGTCAGAAGCTGAATTCCGCAAAGGAGCACCCCATGGGCAGGAAAGAAAACAGAAAGCTGAAGAAACTCAAAGGCGAGAGCTTTAAAAAGCAGGCTGCTGCTGATATTACCTTTTCTCCATTCATAGACGGTGATACGCGGATAATTCCCATTGCCGCGGAGAACACGAAGGTACCTGTCATGAACACGCCTGGCTCGCTATCCCAGGAAGAATTCAGCGGTATCACGCATACCCTGTCTGACAAGGAGCTGAACCGGATCATCTACCAGAATGCACAGGAAGCTGTCCGGATGGGACTGATGCCTCCTAAACCGGAGGATGACTTCGGCACTGTCATGTGGTTTGCATGGAACTTCATTACCGATGAAATGCGTGAGGCGTTTCCTGCGATAGCCAAAGAATATCTCCGGCATTTCAGGGATGAAGACGGGGAAGGAGCACAAGGCAGATCTTCCGGTGGAAAGGCGCCGGAGGAGTTCTGGGATGTCCCGTATCCCAGGATGAATGAGGCCACATGGGATGACGCGTATTTCTTCCGTATCCTTCTGATGATGCTGTTTTCAGCACGGCATGGATCTACTTACAGCAGGAACTTTCTGCTCTCACTGTATAAGGTTTATTACAAACAGGAATACAATAAACTGAAAAGGCTCAAGCTCCTCACCTATCTCGACCTTCTTGAATTCCATGACGAGGACTGTTACAGACAAGGTCTCTCGTCCGGCCATACAACGGACGGGGCTAAGAGCTACAGACAGATGGTGATCGAAAAACGAATGCACGAGCCCGGCTGGACGAACGTTTTCGGGGACAGGAACCTGTCCCCTGTCCCAACGAAAAGGATAAAAAAGGCACTGAATGCCGATGTACTGAGCCCCGCCGCAGACGAGATCCGGTCGATATCGGACTCCCCGGACGAACCGTCGATCCAGCCCACCGCATCACGTGTCCTTATCATGTGCGAACTGATGGGGATCGAGATAGAAGAGGAGTGCAATGAACAGTACCTGCAGATGAACAGCGTCGCAGACAGCATGACAAAGCTCATCTACCTTAACGGACCTGAATACAGAAGGCTCCGCGGCGAAGTGGTCGAACGGATGAAAGGCGTGCTGCGGGCGGAATACCCTGAGATGTTCGACCCCTACCTGTACCAGAGCAACGAGGACTACCTTACCCTGCAGGTTGCGGAAAGCATCTATACCGATGTTTTTAAGAAATATGATACCAATGTTCGGATGCCGTATGACAGCAGGAAGTTCGACCTTCCGCAGTTAATGGCAGAGCTCACTATCACGCTCGAGATGTGCTTCCCAGGACTCAAGATGAGCTTTGATGAGATACTGATCCTTACCATGGTGCAGTATCTTGCGGAATGCCTCTGCGATGTAATGCGCGCCAGAGACGATGAGCTGGATGCAATCCTTCGTTTCAATAGGAGAAAGGCGTCAGGTGAGTGGACAGCGGAAGAAGAGAGCGCCCCCGGAAACGAAAAAGGACTCAGCCATGGCCTTGCCGGGAAAGCCCTCCGCTCCGTTGAAGGGTTGCGGGTAAAAGAAGAACTGGATGAAGAACAGGTGCCAGAGGAGAACCTTGATGAAGCGGCGCTAAGGGAGGAGCTCGGGCGGCTCAGAGAACTGCTCGCACAAAAAGAAGCGGCACTTGCGGAATCCGAACAGAAAGTCATCCGTCAGCGCGTTCTTTATGAGAAGTCCCATGAGAGGGAAAAAGAACTGGAAAGCATGCTCGAGGAGTCAGGTATCGAGCATGCGGAGCTGATCGCCCTCAGAGAGTTTGCATTCGGCCTCAGGAACGAGAAACCGGAAGAAGACCTTGATGAGGAGACACGTGAACAGCTCGTCGAGAGCATAAGGGACAAGAAAGTTGCCGTCCTTGGCGGCACGGAGCGCTGGATCAAGCGGATGCGACGGCTTCTCCCGTCGTGGTCGTTCATCGGGGTTGAGGATGACAATATCGGAAGCATCACTGCACTGGAAAAAGCAAACTATATTTTCATATACACGAGTGCGCTCAAGCATAAACAGTATTACAAAGCGATGGATATCATAAAAAGCCGCGGGAAGATGCTGTTTTATCTAAGCAGCACCAATACGGACGAATGCCTGAGGCAGTTCAGAAAGGATCTCTGCAGATGAGAGTCGGGAAAGATCTATACATTAATTATGACTGCACCATTACTTACAAGGACGGAAAGCACCGGAACCTGTCACTGGCGTCAGTTAAGGTGACAAAGGAGGAATACCGCGCGGTTGTGGCAGGCGCGGCGGAAGGAAAATCCCTGGAGGAAACGGAAGGAATCGTAGACGTTCTTTCCCGTATGAAGGAAAACGCGGCTTATATCGACAAGTGGACGAACCTGAACGGGTCCTACCGGAAAGCGCCCCTGAAAACGCCTCGCGCGATCGAAAAGATGGAGGTTTCACTTACTGACGAGGAGGTCAGGAAGATCCGCAGGATGCCCGACCCCCTCGCCACGTTCGACCGTCCGGAAGAACATATGACCATCTATCGTAATGATGGGTCAAGTGTCACGATCGACTATGAGTTCGGGACCGTCCGTATATCAGATACCAGGAAGAAGAGAAGTTTCGTCACCCTGGATGCGGAGCAGTTCCTGTCATGCTTTGTGCATTGGTAAAATAGATTCTGCAGATTGGAGAAAACGTATGAAAAATGCAATGGTAGCTTATTTCAGTGCGAGCGGTGTAACTGCAAAAGTTGCCAGACGGCTGGCGAAAGCAATAGACGCTGATCTCTTCGAAATCAGACCGGAGACGCCATACACAAGGGCAGATCTCAACTGGATGGATAAAAAGAGCCGCAGTACGCTGGAAATGAATGACCCCTCCTGCCGCCCTGCAATGGCACAGGTGCCGGATGTTTCCGCGTACGACGTGATCTTCGTGGGATTCCCCATATGGTGGTATCGTGAGCCGTCAATCATTGACTCGTTCATGGAAAGCGCTGATTTTACAGGTAAAACAGTCGTGCCGTTCTGCACATCCGGCGGAAGCGGCATTGGCGATTCGGCGCAGAATATGCAGGCGCTTGCCAGAGGCGCAGTTGTTAAGAAAGGCAGGCGGTTCAGTGCTCTTGCACTCGCCGGAGAACTGAAAAAGTGGGCAGGCCAGTGGCTTTAATGTGCGGTCTGACTTGTTTTTGTCGATCTGCTGGGTAAGGGGATGTTCATATGTAAAGCTTAACCAGGAAGGTGATTACGGCTAGCGGGAGCTGACATGGATCTTTCAGAGGTAAAAATCTACACGACATTCGATTCCTTCGAGGCTGACCAGGTGGCTGCCACGTTGGAGTATTACGGAATCCCTTCCTATAAAAAAGTGAAAGGGTCCGGCCAGTATATCGGGATCATCATGGGCCACATGACGACCCACGAGATCAGCATCTACGTACCGGAAGAAGTAGCGGCTGAAGCTGCTGATATCCTGACAGAAGCAGTTTTTCTTAGAGAGGAGCCGTGAGATGACCTTAAGAATGCAAATCACGGACCCAACTGAATCCCATGAGACCATGAAAATAACGGTAGGACAAGGATAAACAACTAATGAGGCGACAGCCATGGAAATGACGGATTTTGAGATCGAGAACGGAATACTGAAAAAATACCTGAGTACCGGCGAAAACGTAAACATTCCGGAGGGGGTGACCAGCATCGGGGACGGCGCTTTTTGGGGATGTACAGACTTGACCACCGTAACTATCCCGAAAAGCGTAAAAACAATCGGAGTTCATGCATTTAGGAGTTGTAAGTGCCTGACGGGCGTCATGCTTCCCGAGAATATCACAAGCATCGGGCGGGGCGCCTTCTTAGGATGCGGCAGCCTGATGAATATGATCGTTCCGAAAAGTGTAACGGATATTGGGGATTGTGCATTCACGGGATGCAGGAGTCTTGCGAACCAGGACGGATTTGTGATCGTCAATGGGATACTGTTTGATTATTTTGGAACCGGAAGCGAAATAACTGTTCCGGAAGGCGTGATGAGAATCGGGCAGAATGCATTTAAAGACTGCAGGACACTGACCAGTGTGACAATCCCTGATGGCGTGAAAACTATCGGAGACAGCGCGTTTAATTGGTGTCTTAACCTGAATAAGGTTACGATACCGAATAGTGTAACGATCATCGAAAATGAAGCCTTTTTCAGGTGCAGCAGCCTGCTGACAATATCGATCCCGCAGAGCGTGGCCGAAATCGGGGCTGGAGCGTTCAGCCGCTGTCACAGCCTGACGTGCGTGACAATTCCCGACAGCGTTACGAGCATTCCGGGCTGGATGCTCAGTGAATGCGAGTCTCTCACCGGTGTGACAATTCCTAAAAGCGTAACTGAGATCGGTGTCTTCGCGTTCTGTGGTTGCAGCAGTCTGACGGACATTACAATCCCTGAGAGTGTAACGGATATCGGCCAGGGGGCTTTTGCGGACTGCAGGAACCTGTCAGCCGTAAAAATCCCGAAGAGCCTGAGACGTATTGGAGATAAGACGTTCGAAGGCTGTGGCAAGCTTGAAGCCGTGGAACTTCCGGCAGACGTAACGATCAGTCACGAACCCACAATGGCGATTGACTGAGGGCTGGTGCGTGGGGACTTCATTAATGGCAGGCAATTTTTTCTCAAGGAAAATGACTATTCCCGGAGTCTGTACAGCCAGCATAATGGCTTTAGGGATATTAGTGCTCGGATACTTAGCGATCACTTCGCCAATGTAGAAGCTCAGGTGTTGCGAACTGTCGAAAACGAGAAAGGAGATAACTGCTTTGGTTTTTGATAAAATGGCTTGGACAAGAGAACCTTCCAGCAGCCTGATTGACTTATCGGTATACGTATGAGGTACGTTTTATGAAACAGTATATTGTCGATGCTTTTACAGATAAACCATTTTCCGGTAATCCCGCAGCGGTTTGTGTTATGGATGAATGGGCGGCAGAAGAATCCATGATGAAACTTGCTATGGAGAACAATCTCTCTGAAACTGCTTTTATAGTAAAAGAAACCGAAGGCTATCATCTCCGTTGGTTTACACCGGGCACAGAGGTGGAACTATGTGGTCACGCCACATTGGCATCGGCTTTTGTGATTCTGAATTTTTACGAGCCGGACAGTCGGATTGTACAATTTAACACTCTGAGCGGTGTGCTGACAGTAAAACGAACTGAAAATTTGTACGAGATGGATTTCCCAACATATGAACTAAAAGAGATTCCCGTTACAGATGATATGGAGAGAGCTTTTGGCGTCCGTCCTGTAAAAGCAGTTCTGGGGCTTGATCTTATCTGCATATTTGATTCCGAAAATCAGGTGCGTGAAATGATTCCTGATCAGAGTGCGTTAATGCAAATAGAAGGACGCATACAAAACGCAACAGCTCGGGGAAATACTGTTGACTGCGTTTCACGAAGTTTTTGCCCGAAACTATCTATCGCAGAAGATCCGGTATGCGGTTCGGCTCATGTGCAAATTGCAGATTACTGGATGTGGGAACTTGGGAAAGACGCTATTGACGCATACCAGGCTTCAAGACGCGGCGGCTATCTGCACTGTGAAAGACGGGAAGATGGCAGGATGTCTGTAAGCGGCGAGGCTGTTCTTGTGGCTATTTCAGAATTGGCTGTGAGTCTGTGAATTTCAGTTTTTTAAACGAGGAGGCAAGCCCGAAAATGGCGTGGAAAGTAAAACGCATCCAGGAAGGCGACTACGGCTGTGAGGAGCGGTCGGACGAGGAGAGAAACCTTGTCCTCGTAACCCTTGAAAACGATGCCGGCCTGACCCGGCAATTAACAGCCGATGATGACTGGCTCTACGCCATGGGGATCGACGAGGGCGGCATCTGGCCGGAGGAGCCCTCCGCCTTCCTGTCGTTCAAAACCGCAAAAGAACCAGTGTAAGGGGAAATATTGATGGAACACCTCCGCTGCGTCGTAGAACGCATCACCTACCAGAATACGGACAACGGATATTCCGTCATCAAATGCCGCGCAAAGGGCTACCAGGACCTCGTGACTGTTGTGGGTTCCATGCCGGACGTGCATGTGGGGAGCGTACTCTACCTCGGTGGCTCCTGGCGGGTCGACGCCAAATACGGCCGCCAGTTCTCCATGGAGACCTTCGAGGAGACGCTGCCCGCAACCGTGTACGGAATTGAGAAATACCTCGGGAGCGGTCTCGTGAAGGGGATCGGCCCCGGTTTTGCGGGCAGGATCGTAAAGCAGTTTGGCGCCGACACGCTGAATGTCATCGAGGAAGACCCTGACCGCCTCCTTGAGGTGCCCGGGATCGGGCGCGTGCGCGTGGATAGGGTTAAGAAGAGCTGGCAAGAGCAGAAGGAGATCAAGAATATCATGCTCTTTCTGCAGGAGCACGACGTTTCGACGAGCCACGCCACGAAGATCTTCAAGACCTACGGGAACGAGAGCATTCAGGTGGTGCAGGAGAACCCCTACCGCCTGGCGGAGGATATCTGGGGCATCGGTTTTAAAACGGCAGACACGATCGCCGAAAAGATGGGCTTCGGGCGGGAGAAGTACGCCCGCCTGCGGAGCGGCATCCTGTATACTCTGAACAGGCTGTCGGAAAACGGGCACTGCTATGCGACAAGGGACATGCTCCTGAAAGCCGGGACAGAACTTCTGGATGTAGAGGAGAACATCCTCTCTATGACGCTCGACGAGATGATCCGGACGGAGGACGTCATCACGGAACCGGTCCCCGTAGAAGAAGAGGATTCTGAAAAAGCGGATGACTCCGCATCCGAAGCCCCGGCAAAAGCCATCTACCTCCCGCCATTCTTTTTTTCCGAGGCGGGCACAGCCAAGCGGCTGGACGCGATCTACCGCAACAAAAACGGGATCTGCGTGAACACCAATGGCCTTGCTGAGAGGATCAGCCGCAGGACCGGTATGCAGTATGACGAGATCCAGATGCAGGCGATCCTACAGGCGGCAGGGAGCAAAGTGCTCATCCTTACCGGCGGCCCCGGTACTGGAAAGACCACAACTACCCTGGGTATCATCACTGCTTTCAGGGAAGCCGGTGCCAGGATCCTTCTTGCCGCGCCTACCGGCAGAGCAGCAAAGAGGCTCTCGGAGGCGACCGGTATGGAGGCCAAGACCATTCACCGGCTGCTAGAGGTAAAGCCCCCGGAAGGGTACCAGAGGAACGAAGAAACCCCGCTCGACGGGGATGTCCTGATTCTGGACGAATGCTCCATGATCGATATCGTGCTCATGTACAATCTCCTGAAGGCTGTGCCGGACAGCATGACGCTGATCATGGTCGGGGATATCGACCAGCTGCCCAGCGTGGGGCCTGGGAATGTTCTCAGGGACATCATCGACTCCGGCTGTTTCCCTGTCGTGCGGCTTATGAGGATCTTCCGCCAGGCGCAGGCAAGCCGGATCATCATGAGCGCACACAGGATCAATGCGGGGCGGATGCCGGACATCTCCAACGGCAGAAACAGTGATTTCTTCTTTATGGATATGGAAAAACAGGCACAGGGTAAAGGGCTGGATCCCAAGGACAGCGGCGTCCTCTCCGAGGAAGCGGCGCGGACGATCACTGAGCTTGTGTCCGTAAAGCTCCCACGCTACTACAGGCTCCCTTCTTCCGAGATCCAGGTACTGACACCCATGCAGCGCGGAACGGTCGGTACTGCTAACCTCAACCAGCTCCTTCAGGAGACGCTGAACCCGGAAGGACAGGGACTCAGGCGCGGCGGTTTCCTCTTCAAATCCCGCGACAAGGTCATGCAGATCAAAAACAACTACGACAAGGAAGTGTTCAATGGCGACATCGGCGTCATTGATTCCGTGAACATGGAAGACCGCGAGCTGACCGTCATCTTCGACGACCGCGCCGTGACCTACGATGTTTCCGAGCTTGACGAGCTTGTGCTGGCATATGCGGCCACGATTCACAAGGCGCAGGGTGCGGAATACCCTGTCGTTGTGATGCCCGTGCTCATGAACCATTTCGTGATGCTGCAGAGGAACCTCATTTATACCGGGATCACACGCGCAAAGAAGATCCTTGTGATGGTGGGAACACGGAAGGCCCTCGGCTATGCCGTCCGGAACCTGACCGTGACCGACCGCAACACGATGCTGAAGCACCGCTTGAGGAGGGTCCTTCCTGAGGATGCGGCGGTTCCCGAGAGCCCGCAGGAGACAGCGGTCCATATAACGGCAGGAGAGAAGACCTCCCACGAGGAGTGGCTGAAGCAGGATCTCACAGAACGTCTTTCGCGTTCGAAGTTCCGCAGCCGCTTTCAGCTGACGGAAGGGGACAGGAGATATATCGCTGAAAAGGGCATGGACGCCATCAAAAAGCATGCCGCTGAGATCATAAGACAGCGCCTTTCCCCGGCGGAGCCAAAGAACGATGGCAGCCAGACGCCGATGCGCGGCGCACCAAAGGGGCATCCGGTCTTTATCGCCCAGCACGCGACTGCGACGTGCTGCAGGGGGTGTCTCTACAAGTGGCATGGGATCCCTGAAGGACGGGAACTGACAGAAAAAGAGCAGGAATACATCGTCGATGTGCTGATGAAGTGGATACAGCGGCAGGTGCAGGCTGTTTAGACTTTTCTGAGAGGTACACAAAAGGAGTAATCTTGAAATGCGGATTTTTAGAAATGCGATAGTCAGACGCCCCTGCAGGGCAATGACAGAGGGGATCACATCAGGATTATACCCCGGACGTCCTGATTATGAACTCGCACTCGCCCAACATGATGCGTATATCGAAGCATTAAGGAGATGCTGTATCAATGTGACAGTCCTTCCGGCAGATGAGGATTACCCGGATTCATGCTTCGTGGAAGACCCGGCGGTACTCACGGAAAGGTGTGCCATAATAACTAATCCCCGAGCAGCTTCCAGAAACGGTGAAAAGACATACATAGAAAAAGCCGTAAGAGAGTTTTATCCCGGCGACAGGATCGAGCATATAACATATCCCGGCACTCTTGAGGGCGGGGATGTCATGATGTGCGGAGACCAAATTTTTGTCGGAAGATCAGAAAGAACAAATGCAGAGGGGATACACCAATTCGCGAGAATCCTGCAAAAATACGGATACACCTGCACGGAAGTAAAACTGACGGAGGTGCTGCATCTCAAAACAGGCGTGAACTATCTTGAGAATAACAACCTGCTGGTGTCGGGAGAATTCATAGGTAAGGCCGAATTTGATCAGTACAACAGATATGAGGTCCCGGAAAAGGAAGCATATGCTGCCAACTGCATCTGGGTGAACGGAACCGTGATCGTGCCCGACGGCTATTCTGCAGTTCTTGATGCTGTAAAGTCCATGGGGTATGAAACCATTACTGTTGACACATCCGAATTCCGGAAACTTGACGGAGGACTCAGCTGCCTGTCACTGCGCTTCTGAATCTGAATCCGGCCTTGCCGGCCGGTGCCGTATTTTGCCAAAGTGCCTTAAACAGCCATGTTTTCCATATTTTGCCATACAGCCTGACACATAATAAACCAATATAAAACGACGTGAGGTTGAACAAAAAGTTGAAC
>ONKG01000017.1:0-41075 GCA_900318375.1 uncultured Lachnospiraceae bacterium
TGCTTGCTAACATGGAGAGAACAGGCGCCAAGACCGGTCTTGCAACTCTTTGCATCGGCGGCGGCATGGGCTGCTCCTGCATCGTCAGAGCACTCGACTGATCAAACTGCCTGACGGATATTCCGTCTCCACAGTTTAAAGACCTGCTGATGGATCGGGAACTGTTCATTGATGTTCACTGAATAAAGTGAATGGATCTCAGAAAACAGGCAGGTGAGAGAAGAAACAAAACAGGGCTATTACATTGCTGACAAAATCAGTAATGTAATAGCCCTTTGCTATAGTATTGATGTTTACTGAATAATTATAAAGTGCGGGATGCCGGGGTCTGCCGGCATCCCGTCTTTTTTAAGTTAATAAGCAAAAAGATATTGTACGGTGCAGTCTCTATAATTCATTAATATAAAGGTTTAAAAAAATGAGACAAACAGAACCGTCCCTGGTGTCCCAGAAAGGCCGCCGGTTATTTTCAGGATATCCAGTATGTGAAAATGCAGGGTGATATCTCTGTCGGTGAAACTCTTGGTCTTAAATGCCCGGTACAGGGGATTCTCCGGGATTGCGCGGCTGTCCACTGACAGGAATATGCGGCGACCGTTTTCGTCCTGGCCGAACGACATATAATCCCCCAGCCAGCTCTCAACCCGCCGACGCTCATTATCATAGCTTCGGGCACTCTTCTGGGTAAACTCATTGCGGTGCCGGAAACCATATACATAGAAAGACCGGAGATAAGCCTGGATTCTCTTGAAATCTTTAATCAGTTCACTGTAAGCCATATAAGTTCACCTCCTTGGGGACAAAAACTCTTCCGGCCATGCAGATTACCGGTCTTTCATTCCATTCCGGGTTTAATTAAGAGCTGTTGATCAGCTGAGAATCTCAGCTGATCAACAGCTCCTTAAATCTTGCAGTATACCGATTTACTATGAAAGAATATATCTGTTATTTGCTGTTTCTTGAAGAATTTCCTCTTGAAGAGGTGGTAGAGGTGGTATTTGAAGAACTTCTTCCGGAGGGTCTTCTTACAGAACCGGTTCTGCGGACGGAATCAGTACCTCGTCCCTGATTTGTCCTGCGGCCTGTATTTGAGATTTTTCCCCGATCAGACCGGTCTGTCCTCTGTCCCGGATCCGTTCTTCTCCCTGTGCCTGTCCTTCGGTCGTAGGTGCGGTAGCGCACAGAATCGGCTTCGGGAGTATTTCTGCGGACACTGTTTTCTTCACCGGAAAGGCGGGGTGTCTTTTCGAAATCGTAGGAATCATATGTGTCCGGGCGGGAAGCGTTCTGCCTGTGCGCTCGCTGTGCGCGGCGCTGCTGTTTTCTGCGGCGCCTGCTCTTCTGTGCAAAATAATCGATTACAAAGAGAATAATGCAGAGAATGAAGGTGAAGGCCAGCAGCAAAGGCATGAGCAAAAGTATATTCAGGTAAACAGAGCCGTGCGCTCCTGTGTGGACCAGTCCGAAAACAAGAGAGCGGATTCCGTGAACGCTGGTCGGAACATTGCTGTCAACAGAGGAAATATCCTCCGCGGTTTTGTCTGCAGCATCGCTTCCGGACAGGTCTTTTTTGGTTTCTGCATCGGCAGCTAAAGCTGCGGGGCGGAATATTACGTTTGCTGTTCCCAGATTATAGTCGTGGAACTTGTACTGTACAAGTCCCAGGACGCGGCTTCCGTCCTCCATGGGGGAGGATGAAACAGATGCAGGATTAAAAGCGGAAGCGGTCACATCACCGGAAGAAGAAGGTTCTTCCTGCGCAGCTGTCTTTGCAGCAGTCTGGGCTGCCGTGGTGCCTGCGGCCGCAGCCTCTTCGGAGGCAGCGGTATTGTCTGTCTCCTCTGTGTCCGGTTGACCGGAGTCTTCAGATCCCTCAGATTTATCAGAATCCTCAGGAGTATCAGATTGGTCAGTACTTTCAGTCTGACCGGATTGATCGGATTGATCCGGCTCTGCTTTTTCGTATGGCAGAGCAGTGATTTCAGCGGTCAGATCAGAGAAGGAAACCGAATTCGGGACCATGAGAGAAGTATCTTCTCTGATATAGAAGAACGGTGTGCTGTCTCCGAAAATATCGGGACCGGAGGAAAGAAAATCCGGTGATTTCTGGGTAAAACGGGTTTCCGCCTCAGTGACATTGATCTTTTTGAAATTGTCAAACGCGTAATTCAGAAGGTCGATCGTATCATAATACTGATACGGGGCTTCTTCGCGCATAATGACACAGACGAGTTTTTTGCCGTCTCTCTCTGCAAAAGAAACCAGTGTCTGACGGGCCTGGTCAGTGTATCCTGTTTTACCGCCGACGATGTCATCGCAGGGAATTTCCTGGGTGAGAAAATCATTTGTGTTGAGGATCCAGAAATCATCGGGCTGATTTTCACTGGCCTCGAAATGATAATTCATAAGAGAGGTATACTCGACCAGGTCGGGATGCTGATAAATCTCCCTGGCGATCAAAGCCATGTCATATGCGCAGGTATAGTGATCGGAATCGTGAAGTCCGTTTGTGGTTACGAAATGTGTGTTCCTGCAGCCGAGTTCCGCGGCGCGCTCATTCATGAGATCGACAAAGTCGGATTCTGTTCCTGACACTCTCTCTCCGAGCGCTACGGCAACTTCGTTGGCCGATGCGACCATAAGACCGCTCAGTGCTTCATCCACCCTGATGGACTCGTTGATATCCATGCCGATATTGGAACTGCCCCTCTCAATACCGAAAACGGCGTTTTCCGAAAAGGTGACAGTGTCGGCGGGGTCGAGGTTTTCATAAGCCAGAAGGGCTGTCATCAATTTTGTGATGCTTGCCGGATAGAGGTGCTTGTTCATGTTTTTGCCGTAGAGAACGGCACCGCTCTCCGCATCCATGACGACTGCGCCGGCTGCACCGATCGCAGGTCCCTGCGGCCATTCGGAATCTGTATTTGTCTGAATTGCCTGCTTCTTGTTTCTCTCTAATTCAGCTGCGTAATCCTCAAAGCCTTCTTCTGTGTAAATAGCGTCATCCTCAACTTTTGCGGCAGCTGTGAGAGGTGTTCCGGCAAGAGTGAGTGAGAGCAGAACGGCAGAAGCAGTCAGTATTTTCTTTTGTAAAAATCTGTTTTTAAAGATCATATCCTGTTTCTACTCCGTCTGGATAACATATGGATAACATCTGGACAATAATATTCTGTAACTGAATCGCGCTGCCCCTCCTGAGAGCGGCATGGTGAAAAATCAGAGTGAAAAACAGAGAGTAATACAACCCTGTACGCCTTGCACGGGAAAATACCTTATGCGCGGCGGCGCAGAATATATTTGCAGATTTTATTTCCTTTTTTGGAGAATTTCTCCTCATATTCTGTCATGATATTGCCGGCATTCATAAGGGGGTCCTTGTGCAGATCGTAGGTGATCTGCGCGATCTCGAAGACGCTCTGGCCGACTTCCTCTACAGCAAAATCAAACAGTCCGCGGTTGTCTGTCTTGAATTCAATCGTTCCTCCCTGTACGAGAATACGATCATAACGACGCAGATATTCAGAGGAAGGAAGGCGGCGTCGGGCGTGTCTTTCTTTGGGCCAGGGATCGGAAAAGTTGAGATAGATCTTGTCAATTTCTCCTTCTGAAAAATATGTGTTGATCAGCTCGGCGTCTCCGCGGATAAAGATCAGGTTTTTCAGCTGCAGTTCCTCCTGTTTTTCCAGACAGCGCAGGAGAACGCTGGAATATTTTTCGATACCTATATAATTGATTTCCGGATGCTCCTGGGCAAGCTGCATGATGAAGCGCCCTTTTCCGGTTCCGATTTCAAGATGCAGGGGGTGATCATCACCGAAAAAAGATTTCCACTGTCCGCAGTGGTCTTCGGGTTTCTTTACGACCCAGGGGCTTGCCGCGATCATGTCACGGGCACCCGGTATGTTTCTTAAACGCATATACGATCCTGTCCTTTTTTATTCTTCAGTGCGAAATACTCGAAGGCGAAAATGCTCGCAGGCGAGTCTTGAATCGCTTTTCTTTATTCTATAAAGCATTGCATTTCATTGTACCACATTTTACAAGCTGTGTTATAATGTTTCATAGTTTTTTCATATGAGAGCTGTGTACTTAAAAGTACAGTTCAGGCCCGCCTGAAAGGTGAGATGTATTTCGAGGAGCCGTGAACTGTCCTTGCTTAATTGCTTAATAATGAGGCTGAAAATGAGGTTCAGATGATAAAACGAATACAATTTTTAATGATTATCCTCTGTTCTTTTTCCCTGATCCTGTTTTCATGCAGGAAAACAAATACCGGAAACACAGATATTGAAATCAAAATCAATGAGCAGAAGACAGAAAACGGCGATCTGATACAGATTCCGGAATTTGTCTGTGAAAATGAGGAGATTCAGAAAAATCTGCGTGATCTTGAGAAACAGACAAAGGAACTGGAAAGGATAGTAAAAAGAGAAAATAAAAAGGGATCGGAAATACAGATGCGTTCTTATTTGGGCGGATCTGAAAAGTATCCTCAGGTGACAGTTGTCTGGTATGTAGAAGAAGAAAACAGCCGCCTGTATAATCTTATGACACTCGGCGCGGATAAGCGGGCAGGGGAGCCGATCACATGTAAGGAGGCACTCGAGAGAACGGAACTGAGCGGAGTCGACCTGAGTCTGAAGGTCGGAAAGCTGGAGAAGGAATCCGGTATCAGGGGCGATCTTCAGTCCACGGAAATGCAGGGATTCAAAATAGGAGAGGATGGGAAAGTAGAAGAAATCTATATGAAACTGACCCTGGTGATCGAAGAGGAGGAGGAAGAGACTGTCGAAGAGCACTTTTTCTCTTATGTCCTGAAGGATGAGAAGCTCGTAAAACTATCAGACCGGGGATATGATGTCCCGTAAAATATAACGAAAAATATAAGGTAAAATAATAAAAGTGAGAGGCAGGTATTTGGTTCCTGCCTCTCTTTTGCTGTGAATGAAAATTAAATTTGAATGAATAAGAAATATGATGAATAAGAAATCTGCTGAGCAGGAAATCTTTTGAATAATTAATTGCAATAATGAACTGATCAATTATTCCGTGAAGATACAAACAAAATCAGTTGGTTTTGCCGGGCATTTCATTCTCCGCAGCGACAAGGAAAGCGGCGCCGTATTGTTCACGGAGCTTGGGCTTTTCAATCTTGCCGGTAGGATTTCTGGGAACCTCGGCGAAGATGATCTTGCGGGGTCTCTTGTAGCGGGGAAGCTTGCGGCAGTAGTTGTTGACCTGCTCTTCTGTGCAGGTGAAGCCTTCCTTGAGCTGAATGATCGCTGTGGCAATCTCGCCGAGACGCTTATCGGGCAGGCCGATGACAGCGACGTCATTAATCGGCTCAAAAGCGTGCAGGAAGTCTTCGATCTGTACGGGATAAATATTCTCACCGCCGGTGATAATGACGTCCTTCTTGCGGTCGACGAGGTAGTAGAAACCGTCCTCATCCTGCATGGCCATGTCGCCGGTGTAGAGCCAGCGGTCATCGTCCAGGACCTCTTTGGAGGCAGAGGGATTATTGTAGTAGCAGATCATGACGCCGGGACCCTTGACGGCGAGCTCTCCGACTTCGCCCTGTTTGACAGGATTGCGGTTCTCATCCACAATGCGGCATTCCCATTTGTAACCGGGGATACCGATCGCGCCGACCTTGTGGATATTTTCCACACCAAGGTGCACGCAGCCGGGGCCCAGAGACTCGGAAAGACCGTAGTTGGTGTCGTATTTGTGGTGGGGGAAGTAATCCAGCCAGTGCTTGATCATGGAAGGCGGAACAGGCTGTGCGCCGATATGCATCAGTCTCCACTGGTCGAGTTCGTAATCAGCCAGAGAGACGGATCCGTTGTCGATCGCATCCAGAATATCCTGCGCCCATGGAACGAGAAGCCAGACGACTGTGCAATGTTCCTTGGAGACTGCATCCAGAATGATCTCGGGGGTTGTGCCGCGAAGCAGGACAGCCTTGCCTCCGGATACCAGAGAACCGAACCAGTGCATCTTGGCGCCGGTGTGGTAGAGAGGAGGGATGCAGAGGAAGGTGTCATCCTTCTGCTGGCCGTGATGTTTCTGCTCCATGACGGCGGCGTGGGTGATGCCGCTGTGTTTGTGCAGGATTGCCTTGGGGAAACCTGTCGTACCTGAAGAAAAATAAATCGCGCCGTAGTCGTCTTCTGTGATGTCTACGCTCGGAGCTTTACTGGAGTAATTCATTGTCTGGGCGACCAGATCCTCCGCGAAAGAGGGAGTAGAGGGACCAAAGTAGAGAAGAAGCCTGTGATTGGAGATATTGTCCGCGATCTCCTCCACACGTCCGATAAACTCCTGTCCGAAAATAAGGATATCCGCTTCCGCGAGATTGACACAGTATTCTATTTCGTCCGCGGAGTAGCGGAAGTTGAGAGGTACCGCGATTGCCCCTGCTTTGAGGACACCGAAATAGATCGGAAGCCAGTCAAGACAGTTCATCAGAAGAATCGCGACTTTATCGCCCTTTACAATGCCGCGCGCGATCAGGAAATTCGCGACACGGTTTGCTTTTTCATCAAAGATGCTCCATGTGATTTCTGTGCGGTAGGGAACTTCGCTCAGCGGCTGGATCAGTTCATATTCTTTCCAGGTGGTGAGTTTGGGCACTTTGATTTCGGGATTCAGTTCGACGAGCGCCACGTCGTCAGGATATTCCCTCGCATTTTTTTCCAGAAAATCGGTAATAAGCATGGTAGACAGTCTCCTTTTAGTGAACGTTTGCAGTTAAGTAAATGTACTTCAGTGTTGAAATTATAAAGATAGTGATACATGATCAGCGGCTGCACTTTAACAAGTTAAAGTGTAACGCGTTTATGCAATAAAGTGAACTTTTTATATAATAAGTAGTAAGACCATAATTGTCAAGGAGTACTTGAAAAGAATCTTTGAGATACCTGGTGGGCTTTGTCAGGGCACTGGGACACTGGGGACGGTTCTGATTGTCCCACTTTTTTAAAGTGGGACAATCAGAACCGTCCCCAGTGTCCCACCCGGTGTCCTAAAACCTTCTTGTGCTGAAAAAATATGCAATGGCACCGGATCAGAAGCTGCGGAGTTTCGCTTCATCCGCGGCATCCGTCACACAGATTTTTCTGATCTGTGCCTCATAGCTGTAGCTGTCGCTCACACGCACCATGATCGAGTCGCCGACACGGTGCCCCAGAAGGGCCTTGCCCATGGGGGATTCGACGCTGATGAAACCGTGGATGGAATCCTGGCGCATTGTGCTCACGATGGTGTAGGTCTCTTCTTCATCATCCTCGGGGACATAGATGGTGACCGTCTTTCCGACACCGACTTCGTCCTCTGCGGAGGTATCTTCAATGACCCTTGCAGTTTTTATCATTTTCTCCAGAAAACGGATCCTGCTCTCATTGCGGTTTTTCTCTCTTTTTGCGGCATGATACTCGAAGTTTTCGCTCAGATCTCCGTGTGCCCTGGTTTCTTTGACTTCTTCAAGAAGTTTGGGACGCAGGACGAGTTTTCTGTGTTCAATCTCCTGTTCCATTTCCTGAATATCGTTTTCGGTAAGCTTATTGTACATGTTTTATTTCCTCCCGGATTTACCGGATGCCTCCATAGATCTTGGCAGGCTTTCCGGCCTTATGTTGATCCGCGTACCTTACAATAATACACAGAATGCTATTTTAGCCGAAATGCATGTTTTTCGCAAGGAAGCTCTGCCTTGCAAAGCATCATGTGTAAAGCTATAATGATGTAGATTCGGACAAAAATGTATTGAATTTGCAAAAGGCTCGCCTACGAGTGCTGAAAAAAAGAGGGATATCCTAAGAATGGATCTCAGATACGGAAGCGCAGATGAAAATGTCCAAAAGCGATCGATTCAGGACATTATCCTGCATGAGCGGCAGCGGTTTGAAAAGGAAACACTGAAAAATACAGAAGTTCCGGAATGTGGTTTTAAATCAGGTCGTGAATCAGATTTTGAATCGTTTGAAACGGAACCTTTTCTGCTTTGTCCGCCGCGCGCCGGAGAACTGGCGGTGATTTCGGCGGTAAACAGACTTGCTGCGAGAGGAATCCGCGCCCGGGTTTTTTCGCCGGTGATCCTTTTGCCGTCCGGTACGCAGGAGGATGCGCTGCGGGAACTGATGGCGCAAATCTGCAGGGCTGCGTTTGCGGATGGAATAGAAACAGGAGAGGTCAGTGTCCGGGTGACGGATGCGGTGACGCGTCCGATCGTCATAGGAACGGTCTCGGGAGAGAAATTTATACAGGACAGATGGGAATCTCCGGCAGATCGATATGCAAGTGACTATTCCGCAAATGATCGATCTGTAAATAATTGTCCCGCAAGTAATCATTCTGCAAATAATCGATCTGCAAGTGATCATTCCGCAAATGATCGATCTTCATGCGATATTGTACTTGCAGGTTCCGTCGGCATGGAAGGAACCTATATTCTGGTCTCAGAGCAGTTTGAGCTGCTGCAGAAGAGATTTCCGATGTCGATCCTTATGCGAATGAAGGGGCTTGGCAGGGAGTTGAGCGTACTGCGGGCTGCGGAGGCGGCAATGAGTTCCTCCGTGTCTGCAATGGTGAGTCCGGGAGAAGGGGGCTTTTTTGCGGGCCTCTGGGAACTGTCCCGAAAGACCGGCTGCGGGCTTGATATTGATCTGCAGGCAGTGCCCCTTCTGCAGGAGACTGTCGAGATCACGGACTTTTTCGGAATCAATCCCTATGCCATGCGTTCTGCGGGATGTCTTCTGATCGCTTCCGGGAACGCTGAAAAAACAATACTGTGCCTGCAGGAGCAGGGCCGCACTGCGGTGAGGATCGGAAAACTGACCGGAAATAAAGAGAAAATCATCCGCAACGGAGAAGAGATCCGGTATCTGGACAGGCCGCAGACAGATGCACTCACACAATGGTGCAAAGATCAGGAGAAAGGCCGCAGACAGGATCGACCAGATCCCTGACCTTGTCTTCTTTTCCTTTCTTTTTTTATTGATATATCGTATTTCATTTTCGGAAAATTTTTGGGAGGAAGAAAAATGGATACTTTAAAACAGAAGATACTGACGATCATTGAGAAGAACAGCCGCATTGATATGAAAGAGCTGGCAGTACTGCTCGGCACAGGCGAGATTGAAATTATCAATGCCATGCAGGAGATGCAGGATGACGGGATCATCTGCGGATACCACACTATGATCGACTGGGAGAAGACCGGTATTGAGCGTGTGACGGCACTGATCGAGGTGCGCGTGACGCCCCAGCGCGGCAAGGGTTTCGATGACATTGCAGAGCGTATTTACAAGTACCCGGAAGTGGACTGCACATATCTGATTTCCGGCGGCTATGATCTGATGGTCATTCTGGAAGGCAAGACCTTGAAAGAGGTCTCCGGTTTTGTCACCAATAAGCTGTCTACCCTTGATACGGTCATGAGCACAGCCACACATTTCATCCTCAAGAAATACAAAGATCACGGCACGATCATGGCCAAAAAACACGAGGACCAGAGAGAAATTGTCTCTCCGTAATCATAGAGAGATTATCGGCAGGGCAGAAGACGGTTGATCGGCCGTCGGATTATAAAAGTGCGGCGACAGTCTTTTTTCACAAATGAGAAAGCCGCATATATAGAGGTTTATGTTATGGAAAACAGGAAAGTATTATCGGATAAAACTGTCGGCCTGAAGCCGTCGGGAATCCGCAGGTTTTTTGATCTGGTCAGTGAAATGAAAGACGCCATTTCTCTTGGTGTCGGTGAGCCGGATTTCGATACGCCCTGGCATATCCGCGATGAGGGTATCTATTCTCTGGAGAAGGGGCGGACATTCTATACTTCCAACTCGGGTCTTAAGGAGCTCAGGCAGGAAATCTGCACTTACATGAAGCGCACCCAGGACATAGATTATACATGGGACAAGGAGGTATTTATCACAGTGGGCGGTTCCGAGGCCATCGACCTGATGTTCCGCGCCATGATCAATGAAGGTGACGAGGTTCTGATCCCGCAGCCTTCCTATGTCTCCTATGAGCCCTGCGCCATCCTCGCGGATGCCGTACCGGTTATTATCAATCTGAAAAATGAAAACAAGTTCCGCCTGACGCCCGGGGAGCTGGAGGCGGCGATCACTCCCAAGTCCAAGATTCTGGTCCTTCCTTTCCCCAACAACCCGACCGGCGGGATCATGGAAAAAGAGGATCTGGAGGCAATCCGTGAGATCATCATCAAAAATGATCTCTATGTGCTCTCCGATGAAATTTACGGAGAACTCACCTATACAGGCAAGCCCCATGTATCCATCGCTTCCCTGCCCGGCATGAAAGAGCGCACAGTCGTCGTCAACGGTTTCTCCAAGGCCTATGCCATGACAGGCTGGCGTCTGGGTTTTGCCTGCGGACCGCAGGAGATCATCTCCCAGATGGTCAAGATCCATCAGTATGCCATCATGTGTGCCCCCACGACCAGCCAGTATGCGGCGGTTGAGGCGCTCAGGAACGGCGATGAAGATGTCCGTATGATGCGTGAATCCTACAATGAGCGCCGCCGTTTTGTTCTTCACATGCTCAATGAGATGGGAATCCCCTGTTTCGAGCCTATGGGCGCATTTTATGTGTTCCCCTGCATCAAGGAATTCGGACTTTCCAGCGAAGAGTTTGCCAACCGTCTCCTAGCTGAAGAGAAAGTCGCCATCGTACCCGGCACTGCTTTCGGAGACAGCGGTGAGGGATTCTTGAGAATATCCTACGCCTACTCCATTGATAACCTGAGAAAAGCGCTGGACAGACTCTCGCATTTCGTCGCAAAACTCAGGGAAGAGAAATAAAAGAAAATGAACCGTAAACGCTGGCAGAAAGAGAGGCGTTTGCGAATCTGCCGGCAAGGATTGCTGTGTCCCTGCCGCAGTCACAAGAGCCCGGCAAACCGGCAGACCGGGAACAATTGAAAAAGCAGTAGTAACAGAAAAACAAAAAACAATAGAATCAACAGGATCACAAAAGTCCTGAGGATATTCAGAATGCGAATATCCTCAGGACTTTTACAGGAAATAATCCGGAAGGAAAATACTCAGATGCACATTGTACTGCATGAACCGGAGATACCCGGAAACACAGGAAACATCGGGCGCAGCTGCGCAGCAACCAACACATCGCTCCACCTGATCGAGCCCCTTGGTTTTTATATTACGGAAAAGGAACTGCGGCGCGCAGGCATGGATTACTGGTCACAGCTGGACGTGCACCGCTACAGGGATTACGAGGACTTTCTGCTGGAAAACTTCGGAACTATCTCTCCCCGACAGGCTCAGCAGGATGGGCTTGAAGGGTTTGGGCTTGAAGATAGAAGAAGAACAGAAAATATAATTGTCACGCCTGCAGCTCCTGATAAAAATATCACACGTCCTCCGCGTCTTTGGTACGCCACGACCAAGGCGAAGCGTCTCTACTGCGAAGCGGATTTCGGGCCCGACGACTATATCATGTTCGGCAAGGAGAGCGCAGGTATTCCCGAAGAGATCCTTGTGGATCACGAAGATAGCTGCATCCGCATTCCAATGGGATTCAATATCCGCTCTCTGAATCTCTCGAACGCAGTGGCCATTGTTTTGTATGAGGCCCTTCGTCAGAACGGTTTTCCCGGGCTGGAGCGCGAGGGAGAACTGCACAGACTTCAGTGGAAAAACTGAGGAAAAACTAAAAAACTGTGGAAATCTGAGGAAATATTGAGTACTACGGAAGAAATGCGGAAAAACACAGATGAAAATCTGAGGAATCACTGAAGAAATAAGAAGCGATCCTGTTTATTCTTCCGGTTCTCCCATATCACTGAGAGTATCATTTATCTCCGACCGGCGCAGGGTGAAGGTGAAGGTAGAACCGACGCCTTCGGTGCTGACAAGGTTGATATTCTCATCATGGGCGCGGATGATCTCGCGGACGATGGAGAGTCCCAGGCCGGTTCCCTTTTTGTCTTTACCGCGGGAGAGGTCGGTCTTGTAAAAACGGTCCCAGATCAGACTCTGGTCATTTTTGGGGATTCCGATGCCGCTGTCGCGGACGGAGACAAAGACGGTATCTCCCTTTTCGGTCGTGTCAATAGTGACTTCCGAGTCAGTGCGGCTGAACTTCAGGGCGTTGTCCACGAGGTTGTAGAGGACCTGCTGGATTTTTTCCAGGTCCGCATTGACATAAAGTTTTTTGCCGGTCAGGACCAGAAGGATACGGATTTTCCGGCTGACGCAGGTCTGCTCAAAAGAGGCGGCGACGGATCGTATGACCGCGTTGATATCAAAGTCCGTCCTCTGCAGGATCATGCCGCCGGTGTTGAGATTGTTGAGTGTGAGAAGTCCGTTGGTCAGTTTGGTGAGGCGGTCTGTCTCTCCCAGGACAACCTTGAGATAGTGTTCGTATCGTTCCTGAGGGATCGTCCCGTCCAGCATGGCTTCGAGGAAGCCGTGCATGGAGGTGAGGGGTGACCGGAAATCATGGGAAATATTGGCGATGAACTTTTTCTGATCGTCTTCCGCCCGGGCAATGGTGTCAGCCATGTAACCCAGAGAAGCGGACAGATAGCCTAGTTCGTCCTCCCGTTCAACCGGAATGTGATAATGCATATTTCCCAGTGCATACTGCTCGGCCGCGGCGATGATATGTTTGAGCGGACGATATACATATTCAGTGAAAAATAAAAGAATGATCAGGGAAAGCACCAGAAGGATGATCAGAAGCATGTAGGAAATATTCAGCATGCCGTCTGCATCCTTTTTTATGTTGTCCATGGGCATGTGGATCACTACATAGCCCCGGATTTTGAATTCGCTGGTGATGGGAGCAATGACGCTGAGGACTTCATACTCAAAGGAATCAAAAAAGGTTCCCTTCGTATAATAATTACCCGCAATGATCGTGGAATCAAAGTTTTCCACAAAGGTTTCCTGCTCGGGGTTCGGGGCATGGCTGGAATTGACAACCATGCGGCCGGACGGATTCAGAAACCAGATTTCGGTATCCATGTAGGAAGATAGAGCTTCCATCTGCATCTGTACTTCCTCCAGAGAAACCTTGGATTTATACAGCTGCTGAGCATAGGTATCCGAAATCCGCACGGCTTCTCCGTAGAGAATCCGAGCCTTGTCGCGGACACAGTAATCTGTCGTCAGTCGTGAAATGATCGTTGCGACGGAAAAAAAACCAAATATCCCGAACAGGATATAGGCGAGTATGATCCGGAGATAAAGTGTTTTTTTCATAGGCAACCCTGTAAAGCGCGGAGCAGGCAATACGCATAACATCTTGCCGGAAGAAGCGGGAAGATCTGTCAGAAAAGCGGTTAAAAGACTGTTTTTCGAGCTGCTGCAGTCCGGGATGGACTCTACTGCATAAGGTCGAATTTATAACCGATTCCCCAGATCGTCGAGATTTTCCAGTTCATGCTGCTGCCGGTCTTTTCGCGGATGCGCTTGATGTGGACGTCCACGGTGCGTGTATCGCCGACATATTCATAGCCCCAGATCTGGTCCAGGAGCTGTTCGCGGGTAAATACCCGTCCCGGAGAGGAGGCGAGAAAATAGAACAGTTCCAGTTCCTTGGGGGGCATATCAATATGACTGCCGTTGAAAGTGACGGAATAGTTGGTCAGGTTGATGGTCAGATCCGGATAGGAGACAATCTTGTCGGCCGGTTCTGCGGGAACAGAGGATGCTGCAGGGACTTTATAGCGGCGGAGAACAGCCTTGACCCTTGCGACAAGCTCCTTGGAATCAAAGGGCTTTTCCATATAGTCGTCGGCGCCCAGCTCGAGCCCCAGCACTTTGTCAAATACCTCTCCCTTGGCGGAGAGCATGATGATGGGGGTGTCTGAAGAGGCGCGCACTTCGCGGCAGACCTGATATCCGTCGATTCCGGGCAGCATCAGGTCCAGCAGGATCAGGTTCGGCTGATACGTTTTCACTGCCCTCAGAGCGGATTCGCCGTCGCCGACGATCTGCGTGTCAAAGCATTCCTTAGCCAGATAAAGACTGATCAGTTCTGCGATATTACTGTCGTCATCTACAATAAGAACTTTGTTTTTTGCTACCATTTTTTTTCCTTTGTTTCAAAAGATCATGTACAGGCCCGGTTCCCTGCGGAGCATGGGATGACACGGGCAAAGATGCATTTATTCAGGAAATCATTCAGGACTTATCCGCGGAATTTTCGCGGTCAGGCATAAATCCGAATTTCCTTTGGCTTTTTTTTCTTTGGCTTATCTTTCTTTGGCTTATTTTTCTTTAGCTTATCTTTCTTTGGCTTATCCTTTGAGAGTAACAATTGTCACGCCGGCATCGCCCTCTCCGAAGTCTCCGATGCGGTAAGACTTGATCCACTTCTGTTTTCGCAGGTACTGGTGGACGGCATTGCGCAGGGCACCGGTGCCTTTTCCATGTACAATGCGGACACTCTGCAGATGGGAGACGCGGGCTTCATCCAGATATTTGTCGAGTTTCCAGATGGCGTCGTCTGTTGTAAGACCCAGGAGGTTGAGTTCCGGGGAGACGGAAGAGCCGCGGGAAAGATCCATGTCCCTGCCTGAAGAAGCTGCCTTGTCGGCGTCACGGAAGGCACGTTTGATGGCGCTGCCGGACTGTTTTTCGGCAGAACCTGCATCTCCGACGGGATTGCCGAAAGAGTCTTCGGCGATCAGGCGCAGATCGGAGAGATCCACCTTGCTTTGGAGGATGCCGCAGCGGACGCTGACTTTGCCGTTCCGGTCGGGGAGGGCGCTGACAGTGCCGGTCAGTCCCATGGAGACAACGCGGACCTTGTCACCGACATGCAGATCAGAGGCGCGGAGTTTTTTACCCGCGGGAGCGGCCGGCTCACTTTTAAACTTCATGGAAGCGTTCTTTTCGTTGACCTTGTTGCGGATGGCAGTGCGCGTGCGCTCCATGGAGGAGAGATCTCCGCCCCTTTTGCCGCTCTGGGCAGCTTTTCTGAGGTCGGAAATAGCCTGGTCGGCTTCCTCCTTGGCTTTGGCGAGAATATCTCTGGCATCTTCGTTGGCCTTCTGCAGAAGCTCTTCCCGGCGCTTTTCAAACTGCTTTTCTTTGTTCTGAAGAGCTTTCCGTTCTTTTTCCAGCGATGCGCGGATTCGTTCGGATTCTTCCTGTTCCCTGCGCAGCTGCTGACGGGTCTTTTCCAGGTCGGAGAGCAGATCTTCGAAGTTCTGTGCGTCCTGACTGAGCTGTTCCTTTGCGGTCTCGATGATATAGTTGGGCAGTCCCAGTTTCTGGGAGATCGCGAAGGCATTACTCTTACCGGGGATGCCGACCATAAGACGGTAGGTGGGCTGCAGGGTCTCGACATTGAATTCGCAGCTCGCGTTTACGATTCCTTCTGTGCGCATGGCGTAGGCTTTGAGCTCGGCATAGTGAGTAGTCGCCAGCGTGCGGATCCTGCGTGTGTGACAGAAATTGAGGATGGAGATTGCCAGCGCGGCGCCCTCGGTGGGGTCGGTTCCTGCGCCGAGTTCATCAAAGAGGCAGAGACACTGACGGTCGACACGGCGGAAAATGTCCACGATGGTCTTCATATGCGAAGAGAATGTTGAGAGGCTCTGCTCAATACTCTGCTCGTCTCCGATGTCGGCGAAAACCTCGCGGAACAGAGACAGTTCGCTCCTGTCGCCGGCGGGAATATGCAGGCCGGCCATGCCCATCAGTTCAAAGAGGCCGACGGTCTTGAGTGTGACCGTCTTGCCGCCCGTGTTGGGGCCGGTGATGATGACCATGTCATAATCAGAGCCAAGCTCGATATCGATCGGGACAACTTTTTTCGGATCGATCAAAGGATGACGGCCCTGGCGGATATTAATGTAATATTTGTCATTAAAAACCGGCCGGGAGGCATTCTGCTCCATGGCGAGATCCGCGCGGGCAAAAATGAAATCCAGCTGAGTCATATTCTGCGCGTCGTCTTTCAGTTCCATGAGATGGTCGCCGGCTTCGGCGGAAAGAGCCGCCAGAATCTTTTCAATCTCTTTCTTTTCCTGCAGGGCAAGTTCGCGCAGCTGGTTGTTGAGAGAGACAATGGCGGCAGGCTCTATAAAGAGAGTGGAACCGCTGGAAGACTGATCGTGGATGAGCCCGGGAACCTGGGACTTATACTCGGCCTTGACAGGAATGCAGTAGCGGTCGCCGCGCAGGGTGATCACGTTGTCCTGCAGATAGGCGGAATAGGTGCTGTTGACCATCTTCGCGAGCTGCTGGTGGACCTTGTCTCCGGTCAGCTGCATATCCCGACGCACCTTGCGGAGGGCGGGGGAGGCATCGTCCGCAACCTGCTCCTCGGAGAGGATGCAGCGGCGGATTTCCGCAGACAGGGCAGGGACCGGATACAGGCAGTCAAAAAGATCAAAAAGGACATCCGGCTCTTCCTGAACGTCAGAAGAAGGAGAACCGGCAGTGCTGCCGGCTCCTTTTTTTCCGGAATCGGAAGCCGCGTATTTATTGCCTTTTTTCGCATTCCGGCTCTTGATCTCGGAACGCTCCCCGTCCTTGTTCAGTCCGTAGTGACGGACTCTTCCGACATTGTCCAGAAAGGAGGCCAGCTGCAGAAGCTCCGGCATGGACAGAGAGGCGCCGACAGACAGGGCTCCGAACATATAGTTGAAATCCCGGTTGTTTCCGAAGGAGATGGAGCCTTTCCGGAAGAGATGGGACAGCGCGGATTCGGTCTGCGCCTGTGCATGTTCTATTTCAAACAGATTATCCATCGGTCTGAGATCGCGGCACAGCTTTTTGCCCGGCTGTGAGTCCGCGTGCTCTTCCAGACGTGTAATGATCTTGTCAAATTCTACGATATGGAGTACTTTTTCGTTCATATAGATTACCTGAAAACGCTGATAACGATTAACGCAGTGTTTACCTGTAATAGTATATCACAGGGGGTGAGAATTTGTCGAAATGTAGTGACTCGGACATTGGTGCCGGACATTCACGGGACATTGACGCCGGACATTCACGGGACAGTGGCGGCGGCAGGCCCGGGACGCCGGTGAAGACGTCCCGCACTTTTATTTTTTCATTCCAAAGAGTATACTTGAATGCAGACATTGCAACCAGGTCAGGGAAAGAAGATATATGGAAGAAAAGAAAAAAAATGATCTGAAGGATAAAACAGTTCTGCAGGATCCGGAGAATATTATAAAAAGTACCGAGGCGGACACCGAAACGATCGTTGATTTCATGCACGAGGAAATCAAGAAGCGTCCTGTGAATCATAAAAAGATACTGCAGCGTGCGCGCGAGACAATGGTGATCGCGGTCCTGTTCGGCACAGTGTCCTGCCTTGTTTTTGCGATCCTGCTGCCGATCATCAACAATGCTCTGAATCCGGGAGAAGAGACGACACAGACGGTGACCCTTCCGGAGGAGAAACCAAGTGAAGAGCTTACTCCCGAGGACATGGTGGAGAATGACCGGAAAAAGGAAGCCTCCGAAGAGAAGCAAAAACTCAGCGAGGAGCTGGATGCCCTTCTGGATGAAAAAATAATCGGCGTTGAGCAGTATAAAAGGATCAGCGCATCCCTGCAGAATCTTGCAAAGGAAAATGCCGGCATGATCGCGGCGGTTTCGGGAATTACATCGGATACGGACTGGTTCAATGACTCCTATGAGAACAGAGACACGACAGCCGGCCTCGTGACGAAAAAAACAGATACCGAGATCTTTATTCTGGTACAAAGCCGGCGGATTGAAGATGCGCAGAAAATATTGGTGACATTCCATGACGGCACAGAGGCGGAAGCTCAGATCAAGAGCTCAGACAGTATCACCGGACTCTCGGTCCTTTCCGTTCCGGTTTCTTCTGTACCGGCAGCAAACAGGGCGGAGATCAAAGAGGCAGAGCTGGGTACATCTGCCAACACAATCCTTACCGGTGCGCCGGTGATCGCAATCGGAAGCCCGACAGGGACGTTGGAATCAGTGATTTACGGAAATGTGACAGGATCCGGCGAGAGTCTGGAGATCGCGGACAATTATCTCTGCCGCATCACCACAGATATTTACGGAAGCAGTGACGCGACGGGCTTTCTCATCAATCTTGACGGCGAAGTGGTCGGGATGATCGATATGCGTTACAAGGACAGCAATGTACCCAACATGCTCTGCGGCATCGGAATCTCCGAGCTGCGCCCCATTATTCGGCGGCTGGAAGAAGGAGGGACCAAGGCATATCTGGGCGTCAGCGGAATCGACGTCACACAGGAAATCAGCGACGCAAACGAAATACCTCTCGGCGTATGGGTAACACATGTGGAAGAGGATTCTCCGGCTATGGCAGCGGGCATCCAGAAAGGCGATGTCATTACAGGTGTGGGCAAAAATGATATACTTACCATGGCGGGTCTCACTATACAGCTCACGCAGACGGAACCGGGCGAGACGGTGACGCTTCGTATTATGCGCCGTAATGGCGGAAGCTTTGAAGAAATCAAGGTGAGCGTCACTACACAGTAGAACGCAAGGCCTTAAGAATATTTATTACAATTAGAAAGAGAGCAGAAAAATAATGCGTTATATCAGTGAACTGAAGGATGGAAGCAGTGTAAAGGATATTTATCTCTGCAAAAAGAGACAGTCCCTTGTCACAAGAGCCGGAAAGGCTTATGAAACACTGACCTTCCAGGATAAGACCGGTACGATCGACGCTAAGATCTGGGATCCCGACAGCATGGGAATCGGAGAATTCGGCGAGATGGATTACGTGGACGTTTCGGGAGAGGTTATCACTTTCCAGGGACATCTGCAGCTCAATGTCCGCCGCGCCCGCCTGTGCCACGAAGGTGAGTATGACCCGGCCGACTACCTGCCTGTTTCCGAGCGCAATGTCGACGATATGTACAAGACAATCCTGAAGTTTGTAGACTCCATTGAAAATCCCTATCTGAAAAAGCTTCTGGAGATGTTTTTTGTAGAGGATAAAGATTTTATCAGGGAATTCAAGCTCTCTTCCGCGGCAAAATCCGTACACCACGGTTTTATCGGCGGCCTCTGTGAACACACCCTCGGGGTCGCCCAGCTCTGCCACTTCTACTGTAAATGCTACCCGCTCCTCAAAAGGGACCTCCTCGTCAGCGTCGCCCTTCTGCACGACATCGGCAAGGTACGCGAACTCTCCGCCTTCCCCCGTAATGATTACACGGAAGAGGGACAGCTCATCGGCCACATTGTCATCGGCTGCGAAATGATCGGCGAAAAGATCAAGGACATCGAAGGCTTCCCGCCCGTCCTTGCGGCAGAAGTGCGCCACTGCATTCTCGCCCACCACGGCGAATACGAATTCGGATCCCCCAAGAAACCCGCCATCATCGAGGCCGCAGCTCTCAACTTTGCCGACAACACCGATGCCAAGATGGAAATCTTCAAGGAAGCCATTCTGGGAACCACTGTCGGCGAAGGCTGGATCGGCTACCAGAGCTTCCTCTCCACCAACGTGAGAAAGACCACAATCTGATCAATGAGTCACAAGGGACGGTTCTGACTGACTCATTACCTCTCGAGTCAGGAAAAGACGACCCTGTCTGACGCATCGCCCCATAAACCGGTTTTTGCCATAAGAAAAAGGAGGGAAGAAAATGTTTGCATTTGCTCACAACAATTTCAACGTATCCAATCTGGACAGGTCGCTGAAATTCTATCAGGAAGCCCTGGGTCTGGAAGTGCTCCGCCGCCATGAGGGCAGCGATTACACACAGTGCTGGCTGGGGGACCACGGTGCCTCCATGCACGAACTGGAGCTCACCTGGAACTGGGACGAGGAGGATATTCTGGATCTGGGCGATGAATTCCACCTTGCCTTCCGGACGGATGATATGCAGGCAGCCCACGATCTGCACGAAAAAATGGGATGTATTGTATTTGAGAATAAAAAAAGAGGCATCTATTTTATCGAAGATCCGGACAAGTACTGGATCGAGATCGTCCCGGACAGGAACAATCCAAATACCGTTTACTGGAAACCCTGATCAAAAACCTGAGCAAATAATTCTGATCAAAAACACCCGAAATAAAGGCTCGATTAAAAAGGCTCGAATAAAAAGGCTCGATTAAATAGGCTGATCAGAAAACTCTGATTGAAAAATACTGAATAAAAAACTGAATTACAAAAAGTCTTATCAAAATACAGATCAGGAAGAAAAGACAGATAAAATGACTCCCTCCCGGGCGGACAGGCGATTTGGAAAAGCCTGTCACCCGGAAGGGAGTATTCATGCGTATACTGATGATCCGGATTTGGCCGGAACGTGAAAATCGCAGAATCCGGAGTTCCGTCCCCGGAGGACAGAATCCTGAAGGCGTATGCCGATAAATTAGATCAAAGTTATTTTTCCGGTTACAACCGGATCGACCTCACTGTGCGGCGGGGAACCGCAGCAGCCATGCGGCCCTGTCTTGCGGGTATGGCAGCAGCCTTTATCTTCTCTGATCCCATCAGATATTATTTCACCGTTTATGACGTTCTCACCCTTTCCCATGTTTGTCGTTGCAGTCATTGTCCTGCATTCCATGCGTTATTCAGGCAAGTACTTTGAAAACATGAGGATTGCGATTGAGACGGGATATACGCTGTTCTCCAGAATGCTCAGTATAGTCACCTTTACAATGCCTTTTTTCGTTTTTACAGCATTTTTGGACTTTCTGCTCTCCAACGGATTTAAGGTAATATATAATCTTCTGGCAATGGTGGTCATATTTATGCTGGGACAGATCGTGATGATTCTGTACTATGCACTCCGGCTGTTCAGAAACAGGATTCCCTTGCGGCCGTTTATAAAAAAACTGCTTCCGCTGCTGATTGAAAACTGGAGGATCGGGTCTGCAATTGACGCAGTGCCTTATAACATCAGATACTGTATACGTTATTACCGCGTGAAGAGGCAGGATGTCGAGAACGCGCTTCCTGTTCTGGCTCAGATCAATCTGGACGGGAACTGCTTCTGCATCACGCTGGTTTCTCTTGCCTATATGTTCACGACTATGGAGAGCGTGGATGCGATTACAGTCCTGCTCATTGCAGTAATCATTTTCTTTCTGTCCATGGGCGCTCCCAACCAGCCGGGCTCTTTCCTGATCGCTTTTGCAATCATCCTGAAGTTTTACAGTCTGCCAATCTGATTGCCCTGGCAATCATCTGCGAAATGTTGTTTGGCGGATTTGTGAATACGATCAATGTGGTCGGTGACATCGTCTGTGTCATGAAGCTGAAAAACCGTCCGGAGAAATAAGCCGCAGCAATCCTGTCATTTTGCAGGAGTACAGAAAATCAGGCAGGGTTTAAAATCAGTGCCGCCCCGTCTCCTCGGAAAAATCGCTGTAGACTTCGCAGTAACGGCAGGCAAAGGACACAGGTTCACCGCCTGCGTAGAGATGTGACACATCGCCGATCCGCCGGGCGCGGAAGAGGGCTGAGCCCTGTTCCCTTTCCTCGGTGAAAAGCTCTGTGACGGAAGATGTGGGCATGGCCAGATTCTGCCACAGGAAGAATGGACTGGTCTTCCACAGGGCGGAGAGCAGCACGCAGGAGACACCCAGATGGCAGAAGAAAGCCAGGGTCTCGCGGCTTTCCTGTTCGACACGGTAAAGACCGTTTTCATGCACATATCCGTAGGAAGCCAGCAGCTCGTCGAAGGCAGTAACGACCTGGTCATATCGGGCGGGCATCTGCGATTTCAGATAGATTTCGGATTCACGCCAGCCGAAAGGATCCATGAGTTCCGGATGCTCCGCGTAGTAGATCTGTCCGATATCCCAGGGCCGGCGCAGCCGGTACAGACCCGGGGTGCAGACTTCTCCATTTCCGGGAACTTCTCCCTGCGGGAATCCCTTCGCTTCACTTTCTGTGAGACGGCTTTTGGGAATGCCTGCAGGAGGCTCAGGTTTCACATTGGGATAGGCGGCAAGAAGCTCCGGCGTCCTGTTGAGATCTACCGGCGCGTCAAATTCCTCCAGCCAGTCCAGTGTCTTCGCAGTCTTACCCGCGGCCTTCATACAGTAGGATGCAGTCTCCTGCGCCCGCCCCAGAGGTGATACGAAACAATGGTCCATCTGCAGAGAAGGGGCGGCCTGTGCCAGAAGCGCCGCTTCCCGTCTTCCTTTTTCTGTCAATGTATCTGTTGAATAATCCGGCTCCGCATGCCGTATAAATAAGAGTCGCATTTTTATTCCTCCAATGTATTGGAATCTTTTCAGCTTCGTTAACACTCAGCCTGCTCTGCCATTGTATCACAGAAACAGCCCCGGTGTACTGTACATGCCTTTTACAAGAAAAATTGAGTGTGTATAATAGTCATTACAGCGCCCGCCATCTCCAAGGGCGTGTACTCGTAATATACAGGATAAAAATGCGGCTATATTGACAGGTACAAACGTATAAAATGTAAAACCGTTTATCGGAGATGGATTTATTGTGCAGCATTTTTCAGTGTAAGAGGACGTAAATGAGAATTATTAATCTGATCGAAAATACCGAGGGCCGAAGCGGCTGTGCCTATGCGCACGGGCTCTCTTTTTATGTTGAGACAAAAAAACACCGGATGCTGCTGGATCTGGGACCTTCCGGAGAAATCTTGCAAAATGCGCAGACCCTGGGCATAGACCTTACTAAAGTCGACACGGTCATTTTGAGCCACGGCCATTATGATCATTCCGGAGGCATTCTCCCTTTTGCCGGGATCAACGACCGGGCACTGATCTATATGCAGGAGTCTGCAGTGGGAGATTATTTTTCGGACAGGGGAAAATCTGCTCCGGAGCGCTATGAATATATCGGAATCGACAAGAAAATCGCAAAGCTCCCTCAGGTCCGGTTTTTGCAGGGGGATCACAGAATTGACGATGAACTGGAACTCTTTACGATCAAAAACAGGAGCCACAAGCTTCCTTCGTCCAATAAGCGCATTCTGGTCCGAAGGGGAGATCAATTACTATGCGACGATTTTGTCCATGAACAGTTTCTGGTGATCAGTCAAGGCCCAAAGAAGGTGCTGATGTCCGGCTGTGCCCACAGCGGAATACTGAGCATCATGGACGCATTCTGCGACAAGTACGGGAAAGAGCCGGATCTGGTTATCAGCGGTTTTCATCTGATGAAAAAAACCGAATACACCAGTGATGAGATTCGGGAGATTGAGGAGATTGCAGGGGAACTGAAGAAATATTCCACCCGGTTTATTACATGCCATTGCACAGGCATTCCCGCTTTCGACAGAATGAAAGCGATCATGGGAGATCAGCTGGCATATGTACATTCTGGAGAGGAGATCGACCTGTCCTTTATCACACAGAATCTGTAGAATACGTATGATCTCCAGAGCGGCGGACTTTGACGGCTGCACAGAGATTTAAAGGAAAAATACATGAGACGAGCAGCAAACAGAAAAAAACAAAAGAAGCAGGCACCTGACAAAAATCTGCCCTGTCAGAAGAACGACCGCGCCGTGATCAAAATCGAGGATATCGGCAGCGGAGGAGAAGGAATAGGTTTTCTGAAGATTTCAGAACAGCAGCAGGACAGCGATAGAGAGACAAATACAAATGCAAATACAAACACAGCTAAAGTGACAGATACGCAGATTATTAATACTGCAGAAGCAATAGATTCAGAGGCAGAGAAGGGGAAAAAGAAGCCAGTGAAAAAAGGCTTTGCCATCTTTGTCAAAGACGCTGTGCCCGGCGACACGATTGAAGTGACCGTCACCAAGGTGACTTCCCGCTATGCCTACGGCCATCTCGACCGCATCCTGGAGCCCTCCCCCTTCCGAGTGCAACCCCGCTGTCCCATCGCAAAGACCTGCGGCGGCTGCCAGATTCAGGCCCTGGACTACGAAAAGCAGCTTGCCTTCAAGCAGAAAAAAGTGCGTGAGAACCTTATACGAATTGGCGGCTTTGATGCAGAGAAGATTGATGCAGTCATGCATCCCATTGTGGGTATGGGAGAGCCCTGGCATTACAGAAACAAGGAACAGGTTCCTGTTCAGCAGGGCAAATACGGTCCTGTGACAGGCTTCTATGCCAGCCACTCCCACACCGTGATCCCCATGACAGACTGCTACATCGGCAGCCCTAAAAACAAACAGATCCTGGAGACAGTCCTCAGCTGGATGCAGGCACACAATGTTCCCGCTTACGACGAAGAGACAGGCAAAGGCCTCATCCGCCACATCCTTATCCGCGATGGGATCTATAGCGGACAGATCATGGTGTGTGTTATCGCCAATGACTATCGTATTCCTTATGAAAAGGAACTCGTGGAGGCACTGCGCGGCCTGGAGGGCGTCGCATCCATCGTTCTCAATACAAATACCGAGCGAACCAATGTCATTACCGGCCGTACCCTGCGCACCCTCTGGGGAGCCGATGATATCGTTGATACCCTGCATATCCATGAAGTGATGCAGAGACCGTCTGCTGCAGGATTGCCTGCCAAAGATCTGAAGGCAGGAGATTCGACAGCAGGAGGCTCGACATCGGGAGGTTCGACAACAGAAGACTTGGCTAAAAGAGAATCAGCTGAGGGAACTTTAGCCGCAGGAGGCTTGTCCTCTACAGAGTTTAAGAAGACAGAGGAATCCGTCACCTTCGGAATCTCCCCTCTTTCCTTCTACCAAGTAAATCCCCGCCAGACGGAAAAACTCTACAGCCTGGCCCTCAACTGCGCCGGCCTGACCGGTAATGAAACAGTCTGGGACCTCTACTGCGGAGTCGGGACAATCTCCCTCTTTATGGCCCGCCATGCAAAGAAGGTCTACGGTGTCGAGATCATTCCCGAAGCCATCGAAAATGCCAGAATGAACGCGGAGAGGAACGGCATTGAAAATGCCGCATTCTACGTCGGCAAAGCGGAAGAGGTCCTCCCGAACTATGTGGAAAACCTGAAAGCGCAGGGAATGGATCCGCAGATCGACGTTATCTGCGTTGACCCGCCCCGCAAGGGCTGCGACGATGTATGCATTCAGACCATGCTGGAAATCGCCCCCAAGCGCATAGTCTACGTCAGCTGCGACCCCGCCACCCTGGCAAGGGATCTGAAGAAGCTGGCAGAGGGCGGATATAAGCTGGAATATGTCCAGCCCGTGGATCAGTTCGCGCATACGGTGCATGTTGAGACCGTCTGTCTACTAACACATTCTTGAGATTAGGGGCCAGAAAAAGCCTGAAATAAAGGGGTTTCCGTCACCTGGAGCAGATCGTGCTCGGCGTGATGGAACCCCTCTTTTATGTCTGCGGGAACTTGTCAAAAATCAGGGTCGTGGCTACGATTTTACTATTTTTGAAAACGAGACTATGAGATTACTATTTTGCGGAAAACGAGTCAACGATTTTACTATTTTGGGTAGGTCGAGACTATGAGTTTACTGATAGACAGAAAGAAAGCGGCACCGGAGTGATCAGTTCCGATGCCGCCTTTTTTGTCTTAACCGTTAATCTTGCGATATTCCTGGCCGATAGCCTTGGCTTTGGCGATCAGCTGGTAAACGCGAGGCTGGGAGATTTGCAGCTCTGCGGCGATTTCCCTGACGGAATAACCCTGCAGTTCCTTCATCTCAAACGCTCTCGCAATTCGAGTGTCCTCTGCATCCATCATAGCTTTGATGCCTTCGTACTCCATTTTAGCTCCGACCTGCTCATCCACAGGAGCGTTACCTACCGGTTCGTACCCGGTTTCGGCAAGGCCATCCCAGCTGATGATCGGAGCTTGCTTCTTGTCTTTGTAGGGGCAGGTTGCGCAGGAAACGGTGTCTGGGCACTTGATGAATGCCTTTCTTTTGCCGGGGATCATGCATCTGACGCTGGCATAGCCACGAGAGTGCTGCGTGTCCAGATAGCGCCACTGGTACTCAGCAAAAGCACGGTTTTCTGTTTTGAAGAAGAAGACCGTCACCTTGTCGCTGCCGTGGAAGTTGAGCGTCCGGCAATCGCTCCAGGTGATGCCGTAATTGTTGAGGTCTGCCTGATCCTTGATTTCGATCGGTGCATCGAACAGGATTTCTCCGTTCGGCCCGATGCTGGTGTTGTGCTTGAATTCGGCCTCAAGCTGAGCTTTCTCAAATCTTGCCATTTAGATTGTCCTCCGTTCGGCTTTGCGAAACGGAGACAACCTGTATGGCACGCCAGTCTTTTCATTCGGTCACCTCGTGGGGAATGTCCCCGTTTCTCGAAGGTGACCAGCAGTTCGCTTGCTGGCTCCAGTCCTATGTTCAACGCCTTCACTGTGACTGCGAAACATTCCTCGTGGCCTTTGAGGAAAGCCTCAGATCCGGCAGATGGTTTTTCGTCATATCCAGGACGGTGATTATTAGCAACAGCTCTGTAATACAGCGTTCATAATCTGTTTCTTGAATCCTGAGTCGGAACGATGTATAATGAGTGGGAATAAGCCGTGTTTGAGCTGATTAAGGCCAAATTCGGAATCCTCTTGCTCACCACCTCTCTGGGCCATGTCTGCTTCAAATCACTCTTTCAGTATAGGAAAACTGGTCCAAGTTTTCGGTGACCGCAAATAGGACAATCGCGGACAAACATAGGACATTCACGGACAATACGGACAAAGAAAAAACTCCCGTTCTGAGAGGAGATAGAAATTGAGATACTGCGATTTTTGTGCCCCGTTTTATGCACGAGAGCATGGGCTCTGCGGATTAAAGGGGCTGACATCCCAGAAGAAAATAGGTGAATTCTTTATTAGGGCTGCGCTCGGGGCAAAGGCTGATGAATTCTTGGTGCACTCAGAAGACACTTATCGGAAGTGGTTTACGGGTGACAGAAACATTGCACCAGAGCTCTGGTCAGAGATATCAGATTCATTTGATGAAATAGGCTTCACCAAGGCTCTTGCGGCAAAAATAAACGACAAGGCACTCCCCCGCATATTTTCTGCGTACGGGATTACCCTGCCGAAAGGCACTGAGCCTGATAAATATGTGTTTGTCACTGCGCTGACTGAGCAGTTTAAATTGATCTATTCTGGCAGCGGAGATGGTGATGAGATCCTTGCCTCGGCGTATCATGGTGCCGCTGTACCAGAAGAATTCCCGGAGTATGTAGAGAAATCCTATGATAAATTCTCAAAACTAAAGACGCTCCTCTACTCGAATGAGGAACGTCCCTTTGATGAATTCTTCGTATGTAATACGATCCGTACCGAGGAATACTATTTCCGGAAGAGAATGACCTCCTCCGATAAGGTGATTGAGAATGTCACTTTAGAGAAGATTCTGGAGAAGGCCCGGTATTGTCTGCTCGTTGGAATGGGTGGCATCGGAAAATCCATGATGATGCGACACCTTTTCTTAGAGTCGATTAAGCAGTATAAAACCACAGGGCTGCTCCCAGTGATGGTAATTCTCCGTGAGTATGGCGTTGAGACTGATGACCCTTTTGATCTAATCGTGCGGTCCATCAAACGATTTGATTCGTCCGTTGATAAGAACCTTGTGAACAAGCTGCTCCTTCAGGGGAAATGCCAGCTGCTCCTCGATGGCCTTGACGAGATTAAGGCCACAGACATGAAGACGTTCCTCTCTCAGCTTGATTATTTTACGGACCAATACCCCAATAATCAGATTGTCATTTCAACGCGCCGGTTTTCATCTTTTGTGGGTTTGTCCAGATACAGGATTCTCTGGATGGAGCGCTTCTCCCATGAGCAGGCTCTCGAACTGGTTGACAAGCTGAAATATCATGAAGAAGAAACCAGACTGAAGGAACGATTCAAGCAGCGGCTGAAGAATGATTTGTTTAAGTCTCATGCTGAGTTTGCCACAAACCCGCTGCTCCTCACCTTGATGTACATGAACTTCAGGATCTTTACTGACGTTCCGGAGAAGCAGCATAAGTTCTATAAACAGGCTTATGAAACGCTGCTCCAAAAGCATGATGGCGATAAACTAACACTTACGAGAGCATTCCGAAGTGTGAAAGACACGTCTGACTTTACGGACGTGTTTGCTGAGTTCTGCGCCAGGTCTTATCGTAAGGGCGATTATGAGTTCGACGACGATAAGTTCAAGTATTATTTTGGGATACTTCACAGTAAAGAAAAACTGGATTCCTCATTGATGAAGGTGGACAACTTTAAGTTTGATGCTCTTCACAGCTCATGCCTTATGTACGAGGAAGCCCAGAGAATTCATTTCCTTCATCGGTCATTCCAGGAATACTTCTTTGCAGAGTATTATTCCCGACAGGATGATACAACCATGATCAAGCTGGGACTTTCTCTACGGAAGCCCATGCAGACCAGATATGACGAGAGTGAAGCCTTCAACATGTTGTATGAGCTGGCTTCAGATAAAGTTGAGCGCTTTATTTTCCTCCCACTTCTTGAAGAAATCTATTCCGAGCCGGATAAAGAAAAGTCATATTGGACTTTTCTGAAGTATGGGTATGCTGAAATTGGGTATACGATTTTTGATAGAAGCATTATCGAAAAGTATTACAAAGGCTTCAGTATTGATGGTCGAGGCGACCTGATAAATACACCATCCACTGTTATACTGACCAAGATGCTGCGCATCCTTGGGATTCAGTCAGAGTTCATAAAGGACTATAATGGTGAGCCCGTCAATTATCCGGAGTTTCAAATCAGCGCTTATCTTGCGCAGGAAATACCGAAGAGAAAGAAAGATGAGAAGCGTAGGCTTTCTGTATTGGCGATGCCGATAGAGTTTCTTAGGGATAGGGCAAGGTTCGAAAAGAGTGCACCGTTTGATTTCTCTGATAAAGATGAAAACGGAAACCCGCTGGAAATAGGACACGATTTCTCTGTAGATGTTTCTCGAATTATAGAAGAACCGGAGAAATATGCTCGTATTAAGGTCCTGCTGGAGGATGAAAAAACTGAATTAAAGCAAACGTACCATCGTTTGGAACAGTATTATCTGGAACTGAAAGAAAAGTATAAAGACAGCGATAATTTGGATGACGATGATTTCTGATACATGATGAAACCTGGAGGAGGAAGAACATGGCTGAAACCGAAAGACTTTATAGCGTAGAAGAAATTGCTAACCATATTGGTGTGAGCAAAGATACGATCCGTGCGTGGGTCAAGAAGGAGACTATCCCTTTCTATAAGGTTGGAAGACAATACAAATTCAAACTATCTGAAATTGACGAGTGGGTCGCAAGCGGCAAAAGCGCCGATGCAGATAAGTAACAAACGGAGGGAAGGACATGGCGGATAATAAAAAAGAACAAGAGCGGGAGGAACTCCACCGCGCAATATGGGCTATCGCCGATGAACTCCGGGGCGCTGTCGATGGATGGGACTTTAAGAATTATGTTCTCGGAACAATGTTCTATCGGTATATCTCTGAAAACCTGACAAATTACATTAACCGTGGCGAACAGGCTGCTGGAAACCTTGATTTTGACTATGCCCGCATGTCAGATGCGGATGCTGAAGAAGCCAGAGAAGGTCTTGTCGAAGAGAAAGGCTTTTTCATTTTGCCGAGTGAGCTTTTTTGCAATGTTAGGGCACGTGCAAGTTTGGATCCGAACCTAAATGAAACGTTAGAACACGTTTTTCATCATATTGAAGAGTCTGCAAAGGGCAGCGTTTCAGAGAACAGTTTCTCCGGATTGTTTGATGATTTTGATGTCAACAGCAACAAGCTCGGGAGCACTGTGGCCAAAAGAAATGAACGTTTAGCGAAGCTACTGGATGGCATCGCTCTTATGAGGCTTGGGTCTGTCGATGAGCATGATATCGATGCTTTTGGCGATGCCTACGAATACCTGATGACGATGTACGCATCCAATGCAGGAAAATCTGGTGGCGAGTTCTTCACGCCAGCGGATGTCTCAGAACTATTGACACGTCTTGGTACTGTCGGAAAGAAGAGAGTTAACAAGGTATATGATCCAGCCTGCGGCTCCGGCTCCCTTCTTTTGAAAGCCCTGAAGGTGCTCGGTAAGGATGCTGTGGTGACTGGATTCTTTGGACAGGAAATCAACATTACGACATATAACCTTTGTCGTATCAATATGTTTCTCCATGATGTTGGATTTGATAAGTTTGATGTTGCCTGTGAGGATACTCTGATCAATCCTCAGCACTGGGACGACGAACCGTTTGAACTAATCGTCTCAAATCCCCCCTATTCAATCAAATGGGCTGGTGATGACAATCCTCTGCTCATCAATGATCCTCGTTTTGCTCCAGCGGGTGTTTTAGCTCCTAAGAGCAAAGCAGACCTGGCATTCATCATGCATGCACTGTCATGGTTGGCACCCAATGGTACTGCTGCGATTGTCTGCTTCCCTGGTATCATGTACAGGGGCGGAGCGGAACAGAAAATCAGGAAGTACCTAATAGATAATAACTTCATAGACTGTGTGATCCAGCTGCCGAGCAACCTGTTCTTTGGCACATCTATCGCTACATGCATTATGGTTATGAAGCGTGGCAAAGCAGATAACAAGGTACTGTTTATTGATGCCACGAATCAATGCATAAAGGTGACAAACAACAATAAACTCTTGCCAGAGCATATCGATACTATTGTAGACGCTTTCGCGAAACGAGAAGACATCGAGTACCTATGCAGATTGGTGGATTACGATGAAGTAAAAAAACAGAACTATAACCTGTCTGTTTCCACCTATGTGGAGCAAGAGGATACCCGAGAAAAGATAGACATTGTCAAGCTCAATGCAGAGATAAAAGAGATAGTGGCTCGTGAGCAGATCCTCCGGGATGAGATTGATAAGATCATCTCTGAGATCGAAGGAGGGGAGAACGCATGAGTAAATTGGACGATCTGATTAGAAAGCTGAGCCCGGACGGGGTGGAGGTTGTACCTCTCTGGTCAGTAACTATCTGGGATAAAAAATTTAATGGTGTTGCACGAGAAATGCAGCCATCCATTAATCCTCATAAATATTATCTTGCGACTGATTTTAATGAGATTGAGGACGAAAACGGAGATATTCCTTATATCCCTACTGGAATTATTGATAAGAAAAGATACACAACTGAAGTAAAAGCAGGGGATTATTTAAGAGAGGGAGAAATTGTTTGTATCCCCTGGGGTGGCACCCCTAATGTTAAATATCATAAAGGCAAATACGTAACAGGAGACAACAGGATTTGCACATCGAATGATACAACAAAACTGGATAACAAGTTTTTATACTATCTACTATCTAATCGAGTTGATGAGATCACGAGTTATTATAGAGGTGCTGGTATACAGCACCCGAGCATGCAGTCGGTTCTAAGCATGAGAATTCCTGTACCTCATATCGAGGTACAGCGTGAAATTGTCCGAATATTGGACAATTTCACGGAGCTTACAGCGGAGCTTACAGCGGAGCTTACAGCAAGAATAAAACAATTAGGCTTCTACCGTGATCAATTACTATTACAGGACGGAGAAGATTTTTACTTAGAGAATATTTGTAAGATAGTAGATTGCCCACATACCTCTCCCAAATGGAGAGACTCCGGGATTCCTGTAATAAGAAATTTTAACCTTGTCAACGGACAAATTGATACTTCAAAGCTGTTTTATGTTGACGAAGAGGAGTATCAGGCACGGGTGAAAAGAATTATTCCTCAAGAAGATGACATTTTGTTTTCCAGAGAAGCTCCTATTGGAAACGTTGGTATAGTTCCTAAGAACTTCACATGCTGCCAAGGACAACGCGTTGTTTTGCTCAGACCAATCACCGATATTGTTTATCCTCGATTCTTATTGCATGCCTTACAAGGAGGTCTTGTACGCAGTCAAATTGAAAAAGTGGAGAGTATTGGAACCACTGTCAGTAACTTTAATATTGCAGATCTCAGAAAACTAATAATTAAAGTACCTGCAATGGAAATCCAAATTAGGATATCGGAAAAGATGGATAAGATTGCTTCCTACAGTGTTGATATGAATAATGGTTTGCCAGCGGAGATACATGCGAGACAGAAACAATTCGAGTATTACCGAAATGTACTTCTCAGTTTTAAGGAAAGGACGGCGTAGTAGATGGTTATTAAAGAAAATACAAATATGCTTCTTTTCCGTTTCCGCGATTTTGGAAAGTACAATTTCATAGACACCCACCGAGAGTTTATTGAAAAAAATGGCTATGTGTGGCTTTTGAAGATTGGCAAAAAAACAAGCTGTGAGAAGATTTCTGAGATTCAGCGAGAGGGCGGCTGGATGATATTGCGCTCACCTAAAGCAGATGGTGGTAAGTCATACATTGTCAAATATGTAGACTACTCAGAGAAGACACCGAAAGATGGAATGTTCCCGAAATATTATGAAGAAGTCATTAATAGTGAGGACTTCTGGGAAGCAACCTGTCAATGGTTTATGATTGATAGAATTAGCTCTTTAAGCGATGAGTCTGCTAAAACCTTGGTGATGGCAAAAACAGAAAAACCAATAGATGAGGTTATTGGTGCAACGCGCACAGCTGTTATGTTTGTGAAAAATGTTGCTCCCATAACATTGGATTAAGGAGGGCGCAGCATGCCGTATTTCAACATAGTCGCAGAGACAAATCAAAACACAGTTGTGACGGAATACGAGCCTGTCAAGGCCCGTTCCGACAGCTATCAATCCGAAGCTGCGCTAGAGAAAGAGTTCATACGTCTGCTTGGTGAACAGGGGTATACTTATCTTCCCATTCATTCAGAAGCGGAGCTTATTGCAAATCTCCGCGAACGACTGGAAGAATTGAACAAGTATAAGTTTTCAGATACAGAATGGGAGCGTTTCTTTAAAGACAGCATTGCTAATCCAAACGATCACATTGTGGAGAAGACCCGGAAAATTCAGGAAGACAATATTCAGGTCTTAAAGCGTGATAATAACATGTCAAAGAATATCACGCTCATAGATCGTAAGAACATTCATAATAATCGTCTTCAGGTCATTAATCAGTATGTGATCGGTAAGGCCGAAGGTGCCACCTATGACAATCGTTATGATGTGACAATCCTCGTAAACGGACTTCCACTGATTCATATTGAGCTCAAGCGTCGTGGGGTTGCAATCCGTGAGGCGTTCAATCAGATTGAGCGCTATCAGCGCGATTCCTTCTGGGCAGGCAGTGGTCTGTTTGAGTACGTGCAGATCTTCGTCATCTCCAACGGGACCAATACCAAGTATTACTCTAACAGTACAAGAAGTAATGCCATCAACGAGGCTAAGAACAGAGGCCCGAAGAAAGGAAAGACCAGCAATAGTTTTGAGTTTACTTCGTTCTGGGCTGATGCTAATAACCGTGTGATCCCGGATTTGATCGATTTTACGAAGACTTTCTTTGCAAAACATACGCTGCTGAATATCCTGACCAGATACTGCGTTTTTACCTCTGAGAACATGCTTATGGTAATGCGTCCGTATCAGATTACAGCAACGGAGCGAATCCTGAACCGGATTGAGATTGCCCATAACTATAAAAAGTACGGTAATATTGCCGCAGGTGGGTATATCTGGCACACGACCGGTTCCGGCAAAACCCTGACCTCTTTCAAAACCGCTCGACTGGCTACGCAGCTTTCCTTCATCGATAAGGTGCTTTTTGTTGTTGACCGTAAAGATCTGGACTACCAGACCATGAAAGAATATGACCGTTTTGAAAAAGGCGCTGCCAACAGCAATACGTCTACTGCTGTGCTTGAGCGACAGCTCCGTGATCCAAAAGCACATATCATAATTACGACTATCCAGAAGCTCTCTACTTTCATTAAGAAGAATAAGGAGCACGAAATTTATAATCGACAGATCGTCATCATTTTCGACGAGTGCCACCGGAGCCAGTTTGGCGATATGCATGATGCTATTGTAAGGAGCTTCAAGAAGTACTATATGTTTGGATTTACTGGAACGCCAATCTTCCCTGCAAATGCAGGAGCGCGTACCAACCCGAAGTATTTCACAACAGAACAGACCTTCGGAGATCAGCTTCACACCTACACAATAGTCGATGCAATCAATGATAAAAACGTACTTCCGTTCCGGGTGGATTATATAAAAACGATGGATACCGATGCAGACATTGACGACGAACAGGTCTGGGATATCGATCGCAAGAAAGCATTTGAAGCATCGGAGCGTATTACCCTTGTCGCAAACTATATTCTTGACCATTTCGACCAGAAGACTTATCGGGGTGATAAAACCTACGTCTTTAATGCTCTGACGAACATTGCTGATGTTGCTTCAGCCGATCGTGGTAAGGTAGAAGAAATTAAGCAGAAACAACGCCTGAGCGGATTTAACTCGATCTTTGCTGTGGCATCAGTTCCGATGGCTAAGCTGTATTATGATGAATTCCGTAAGATTATCAAAAACGATCCCACGAAGAACCTAAAGATCGCTGTCATCTACAGTTATGCTGCAAACGAGGAGGAGATTGATGGAATTCTGGACGAGGAAAACTCAGAAGATACCTCTGCCCTCGACCAGAACTCCCGTGATTTTCTGGAGTCTGCAATCAAAGATTATAACGAGATGTTCCATACGAACTACGATACATCCAGTGATAAGTTCCAAAACTACTATAAAGATGTATCCCTTCGTATGAAGAACAAGGAACTGGATCTACTCATTGTTGTGAATATGTTCCTGACTGGCTTTGACGCCACTACACTCAATACGTTGTGGGTGGATAAAAATTTGAAAATGCATGGCTTGATACAGGCGTTTAGTCGTACCAACCGCATTCTGAACAGTATCAAGACATTCGGCAACATAGTCTGTTTCCGCAACCTGCAAAAGAGAGTTGATGCTGCTATCTCCCTGTTCGGTGATAAGAACGCTGGTGGTATCGTTCTTATGCAGAGCTTTAAGGATTATTACTATGGCTATGATTCTGTCGACGGCGAGCCTCAACCGGGATATGTGGATTTGATCGAAGATCTGACCACGAACTTCCCTCTCTCAGAACCGCAGATCATTGGAGAGCAGAATCAAAGAGATTTTATTGCTCTATTTGGCGCTATCCTAAAAATGCGGAATCTGCTGGTTTCATTCGATGAATTTGCCGGGAAGGAGATCATCTCCGAAAGGGATCTACAGGATTATCTTGGTCGATATCAGGATCTAAGAGATGAATGGAAGCGTAGACGCGAGAGCGGAGAAAGCACGGATATTATTGATGATATTGTTTTTGAGATAGAACTCATTAAGCAGATCGAGATCAATATCGACTATATCCTTATGCTGGTGAAGAAGTATCATGATACACATTGCGAGGACAAGGAAGTACTCATCACTATCCGCAAAGCTATTGATGCCAGCCCTGAACTCCGTAGCAAGAAACAATTGATTGAGGCTTTCATCTCCGGAATCAACGATGTTGATGATGTGATGAATGAGTGGAATGAATACGTGGCCCAACAGCGTGAGACTGATCTGAAACAGATCATTCAGGAAGAGAATCTTAAGCCAGAGGAAACCAGGCGCTTCCTTGAAAACGCATTCCGTGAGGGCGAAGTAAAAACAGTCGGAACAGATATTGATAAACTGATGCCTCCGGTAAGTCGCTTTGGTGGTGGCAACCGCGCCCAAAAGAAGCAATCGATCATTGAGAAGTTAAAAACCTTTTTCGAGAAGTATTTCGGAATCGGAAATCGATCCTTTACATCTGATCCTGAAGAACAGGAAGAGGATGACAAGAAAGTTACATATTACGATTTCTCTGCTCCTCCTATCGGAATGGTCGCTGAGGAACCGGCGCAATATGGCTCAAAGAAAAACGACGGAGAATAATGAGGTGGCAGCGTGAACAAGATTGATAAAACCGATACACTTACGAAAATCCTGTCGCACAGGCGCTTCACCGTCGATGTATTTCAGCGTGAGTATCGTTGGGGTCGGAAGCAGATTGAACAGATGATATCTGATTTCCAGGATACTTTCGAGGAATTTTACGATCCTGATAACCATGATACGCCTCTGGAGGTTATGAACTATGGCTACTATTACATGGGCTGTATCATCTGTACGGGAGGCTCTCCGAATAAAATCATCGATGGCCAGCAGCGACTCACATCACTGACGCTTTTGCTGATTTATCTGAATAACCTGCAGAAGGAACAGGCAGCACAGGGGTTTCGCAGTGTTCAGTTCGATGACATGATCTATGATGATCATTTCGGAACCAAGAGCTTCAACATTGATGTGGATGACCGACAGCTTTGCCTGCATGCATTGATCGGCAATGATATGTCCTATCAGCCGGACAATGAGAGCGCACAGAACATGATGGATCGGTATAAGGATATTGCGGACCTCTTCCCTGATGAGCTTAAGGGTGAGGCACTGGAGTATTTCATTTACTGGCTGAAGGAAAAAGTCCTGCTTCTTGAGATCGATACGCCATCCGAGGATGAAGCCCATACGATCTTCCTGACGATGAACGATCGGGGACTGAGCCTTAACAGCGCTGAGATGATGAAGGCATACATCATGCAGCAGATCGTTGAGATGGACCGGTATGCTGTTAACCACAGATGGCAGGATAACATCAACCGGATCAAGAGCGCTTCCTCATACGATACCAGCGGTGTTGTAAATACGGAGGATGTAGAATTTATCTCGACATGGCTCCGCGCCAATTACGCGGCCACGCTCCGTGAAGGTAAGCGAGGTGCCAGTGATGAGGACTTTGAACTTCTGGGTGAAAAGTTCCATACTTGGGTGCGTAGCAACGCAAAGGCCAAGATGGGCTTGAACAAGTCCAGTGATTATAAAACGCTCGTCATGACAGAGATGTCCAAGGTGACGGACCTGTATCTGAAACTCAAAGAATACAGTAGCACCCTGACAGCTGGTTATGAGGAAGTATTCTACAACGCCAACCGGGATCTGAATTACCAAAATATGCTCATCATCTCTGCTGTGCGCAGCGACGATTCTGATGAGGATGTAAAACGGAAGATTCAGATGGTGTCGAAGTTCGTCGATATTTTTGCCTCCATCCGTATCTTCAATTTCCGGAAGGTCAACTGGAATACAAACAAGTATCTGTTATTCCGCGTCATGAAAGACATCCGGAATCAGGACTGCAAATCGGTCGGTATGATACTGGTTAGAGCGCTGCGTCGTATGGACGCCAGTATCGATGCCATCACGAAGTTCAGCCTGAATCAGTTCTCTGGTAGGTACATGCTACACCTGCTTGCCCGTTTCACTTCCTACGTGAATGTCAGAATGGGAAATCCGTCTCAGTTTGATGTCTATGTGGATCGTAAGCGGAAGGGAAATACCTACGATATTGAACATATCCTGCCGGATGATTATGACAGCTACAGTGATGAGTTCCCGGATGCTGAAGACTTCCAAACCAGCAGACAGATGATCGGTAACCTGATCATCCTGACCCGGGATAAAAACCGCAGCTATCAGGCAATGAAATATCAGGAGAAGGTAGGCAAATATGTCGGGGACAATGTTCTGGCGCAGGCTTTGAACAGCACGGCATACGCCAGCAATCCGCAGTTCTTGGCTGTTGCCAAGGAGTATGGATTTGCACCTATTCCGAAATTCACAAAAGACAGTATCGCAGACCGTGCTAAGATATATCTGCAGATGGCAGCAGATATATGGGACCCGGATGCCATCAAAGATATCGCAGGCGGCTGGGAAGAAGAAACTGAGAAGGAGTTTTTCAAGAGCGAGAAGGCGCGTGAATTCACCGTGGAATACTACGAGAAGAGCTGGCCTGATGCACTGAAGTATGGCTTCCTTTCTGCGAACATCGGCGGCACAGGCAAGTTCCTGAAGAACATTCAGGTCGGAGATATCGTATACTGCCACATCGCCGGTGCCGGATTCGTCGGAATTGGAGAATGCACAGCAGCGGCAGTACCCATGAAACAGTTTATGGTAACTGTCGATGACACTGAGGTACCGATCACAGACGTCACCTGGATTGAGGCGGCCTACAAGGCAAAGCTGGATGTCGATAAAGAGATCTTCATCCGGGTAGATTGGAAGAGCTATGTTCAGGATCAGAAGGATGGTTATTGGGAGAAAGGCATGACCTCCGTACCGATGGTCGCCTATCAACTTTCCGATCAGAGCACACATAAGAAGGTCCGGGAGCATTTCGGATACAAGAATTAAGGCGAAGGGCAGCACTTACCACCAAGGTAGGCGCTGCCCGTTTTTTATTGCTTCTGATAAAATCTGCACTCATATCCATCGGCCCTGAGCTCGATGCCGGGTATCCACGGCGGGGTCCTCCCCATCTGCTCACAGATCGCATCCAGCGATACCTCCGGGCTGCATTCGATGATGAGCTCGTCGTGGACGTGCCCGACGATCTGGCTGTAGCTTAAGGTCCGCATGGCATGGGCCAGGATGTCCCGGCTGACCGCCTGCACAATGTTCTCGACAAACTTCGGACCGTAAGATTCGATCCGGCTCCATTTCTTCTGGGCATCGATTCCCATGTAAGTGACGGACTCACCTCCGAAACGGTTCTCGCCGATCCGGGGCTTCACGTAGGCCAGCCTGCGTCCGGAGGGCAGGGTGATAAACAGCATCCCGTTTTTCATCAGAAAGATGATGTCACCAACCTGAGTCTGGGTCCGCATTTGAATCGCATCCTTCACAGCGGCATCTACCGCCCACCAGTACTGCGTGATATGCGGGTTGCTGCTGCGCCACATATCTACCAGCGGCTGTAGCTCATCTTCGGTCAGGCCCATGTCGAGAGCGCCCATAGCTTTGAGGGCACCGACGCTGCCGCCATAGCCGAGGGCCAGCTCAGCGATTTTGCCTTTTTGCCGGAGGTGGCTGTTCTGGCCATGCTTCTCGACTGGCACACCAAACATCCTGCTGGCACTTTCGCAGTAGATGTCACGGCCCTTGTGAAAGACCTCTGCCCGCCAGGTTTCACCGGCAAGGTGGCTCAAAACTCGCGCCTCGATGGCACTGAAGTCACTGACCACAAATTTGTATCCGGGCCTCGGAATGAAGGCGGTCCTGATCAATTCCGACAACACACCGGGGACGGAGTCGTACAGCATATCCAACATTTCATAGTCACCGGCCTTCACCAGATCACGAGCCTGCTCCAGATCATCCATGTGATTTTGCGGCAGGTTTTGCAACTGAATCAGGCGTCCGGCCCATCGGCCACTTCGGTTGGCACCGTAAAACTGAAACATGCCGTGGCAGCGGCCATCGGCGCAGACTGCGTTTTGCATGGCCTGATACTTACGGACGGAGCTCTTAGCCAGCTGCAGCCGGAGCGAAAGCACCTCGGCCAGATCCTCCGGCGCGGTTTTGATCATGGCTGCGACATCCTTCTTCCCGAGGCTTTCCACCTCCATGCCGTTCTCTGCCAGATAATCTTTCATCTGTATGACCGAGTTGGGATTGTCCAGCCCGGTCTTTTTCTGCATCCGGACGGTCAGGTCTGTCTTGGAAAGCTCATCGATCCGCAATGCCTCCCGGACCATGTCCTGATCGATCATGATGCCGCGATCGTTGATCTGCTGGTCCAGGTGGTATTCATCCCAAACGAAATCCGGCACCGGATAATTCTTCAGACGTTCCTGGATCTGCATCTCCACCTGCACATCGCGCTCATTGTATTTTTTGAACAGTTCCCATTTCTCAGGTGCATGCTGCGGCAGGTTCCAGGTCCGGCCACCGTTGCTTTTCGTGGGCTTGCAGGGGCAGCAGAAATACTTGATCAGGTCTTTACCTTCCTTCAATTTCTGCTCCTCAAAGCCAAGGACCGCACCGACCTTTTCCAGTCCCAGGGGCAGGCCGTTGTAGGCAGCCCATACCAGTGTGCACTTCCATGATGCCGGATCGAGATAGTTCTGGACCGGATCGCCGGGGATGCTGTAGGAGCGGAAGTGCTGCGGGTAATTCCTGCGCAGCCAGACCGACAGACAGACCCGCTCGAAGCTGGCATTGTAGGCCCACTTCGTCACCCGGTCATCGGAGAGTGCAGCAATGATCTCTTCCGGAACACTATCCCCGCAGGCGAGATCGTACACGGTGATGGGGCCGTGGTTGATGGACACACCGAACAGCAAAATGGCAAAGTCCGGTGACTCGGCATATTTGTAGGCACCGGATTTTCCGATGTCGACACTTGATTTCGTCTCAAGGTCTAAAGACAGATTTTTAATTTCCATTGGAATTCCTTTCACAAAGCGGCAGGGTTTGGAGCCCTGCCGCCAAGCTATATTATTCGGTTGTTTCAGTGCTGGATTCCTCCAGCGCTTTTGCTTTGCGCTCCTTGCGCTCGGCCAGTTTCTTCTTGATACTATCAAAGGCGATGCTCACCAGCTCAGCTACCATATAGCCGAGACCGGCACCGCACATGCTACAGAAGCTGATCACGATAATCAGATCCGCCAGATGGCTCAGCGTCATTGTCGTTTCCATTGTCTTTTTTCCTCATCTTTCTTCTGCTCTCCGCCCAGGTCTGCAGGCCGGGAAAAAGGTAGAACAGAGCTCTTTTCATCACACCGATGAACCACTTCCAGATCCCAGCCATGCACAGAAGCCAGAAGGCAAAGCAGATGCCGGTCAGGGTCCCTCGGACCACCGAATCCATAAACTCATTGATCATCTCTACGGTCATTGTCATTCACCTCGTAAAGAGGGCAGCAGGCAGGGAGCCTGCCGCCCAGGTTGTTGTCATCAGGACAGGAAGTCCTCATCGTCATCGTCCAGATCGGCGAAGTCGTCCTCAGCACGGCTGTGGTTGATGCTGGCCCTGCCAATGATACCGCTGTACAGCTCGGAGCTGTCCAGGATCGGATTGCGGTCGGCATCGACCACCCCCGGTTTCGTGGTGCTGTTGGCGTTCACGAAGTAACTGCCTGCATAGGCTTCGTCGCCCTTGCGCTCCTTGTCGCCATCACGCAGCGGAGTCTTGATGTCCTCCAGCGCAGGTACGAACTTGCTGCTGCCCTTGAGCTTGGACTGGCCTTCGTCGTAAGCCGCCTGAATCGCAGCGCGGATCTTGGCGATGGTCACGGTGTCGCTCTTCGGGATAATCAGCGAAACGCTGTACTTCGGGGTGCCGCCACCCAGCGGGGTCTTAGGC
>ONKG01000017.1:41110-52506 GCA_900318375.1 uncultured Lachnospiraceae bacterium
ATCGCAGCGCGGATCTTGGCGATGGTCACGGTGTCGCTCTTCGGGATAATCAGCGAAACGCTGTACTTCGGGGTGCCGCCACCCAGCGGGGTCTTAGGCTCGTTGACATTGAGATAGGACATAACGGTGTGCTTGCCGGTGATAACCTTCGTAGGATTCTTAACTGTACTCATTTCTTATTCCTCCATGAAATCATTTTGTGCTGTGTTGAACTCCGGGCGCTTGTCTGTGGCGGGAGCCAACACCGGTTTACCTTGTGGTTTGACGATGAGTCCGGACAGGAGCTCATCAAACTTCTTCTTGCCCAGCTGACGGGTCATCGCGGTGATACCCAGCAGCTTCTTTTCATACGGATCGTATCCGGCATTCGATACGACCGTGGCGACAGCCACCTCGTCAGTGTACTTACGGTTGCTCCGGCCTTCGACCAGTTTGAAGCCAGGATACCGGACTCCGGAGAGAGCCTGATCCAGCGCGTAGGATTTGATGTCCTCGGCCCAGGATACAAGACTGTCGATCTGCGGCAGGATCTCCGCGATCTCATCCTCACTGAGGGTCGGAGCCTCGGCAAAGTCATACTTCGCCAGTTTCATACTGTACTCAGCGCGTTTCCGGCAGCTGGCTTTGACCTTGCAGAACTGACAGTGATCACCGGCAGCGAAATCGCCAAGACCGTCATAGGCCAGCTTTGCGATCGGGGCCAGCACTTCATCGGCCCACTTCAGCAGGTCCTCCCTGCTCAGTTCAAACGTGTCCACGTTCTCCCTGCGCGGCTGGTAGATGGAGAGCTTGATACGGCGGATGTCGTACAAGTCTCCGAAGGTGTCCAGCGCACCCAGCGCATAGCACTTGAGCTGGCTGTTGCCGGTTCCGTCCTCACCGGAAGCGGAGACCAGGATACCGAGGCCGTACTTCAGATCCACGATGTGCAGCAGGTCGTCCGCGACGATCACGCAGTCGCCGGTGCCGAAACCGTGCTCGACCCATTTGGAGAAGTCCAGCGTCTGCTCGATGCAGACCAGCGGGTCGGCACACAGGCTCTTGGCCTCTGCGACCTGTTCCATTACGAAGGCAGCGTAGCCCTCAGCGGCTTCCTGCATCTCCGCATCGTACCAGGTCAGATCCTCGGTCGGATCACGGCTTTTCCTGCCCAGCGCCTTCTCGGCAAGGTAGGCAGCCAGCTCGTGAGCGTCGGTGCCTTGCTGGGCGTAGGGTGATCCGCGATCCTCCTCCTGCGCACACAGCTTTGCGGAGGGTGGGCACCTCAGCCACCGTTCACTGGCGGAGGCGGCAAGGTATGCATGCTTAGCCATTCCCTATAACCTCCGCTTCCGCGACAATGGCGGCCAGTTCCTCCGGGTCCTTCACTTCGGAAAGCTGCTTCACACCGTGCGCGGTGAGAATCGCTTTTACCTCCGCTCTGAAACCAGTCCTGGACTTCTCTGCGAGGATGGCCCGTGTCTCTTCGTAGGTGTACACCTTGGCGGGTGCTTCCTTCTCAGGCATCGGAGCCGGGTCCTTCGCAGGAGCGTCCTGCGTCTTTGCCGGAGCTTCAGTGCCTTCCAGCAGCGCGGCGATATCCGCCACATCCGCTGACAGCTTCTTCAGCCCCTCGATGAGAACCTGTTTGTCTTTCTTTGTCATGAGAGATTTCCTCCTTTCTTTTGTTCTCAACATCCCATGCCTGCAAACAGCGATTTTTTATAACGGCGCTTCAGATTTTTTTTCGGAAGCCGTGACTGCTGCTTGCCGGTCAACCTCCCATGCCTGCAAATCGATCGTTTTTATAGCCGCCCTCGGAGAAATTTCCGGGAGCGGCTTTTTCCATTTAAAAAGGAAGCGATCAGAAAAAATCGCCTCCGGTTATAAAAATGGGGCTTTTGCAGGCATGGGAAAGCAGAACGATGAAAGGAGCGCTTTCCCATGGAAATACGAAACAAGGATTCACCCATCATTTACATCTGTTCCCCGTACTCAGGCGATGTGAACGGGAACCTCGAACGGGCCTGCCGGTACAGCCGGTTTGCAGTCGACGAAGGCTGCGTCCCGGTGACGCCACATCTCTACCTGCCGCTTTTCCTATCGGAAGAGACGGAGCGGGAGCTGGCGATCAGCCTGGACCTGCGCCTGATGGATGTATGCTCAGAGCTCTGGGTCTGCGGGGATGTGATCAGTGAAGGCATGCGGCGTGAGATGGCTTACGCGGCTGACATCGGAATACCAATCCGACATGTAAAGGAGGAAGAGATCAATGGGTGCCTTTTCTATATCCAAAAACAGAAAGCGAGGTACTTCGTCATGAAAGAATTCTGGAATTCCATTCAACTCATTTTTGCGGCTGTCGGAGGCTGGCTGGGCTGGTTCCTTGGCGGCTGCGACGGTCTGCTCTATGCGCTGCTCCTGTTCGTGGTACTTGATTACCTGAGTGGCGTGGCTTGCGCGATAGTAGACCACAAGCTCTCCAGCGAGGTCGGCTTTAAGGGCCTGTTCCGCAAGGTGCTGATTTTCTCCCTTGTGGGCATCGGACATGCGCTGGATACGCAGGTCATCGGAACCGGCAGCGTACTACGCACGGCGGTGATCTTTTTCTATCTCTCCAATGAAGGTGTCTCGCTGATGGAGAATGCGGCGCACCTGGGCCTCCCAATCCCGGAAAAACTGAAAGCGGTCCTCGAGCAGCTTCATGACCGGGCCGAGAAAGACGACGAATGATCCGGGCGGGAGAGATCCCGCCTTTATACCCTACGAAAGGACGGAAATGACATGGCATATACGAATAGCCCTTTAGTGGCATATACCAAGCTCAGCCCGAATCACTCCGGGCAGCGGACGCACAGCATCGACCGGATCACACCGCACTGTGTCGTGGGTCAGTGTACGGCAGAAGGGCTGGGCAGCTGGTTTGCTCAGTCCAGTACACAGGCATCTTCCAATTACGGCATTGACAAGGATGGCCGCGTCGGCCTGTACGTTGAGGAGAAGAACCGCAGCTGGTGTTCCTCCAGTCGGGAGAACGATCAGCGGGCCATCACGATCGAGTGCGCCTCCGATACCACGGAGCCGTATGCCTTCCGGGATGTGGTCTACCAGACGCTGATCAAGCTCTGCGTGGATATCTGTAAGCGTAACGGAAAGAAGAAACTCCTGTGGTTGGGCGATAAGAATAAGACGCTGGCCTATACTCCGAAAGCCGATGAAATGGTGCTGACGGTCCATCGCTGGTTTGCCAACAAGTCCTGTCCGGGGAACTGGATGTATGCGCGGATGGGCGATCTGGCCAACAAGGTGACAGCGCAGCTCGGCGGCAGCATAGAAACGCCTGCAAAGACGACCGGCACACAGGCATCCTCCCTGCTGAGCCTGTCCGAGGGTGATGCGATCAAGAAGGTCGGCAGCCTCTTTACAGCGGACATGAAGAAATCCGGTATCCTGGCATCCGTGTCACTGGCGCAGTTTATTCTGGAGTCCGGCTACGGTAAATCGGAGCTGGCCCAGAACGCCAATAACATCTTCGGTATGAAGAAATCACTGTCCGGGAATACGTGGTCCGGCTCTACGTGGGACGGCAAGTCCGTGTACACGAAGAAAACGCAGGAGGATGATGGGACCGGCAATCTCTATACCATCACGGCGGATTTCCGAAAGTATCCCTGCATTGAGGATTCCATCGCAGATCACAGCGCCTACCTGCTCGGCGCGAAGAACGGCAGCAAGCTCCGGTATGACGGACTCAAGGGCTGCACGGATTATAAGAAGGCGGTGCAGATAATCAAGGATGGTGGATACGCCACCAGCACCACCTATGTTTCCAAGCTCTGCAGCATCATTGAACGTTGGAACCTGACGCAGTATGACACGGCTTCCGGGACGGAGCAGAAATCCGCCACCTGTACAGCTGCTGCTGTGATCGCGGTAGCCGTGGCGCAGATCGGCTATAAGGAGAAGGCGTCCAATTCCTCTCTGGACGATAAGACCGCCAATGCCGGGTCCGCGAACTACACCAAGTATGCCAGAGACTTCGACCAGAAGTACCCCAACTGGTACAACGGAAAAAAGAACGGCTATGCGTGGTGCGACATGTTCGTGGACTGGTGCTTCCTGACGGCTTTCGGGTATCAGAAGGCGCTGGCGCTGCTCTGTCAGCCGGAGAAGTCCTGTGGGGCAGGATGCACTTACTCCCTGCGCTATTACAAGGCAAAGGGACAGTTCCATACCAGCAATCCGCAGCCGGGTGATCAGATCTTCTTCGGCACATCGCTGGACAACGTAACGCACACCGGCATTGTGGAATCCGTGGATAACAAGCAGGTGCATACCATCGAAGGTAACACCAGCAATCAGGTGGCGCGGAGAAATTACTCGCTCACCAACAGCAGGATTCTCGGTTACGGTCGGCCTACCTATGACGGCGCTGCTGTGGAAACGCCCCAGCCGGTGACGGAGCCTGAAAAGGTACCGTTCCTCGTGCGGGTCTCCATCACGGACCTGAACATCCGCAAGGGTCCCGGCACGAACTACAGCCGGACCGGGAGCTATACGGGAAAAGGTGTATTCACGATCATGGAGGTGCGCTCCGGTCAGGGCTCCACTGCTGGGTGGGGCCGCCTGAAATCCGGCGCGGGCTGGATCTCGCTCGATTACGCGACCAGACTGTAATACTGTTTCTTCTGGGCCTGTCCGCTGTCCTTCGGGATGGTCGGCAGGCTCTTTTTTTATGCCCGGCTATAAAAAATGCCGATTTGCAGGCATGGGATGGCAGAGGGATAGACCAGTTCCCTCGGAAGGGAGAACGAGAATATGCAAGTGACGAAAATCACATCCCCGGCTGAAGCGCCTGTGCCTGCTGCTCACCGGCTCACCGAGAAGCAGTTTTATGATGAGATCAACTATCACCGGGCGGAGAAGCTGACCAAAAAGATGCTCGATAAGGGCCTCATCACCTCCGACGAACACGACAGAATTCTGGCTGAAGCTCGCAAAATCTTTGTGCCTTATCTGGCGGAGATACTGTGAGAATTGACTTGCTATGTGCCCGTTTTAGAGCGAATATCGGACTGCGAAAGGAGGCGAGACTATGAAATCGATAACGAAAATCGAGCCATCAGCGGCCCGGCCCTCAAAGGCCAAAACCAGAGTCGCTGCCTATTGCCGGGTGTCCACCGGGACAGATGATCAGCTGGTCAGTCTGGAAACGCAGAAGAGCCATTATGAGGATCTCATCAGCGCCAATCCGGACTGGGTGTATGCAGGGCTCTACTATGACGAAGGCATCAGCGGCACCAGTAAGGAAAAGCGGCCCGCGTTGCAGAGATTGATCGCGGATTGCGAGGCGGGCAAGATTGATCGGATCATGACCAAGTCCCTCAGCCGCTTTGCCCGCAACACCACGGACTGCTTGGAACTGACCCGAAAACTGCTCGACCTGGGTATCACGATTTTCTTCGAAAAAGAGAATCTCGACACCGGGTCAATGGAATCGGAACTCCTGCTCTCCATAATGAGTAGCCTCGCGGAAAGCGAGTCCGTTTCCATTTCTGAGAACAGCAAATGGAGCGTCCGGCACAGGTTTGAAAACGGGACTTTCAAGATCGGATGTGTGCCTTATGGGTACAACGTGAAAGATGGCGAGATGACCATCAATGAGGATGAAGCCAAATGGGTGCGGTGGATATACGCACAGGCCCTGAAGGGGAAAGCCAGCAACGCGATCGCCACCCAGCTTAATGATCTGGGTATTCCATCAAGGCGGAGTGATCACTGGACATCGACAACAATCCGGGGGATGCTCACGAATGAGAAGTACGTTGGGGCCTGTCTTTTCCAGAAGACCTACACGGATTTTCGGTTTAAGAGGCACAACAACCACGGCGAGCGGGATCAGTACTTCGTCGAAGGCCATCACCCGGCCATCATTTCTCAGGAAGACTTCGATGCGGTCGGTGCGTTGATGGAGCAGCGTGCTCGGGAGAAAGGGATCAAGAAGCGGGATTCCCGGTATATGAACAGATACCCATTCACCAGAAAGCTGATCTGCGGAGAATGCGGCGCGACCTTAAAACGCCACATCAATTCAACCGGAAGCCTGCGCTACCCGGTCTGGGTGTGTAAACAGCATCTCGAAAACGTGGACGGTTGTTCCCTGAAGGCCATCCGGGAGAGTGATTTGGAGTACGCGTTCATGACGATGATGAACAAACTGATCTTTTCCCGGAAGGAAGTCCTGCATACTCTGCTCGACAGCGTCCGGGGAGAAACGCACAAAAACAACCTGCGCCGGATTGAAGAGATCGACCGGAAGCTGGAAAAGAATGTGGAACGCGCCCAGACGCTGACAACGATTATGACGAAGGGGTACATTGGGCCAGCGCTCTTTACAAAGGAAAGCAATGAACTGGCTGCAGAATCAGAGGCTCTGGCGGATGAGAAGGAACGGCTAATCAAGTCTGTGACAGGGAATGTTCAGCGGACGGATGACCTGAGTAATCTCGTGAGATTTGTCGACAGGACTGATCCTTCCGATTCCTTTGATGGGACCTTGGTGGATGAGTTTCTGGACCATGCGACCATTCACTCCAGAACAGACATCACCTTCCATTTGAAATGCGGCCTGAGCCTTCTGGAAAGGATGTGACAAAATGAGACAAGGACACACACCATACGGATACCGGATTAAGGACGGGAAGGCGATTATCTGTCAGGAAGAGGCAGATCAGGTTCGACGGATATTCGCTGGCTACCTCAGCGGCCTTTCTCTGAAGATGGCTGCTAAAGAAGCCGGACTGACAATGCAGCACTCCTCGGTAAAACGCCTGCTGCAGAATAAGCATTATCCCGGTGACGACTTTTATCCGGCGATCATCGATCAGGAAATTTTCGATGCTGCCGATGTAGAGCGCCAGCGCCGGGAAGAAGCGCTGGGTCGGGACAATCGCCCTAAGAAAAGACTATGCCCGAGGGTTCCGCTGACACGGTTTCGAATGGCAAAAACAGACCAGGTTTTCAGTGACCCTTATGAGCAAGCGCAGTACGCGTACAGCCTGATCGAAAGCGAGGTTTGAAATGGCAACTGTAAGAATGATTCCCGCCACTCCACGTGGCGGAGGAAGGAAAAACGAAAGCGAGTCCCACAAGATCCGGGTTGCGGCATATTGCCGGGTATCCACCGATACGGATGAGCAGGCTACCAGTTACGAGGCGCAGATCGAGCATTACACCGATTACATCGGAAAACATCCCGGCTGGGAGCTCGCGGGCATCTACGTGGACGACGGAATCTCCGGCACCAACACCAAAAAGCGCGAGGAGTTCAACCGCCTGATCGAAGACTGCATGGCTGGCAAGGTAGATATGGTGGTTACCAAGTCAATCAGCCGCTTTGCCCGTAACACCCTCGACTGTCTGAAGTACATCCGGCAGCTGAAGGATAAGAACATCGCCGTATTCTTTGAGAAGGAAGCGATCAACACGCTGGATGCCAAGGGTGAAGTTCTGCTCACCATCATGGCCTCCCTTGCCCAGCAGGAGAGCCAGAGCCTTTCCCAGAACGTCCGGCTGGGGCTCCAGTATCGTTACCAGCAGGGCAAGGTGCAGGTATGCGCTAACCGGTTCCTCGGCTACGACAAGGATGAGGATGGCAATTTGGTTATCAACCCGGAAGAGGCTGAGGTGGTGAAGCGCATCTACCGGGAATACCTGGGCGGCAAAAGCTACTATCAGATCGGGAAAGAACTCTCCGAGGATGGCATCCGGACGGCAGCGGGCAACGATTACTGGCTGGCAAGCACTCTGAAGAAGATCCTGACGAATGAGAAGTACATCGGCGATGCGCTTCTGCAGAAGACCGTCACCACAGACTTCCTTAATAAGAAGCGGGTCGTCAACAAGGGCATCGTACCGCAATACTATGTGGAAGGAAGCCACGAAGCCATCATTCCCCGTGAGCTTTTCATGCAGGTGCAGGAAGAAATGGTGCGCCGGGCGAGGCTAAAGACAGGCTCCGGAAACCGGCGCGTATACAGTGGAAAGTATGCTCTTTCGAGTACAATCTACTGTGCCCACTGCGGCGACATTTTCCAGCGGACCCAGTGGTTCATCCGAGATGAACGGTTGCCGGTCTGGCGATGCGCATGCAGACTGAACCGGAAGAAAAGCAAAATCGACTGCCCTTCGAGGACCCTTTACGAATCGGATCTTCATGCTGCGGTGGTCCAAGCCATCAATCAGGTGATCGCCCAGAAGGACGATTTGCTGCCGGGACTCAAGATCGCCATCGAGAAGGCGCTCGGTTCCGGTAACGGTACGAGGGTGGCTGAGATCGATGCCCAGCTTGAGGATTTGGAAAAGGAACTGCTCAAACGGGCAAATTCAAAGCAGGACTACAGCGACATTCTTGAGCAGCTCGATGCCATGCGGGATGCAAAGCAGGAGCTCCTTCTGGAGGATGCCAATACCGCAGGCGTCCAGCGGCACCTCCATGAGATCGAGGCTTTTCTGGAAACCCAGCAGACAGATATCGAGGAATACGACGAGGATCTTGTTCGGAGGCTCCTTGAGCGGGTGACGGTCTGCGACGACCATCTCACCTTTGAACTCAAATCCGGCATCGAGATTGACATCACCATGTGACAGAATCAGCGGACCAGACGCTCCTTCGGGGGCGTCTTTTTTTGTCTACATGGTGGAATTGTTCACAAAACTGTGCTATACTAATTAAGTCATAGGTTGATTTCTGAAAGAGGTGAAGAGATGCTCCAGAACAATATAGAAATGGATTTGAAGATGCGGCTGATCGAAAGCGGTCTGACGCAGACGGAGGTCGCGGAGAAAGTTGGGGTATCCCTTGCCTACGTGAACCGCATCACCAAGGGCCGGGAGCAGATCGTGAATAAAACGTTCGTAAAGATGATGGACGAGCTCGGCTATGATGTGGAGCTCACGTATAAGAAAAAGGTGGCGGAATAATGCTGCGGGAAACGCGAGGAAGATCTATGCACCGGACTGAGAATGTCGAATTGACAGTATTGTGCCTCCTGCAGGATGGGGACAGAATCCTGCTGCAGAACCGGGTGAAAAACGACTGGCAGGGGTATACGCTTCCCGGTGGGCATGTGGAACCCGGAGAATCTTTTGTGGATGCTGTGATCCGGGAAATGAAAGAAGAAACTGGACTGACTGTGCTCCAACCCAGGCTCGCAGGGGTCAAGCAGTTCCCCATTGAAGACGGACGGTATGTCGTACTCCTGTTCAAGGCCACTGAGTATACCGGGACGCTGATATCGTCCGAAGAAGGAACGATGGAATGGGTTGATTGCCATCACCTCGCTGATGTAAACACCGTTGATGATTTTGACGACCTGATCAATGTCATCAACGACCCGGACCTGACTGAGTTTCAGTATCTGGTGGATGGTGATCGTTGGAGTGTATCAATCAAATAAATCGAAGCTTGTTGGGATGCCGATGGGTTGATTTGCGAGGGTATTTATGAGGTAACAGACAAAGATGATCATGAATGTACTTATGGAAATTCTTGGGATTATATTCCTTTGGCTTGGACTTGCTCTTTCCATACTGATCCACGAAGCGGGGCATATGACTGGATATAAGCGCGCAAAAGGGAAAGAAGACTGGATCATCCAGATCGGATTCGGCAAAACGCTCATTAAAACAAAACATTTTGATATCCGTGCTGTTCCTTTTTCGGGAGTTTTTAATGCCCCTGAAGACACATATACGAAAGCTCAGGCGCTTATGTGTGCTGCGGGAGGGCCTGTTTTTAACCTGATGGTTATTCTTGCTCTTTTTGCCCTGCGATCAGGCTCGTTCAATGAGAGTTTAGCATTCTTTGATTATTATGAACCGACATGGGATTTTATAAGAACGTATAATGTTATAATGTTTCTTTCGGCGATCATTCCGATGCGGTATCCTGCTTTCTTTCCGATTATAGGAAGGATGGAAAGCGACGGAATGCATATCATGAAAATCCTGCGGGACAAAGAGATATAATAAGTCAAAGATAACAACTCGGGATTTGTCGAAGCAAATTGTTTTTTGCTTCTGTTTACGATTGACAAATTGGGGGATGAAGGAGAAAGAACGGATGAATCTGAACAGGTTGATTCCCAAAGCAGGCGCAGCGATTGTAACGGCGACAGTGTTTCTATTTGCTGTATTTGAGATCATCAATTTTTCGATGGGCAGTTTCTTTGTCTGCCTGATTCTGCCGATTGGGTTTATCATGATGACGGCCGGCCTGCACAACGAATGCGAAAGCGACCGCAAAGTCGCTGCAAATATCGGTATGGTTTTTGCAGCTGTGTACTGCGTGCTGATCATGTTCGTCTACTTTACCCAGCTGACTACCGTAAAAAACGAACAGCTGAACGAACAGGCGGCAAAACTGCTCGATTTCAGCCGGTTTGGACTGATTGCCAACTATGACCTGCTGGGTTACGGCATCATGGCGCTTTCGACCTTCTTTACCGGGCTTTCGATGAAAGCAGGGAACAAAACGGACAAGTGGCTCAAGACACTGATGATGATCCACGGCGTGTTTTTCTTCAGCTGCACTTTTATGCCGATGACAGGAATGTTCTTAAAGATGTCGACTGGTGGCGACGGTCTCGGCGGAAGAATTGCTCTTGTTGCGTGGTGTATGTATTTCCTTCCCATCGGAGTTCTGGCATACAGGCATTTCGGCGGTCGACACAGGAAATCCTGACATGAACTGATATTGTAACTTTTGAAACTCACGACTAAAGCAACTCGGTTTAGGAGGACAATGATGAGACTGATCAGTATAACTGAAGACAACTGGATGGAGGTTGCATCCCTGTCAGTAAAGGAAGAACAAAAGAAATATGTCGCTCCTGCGATTGGCATCCTGGCCAGAGGTTATGTATATCGTGACTGCAATGTGAAGATTTATGCGTTTGAAAATGATGGAGTCATCGTCGGAACGGCACTCGTCAGAGAGTTTACGGACGAACCGTTGGGATATGATCTTCAGCAGTTCATGATCGATGAACAGTATCAGAGAAAAGGATATGGTTCCCGAGCGCTTCAGCAGATCCTGGATGAACTGCGAAAAGAAGGCCATTACGATCATGTGGAGCTGTGTGTAAAGAAAGCAGATATAGAAGCGATTCGCCTATACGAGAAACATGGCTTTGTAGATTCTGGATATGTTGATGAAGACTTGCCGGATTCGCTGAATATGATCTGTTATCTGTCAGAAAATAGCAACCACTGATGGCACTGTAGCTTTTGAGATAAATGACGATGATAATCATCGGGGAGGTACTATGAAACCTTATCTTTTGCTTTCAGATGATCAGACCTTTGCTTTCTCCGCGGAGAACCCTACCGGAACACGGGGCGGAGGCTCACGGGGA
>ONKG01000130.1 GCA_900318375.1 uncultured Lachnospiraceae bacterium
CTGGAATGCGGCACCTGCCGCGTCCTCACACACGGACGTATTGTTGAGTCCTGGGACCACCCCATGGGCGGTATGGGTGTAGCTTTCCGCAAAGGATAAATAGTTAAAAGCAGAATGCTGTCCCGAGCGATGCCCCTTTGTCCCATATAGATACAATTAAATGACTGATATGACACTGTGTACGTATGGTTTTCAACGCAAGGGACAGCATTGGCTGAAACGTTTCCGGCAAAAGCCTGTTTCGTTTTATGTGTATTTAAGACTCGCTCGCGAGTCTTGCGCAATACCCATGACTGAAGTCACGGGTATTGCGCGATGAAGAATAAATAAGCCGCCGCGGCGGCATCCGCATGCGAGGTTTGGTTGTATGCAGGTAAAGAGCGCGCAGCCTGTGCGGCGGATCACCTGGAAAGTATTTGTCGATATGATCACTCCCGGAGCAGTTCTTCTCTCTGCCATCAATCCTGCTCTGCTGGGAGTGATTATCTCCCTCCAGCAGGAGGTAAGTTTGTCTTGGCCATTGACGATCTTCCTCCTGCTGATTCCGGCTCTGGCAAATTGTTCGGTGAATCTGCTCAACGATTATTATGACTTTATCAGCGGTAATGATACGGCTGAAAACATTGTGGCAGAGGCAGAGGGCCCTCTTGTCTATCATCAGGTGGAAAACCCGCGCCCGGCTCTTATTTACGGGCTTCTTTTTTTTGCCGCTGCCTGTCTGATGGGCATATATGTGGTGATAAAATGCGGACCGGTGCCGGCTGCAATCGGAGCCTTCGGTGCATTGGTCACAGCAACTTATTCCGGCAGATGGGTTTCCACGTCCCACATGCCGATTGGAGAAGTACTCTCGGGGATTACAATGGGCGGGCTGATCCCGCTGGCCGTCTATGTGTCCCTGACAGGACGTCTTCAGGATACGCCCCTTATTCTGCTGCGCTCTCTTCCGATGATTCTCGTGGTATCTCAGTTCATGCTGGAGAACAACACCTGCGACATGGATCGGGACTATGCGGCCGGCCGCCGTACACTCCCCATGTTTCTGGGTCGTGCGCGGGCAAAGAAGCTTGCAGATTTTCTTAATATTGTCTGGCTGACGTCGCTTGTCCTGAATGTGGCGGTGTTTTTTTCCTTCGGACTGCCTGTTCTGGCAGCATCGCTTTATATGGGCAGAAAGGGGATCGCGGGGACATTCCGCGAGGAGCGGACGCGTGACAACAAGCTTCCTGCAACCGGTGCGCTTGCGTCAATGGCTTTCTGGATCTCTGAAGGCTATCTGGCGTCTTCGGCTGTGCATCTCGCGGTGCAGTGGTTGATGATAAAACTCTTTTAATGTAAATAATTGTATATACATTTTTGTGAGCACAGGGTTATTTGCTCACAACCCGGTCCGGTTGTGAACAAGTACGTATGTGGATCAAGGGGGAGTCTTTGTCTGAACGGGGAGAACAGCACTGTACAGACAGACCGGAAGGCAGGGAAACCGATGGATCGTTACGAAGAAAAAGAGCTGCAGCAGGAAATGGAGCAAGTAGAAAAATATCTGTCAGACTGCCTTCGCGACCCCGGATACGGGGGTGCTGTGGGAAACATTCTCCGCGATATGCAGATGTCAAAAGGAAAGCGGCTCCGTCCGCGGCTGTTACTGATGGCCAGCCGGTACGGAGACGGGCAGGAGCCCGGCAGGAGAGAGAAACTCTGCCGCCTGGGAGCCCTGGTGGAGCTTGTCCACATGGCATCGCTTATTCATGACGATATTGTCGACGATGCGCCTCTTCGCCGCGGACTTCCGACAACACAGTCCAAATACGGCAAGGATATGGCTGTCTATGCGGGCGACCTGATCCTCAGCAGGATCGTCCAGAGCCTGTTCCGGGACGGCTTTTATCGTGTGGGCGCTCTTTTCGGCCAAGCTGTTGAGTCTATGTGTCTGGGAGAACTGGGGCAGATGGAGTGCCGCGGCAGAGAAGACATCACGGTAGAGCAGTATATGCACAATATTTACGGCAAGACAGCTGCCCTGTGCAGACTGGCCTGTCTGGCGGGCGCAGTGGAAAGCGGATGCAGTGAAGACGTGCAGGCACAGCTCGAACAGCTGGGGATCAATTTTGGCTATATGTTCCAGATTCGCGATGACCTGCTGGATTTTGTTTCCGACACGGAGGAGGAAGGCAAGCTCACGCAGATGGATTTCAGGGAAGGAATCCTGACGCTCCCTGTACTCTATGCCATGCAGGATCCGCAGGCAAAGGATCGGATCATCGATCTTCTGCGGGAGGCAAAGGAAGGAACTTTTACAGGAGAGCATGCCAGAACTCTCAAGACAATCGTCACAGCTTCCGGCGGTCTTGCCCGTGCAGCAGCGGATATGGAAATGTATGCGGAGCGTGCTCTGCAGGCAGTTGAAACACTGCCTGACCACGGTGTCAGCGCCGTTTTCCGGGAACTGCTGCAGACCAAATGTAAAGTGTCTGCGGCAGGATAGTGTGCCGTCTTCGTCGCGCAGCAAGCACCGGCGGGCTTTAAAATGATCCACATACACGTAAACAAATACAGGCGGGACAGACCGGTACGGGTATTACTCCGTGAAGGTTTGTCCCGCCTGTTTGTGAAAGACGGAAACTGATCCGGTATATTCAGGAGGCCTTATGAGAAAAGAGGATGCAATGGAAAAGGCAGGCGTTTTCAAGAATGAGAAAGCAGATCAACCTGTAGATGCTTTTAGAAGAGAGGATGCAATACAGCCTTCAGGAGCTTTCAGAAGAGAGGATGCAATACAGCTTGTCGGAGCTTTCAGAAGAGAAAAAGCATTGCAGCCTGTCGGAGCTTTCAGAAAAAAGGAAGCATTTCAGCCTGCAGATGCATGGAAGACCTTGGGAAAATTGACTTATCTGCCCCGGTGGTTTTTTCGCAGCCGCATCCTGAATCAGAAGAGGCCGCTCCAGACAGTGCTCTTTGTGACGGACTACTGTAATCTGAAGTGCAGGCACTGCATGGAAGAAGGCCATCAGGGCTCCAGAATGAAGCCTTATGAGGAGATCAGAAAAGAGCTGGAATATTCCTATCAGAGAGGATCCCGTTTCATCGATTTTGAGGGCGGGGAGCCGACCCTCTGGCGCGACAGCGAAGGCAGAACGCTCAACGACCTGTACAGGCTGGCTAAAGAGGTGGGATTCTGGTCCTGTACCCTGACCACAAACGGCCAGCGCCCCTTTTCGGACACACTCGCGGATACCGTCTGGGTGAGTGTAGACGGCTACGGCAAATATCACGACCGCGTTCGCGGTAAGGGGACTTTTGCCAGGCTTGACCGGCATATCAGGGAAGCAGGGCACCCGGAGGTCAGCATTGCCATGGCAGTAAACAGGATCAACAAGGACTCAGTGGGCAGGCTGATCCGCTACGCGCACGAAAACCCCGCCATCCGCCAGATTGCTTTCAACTTCCATACCCCCTTTCCCGGAACTGAAGACCTGATGATGGACTGGGAGGAAAGAAACCGTGTCATAGACAAAATCATTGCCTATAAAAAGCGGGGGTATCCAATCATGAATTCTGTCTCCGGCCTGAAGATCATGAAAAAACGAGGCTTTCCTAAGGACTGCTGGATCGCCAACTATATTCTGATCGATGGCCGCAGACTTCCCAACTGCCCGGGCAGCATCATGGGAGCCTGTGATGACTGCGGGTTTTCCATGGCCGGTGAGATGTACAGCGTTCTGCGCATGAAACCCGATACGATTCTGGCAGGACTGCGTCTGCGCATGCCGGGATGAAGAGAGAATGTAGATAACAAATCAAAAAGAACAATTGGATATTAAATATAATTATAGAACAAAAGGCCATGGACATTTAGTCTATAGCCTTTTTGTATATAGTTGATAGAGATAATTTCTTTGTGAATAGAGAATATAAAGATCCGTAATGAAGTGATCAACAATATTGATGCCCGTATCCCCTGACTTTGCTTGAATGCATATGGAGTATGCTGCGAGTGTAAAATCCGGCTTATCGACATGTTCCCGCAAACGGCTCCGGTAGTTGATCCGGCTGCTTTTCAAAGGCCTTCAGGAAGGTTTCGCAGTTGGCCCGCTGGGTTTGCTTCTAGCTGACCCCATCAGCGACTTATATAAAGCTATATTTTAGATTAGTCGAAACAGCATTGACAAATAGGTTTGGCGGCGGCTAATATAAAATAAGAGTTTAGATTAGTCGTCAAAGGGGGCGGAGATGGCCTATATTGAAAGAGCAATTACATCTGTTTTAAAAAAGAGGGTTACTACCAGCAAATGCCTGCTGTTGACAGGTGCGAGGCAGGTTGGGAAGTCAACGCTTGTGAAGCACGTTTTTCCTGAATTTCACAGGGCTAATTTCGACGACAGGCTGACACGGCTTCAAGCCAGGGAAGAACCTAAATTGTTTTTCATGAACAATCCCAGACCCCTTTTTATCGATGAAGTACAGAAAGAAAACAGCATTCTTGAAGAAATCAAACAGATTGTCGATGATTCTGACCAGAGGGGGGAGTTTATACTGTCGGGCTCGCAAAAACTGGAGCTGATGAAAGGTGTCAGTGAGTCTCTTGCGGGCAGGGTCTCCGTCATGGAACTCACCGGACTTTCTTTGAGGGAGATTAAGGGCATTTCTTTCAATCGCCATTTTATTCCCTCTGAAGAATATCTGAGGGAAAGAGAGAAAGAACTCAGACCCTATTCCAATATCTGGAAAATCATTCACAAAGGCTCCTATCCTGAGCTTTATGATGTGGATCGGGACTGGCAGGATTATTATTCATCTTATGTTGCGACATATCTGGAAAGGGATATTAATGAACTGATTGCGGCAGACAGCCTTACTTTCACAAAGTTC
>ONKG01000079.1 GCA_900318375.1 uncultured Lachnospiraceae bacterium
TCCCGGATCTGTTGCAGACCAGCGTCAGGTCGGTATCGGCCACGGCAATCTGGGCGCAATGCTGCTCGACGAGGAGACCGAATGTTTCGCTTTCCTTGCAGGACACGAATCTTTCGCAGCTGCTGAAGGCGCGATCAAGATCGCTCTGAATGCAAACAAGGTTCGTACGAAACCCCTCCGCGTCATCCTGAACGGTCTCGGCAAAGATGCAGCTATGATCATCAGCCGCATCAACGGTTTCACCTATGTTCAGACCAAGTATGATTATCTGTCTGCTGACGTCAAAGAAGATCACGCTCTGACGATCGTCAACAAGACTGCTTATTCCAGCGGCGACCGCGCAAAGGTCAACTGCTACGGCGCAGACGATGTCCGTGAAGGCGTTGCCATCATGTGGCATGAGGGCGCGGATGTTTCCATCACCGGCAACTCCACCAACCCCACTCGTTTCCAGCACCCTGTAGCAGGCACCTACAAGAAAGAGCGCTGGGAAGCCGGCAAGAAGTATTTCTCAGTTGCTTCCGGCGGCGGCACAGGACGTACCCTGCATCCCGATAACATGGCTGCAGGCCCTGCTTCCTATGGTATGACTGACACCATGGGCCGTATGCACTCTGATGCGCAGTTCGCAGGTTCTTCCTCCGTTCCCGCGCACGTTGAGATGATGGGCTTCCTCGGCGCAGGCAACAACCCTATGGTCGGCATGACTGTAGCAGTTGCTGTTGCTGTTCAGGAGGCAATGTCCAAGTAAGCTGGCATGATCCAGGCTTGATTCGGCCTGCGAAGGCTCCCGAAGTATCTTCGGGAGCCTTTGTTTTTAGACAGGGAGCCAGCGGGGAGCCGGAGACAGAAGCCAGGGGACGGCGGGAGACAGGGAGACAGGGGACGGCGGGAGACAGGGAGACAGGGGACGGCGGGAGACAGGGGACGGTTCTATGTCTCCTTTTCACAAAAAGGAGACATAGAACCGTCCCCTGTCTCCCGACCCGTCCCCTCGACCCGACCCCCGTCTCCCCGACCCGTCCCCTCCCCGGAAAAAGAGAGGGAGGAAATAATGGACCATGCGGAAAAGGCCAGGACATTGTTTCTGGAAGGATATAATTGTGCGCAGGCAGTATTTTGCGCTTTTGATGATCTGACCGGACTGGACCGGGACACATCCGCGCGCCTGGCCTCTTCATTTGGCGGAGGTATGGGGCGTCTGCGGGAAGTCTGCGGCACAGTGAGCGGTGCCCTGCTCGTATTGGGGCTGGCCTGCGGATACTCTGATCCCAAAGATCCAAAGGCCAAGACAGACCATTATCATCTGGTACAGGAATTTGCCCGGCGATTTCGGGAGATCAACGGGACGATCATCTGCAGGGAACTGTTGAGCGGTGTCAGAACAAAGCCGGGGAATGAACCCGAGGAAAGAACAGCGGAATATTACGCTTCCCGTCCCTGCCTGCGGCATGTCGGTGAGGCGGCGGCGATTGTCGATGATCTTTTGAGTCAAAGAGAGCAGGCTGCTTCGGCGAACCCGCCCTTATAAAAGGTGTCTCATTTATGCTGTGAATATTCTCCCCGGGGTGCGGAGCAATGCGCAGCTTATTCATAAGAATATTTTGACAGAAGGTTATGACCGGGAATGAAAAATATTGAGGAAGTCAGAGGAGAAATCCGGGAAGCGGACCGGCAGATGGCCGCAATTTTTGAAAAAAGAATGAGGGCTGTCCGGGAAATAGCGGCTTATAAGAAAGAGCACGGGCTTCAGATTGAGAACAAAGAACAGGAAAGGAAAGTTCTGGAAGCCAACGCATCCTTTATTGAAGATGAAATGATCAGACAATATTATCTGACGATCATGAAGGATGTGATCGAGGTCTCAAAAATGTATCAGGAGCGCCTGATCCCTTTTTTGCAGTAGATGGATCTTCCGGTAGCTGCCGGCCTGGTCCGGACCGGATCCGCAGCGGCACGATGCACGATAAAAAAGCTGTAGTGAAGCTTTTGCTGCCTGAACACGCATACAGAATATAGACAGAACACAGACGGAACACAGACAGTAAAAAAGAGGTCGACTGCATAATGAAGAACACATTCGGAAAAAGCATAACTGTAACTATTTTCGGGGAGAGCCACGGCAGTGAAATCGGTGCTGTGCTGGACGGGCTGGCACCGGGAATAAAGATCGATGAGGAGTATATCGCTTCGAAACTCAGTCTGCGCAGACCCCGGGGCGCCATCTCCACAAAACGGACGGAAGCGGATCGCTTCCGGATCGTGAGCGGAGTGTTTAACGGACGCACGACAGGAACTCCTGTGTGCATTCTGATTCCCAACGAAGATACAAAGAGCAGGGACTATTCGGCGACCCGGCAGCTGGCGAGGCCGGGACATGCGGACTATACGGCATATTGTAAATACCACGGCTATGAGGACTATCGCGGCGGCGGTCATTTCAGCGGCCGCATTACGGCGGCTTTAGTGGCGGCAGGCGCAATCGGGATGTCGGTGCTGGAGAAAAAAGGAATCATGATCGGAACCCATATTGCCAGATGCGCCGGAATTCCCGACCGTGCCTTCAGAAATCTTCAGCAGGACATCCGGGCGCTTTCGGAAAGCACCTTTGCGGTCCTCGATGAAGAGGCGGCCATACAGATGCGCGCCGCCATGGAAAAGGCAGCAGGGGACGGCGACAGTGTGGGAGGTATTCTGGAGACGGCGGTCACAGGCCTGCCTGCGGGACTGGGTGAGCCCTGGTTTGATTCGATGGAAGGCCTTCTCTCCCATGCCTTGTTCAGTATACCCGCAGTGAAAGGTGTCGAGTTCGGCGACGGCTTTGCTCTGTCGGAAATGAACGGAAGCACTGCCAATGACAGTTTTGCCATGCAGGATGGGAAGATTGTCACAACGACCAACCACAACGGCGGGATCAACGGAGGTATCACCAACGGCATGCCGGTTATCTTCCGATGTGCGGTGAAACCGACTCCTTCTATATATAAAGAACAAAATACCGTTGACTTTATGGAGGGCACCGATCAGAAACTTGTGATCCGGGGCAGACATGATCCGGCCATTGTACACCGTGCCAGAATCGTTGCGGACTGTATCACGGCACTGGTGCTCTGTGACCTCCTTGCACAGAGGTACGGAACCGATTACCTGGCCGAAACCGCACAGGATGATAATCGCACAGGATGACAGCTGCACAGGATGATAACTGGACAGGATGATAACTGCCCAGGATGATAACTGCCCAGGATGATAACTGCCGGGGATGACAGCCGCCCGAGATCATCACGGCATTGGATTCCTGTGCAAAAGGAGCAGGACAATGAGAGTAAGGATTCGGCCCTCAAAGGCACATGGGCATATGGAAGCGCCGCCTTCAAAGAGTATGGCCCATCGCCTGCTCATCTGCGCAGGCCTGGCGGAAGGAGAAAGTGTCATTTCAAATGTGGATCTGTCCCGGGATATTCTGACGACCCTGGGCTGTCTGCAGGCCCTCGGAGCGGACGTCTCCTGTGAAAAAGAAAAAAAACGTGTGACTGTCCGGGGAATTGACATTCGCTCGCGCACACGGGCTGCGGAGCTCGACTGCGGGGAATGCGCCAGTACGCTCCGCTTCATGATCCCTGTCTGTCTGACGAGCGGAAACAAGAGTACACTGACCGGCAGCAGGACTCTTTTCCAGAGACCCCTTTCTGTTTACGAAGATATCTGCCGGGAGCAGAAACTCACATATGAAAAACGGGAGAACAGACTCACGGTAGCCGGCAGTCTGGCAGCGGGAGAGTATGTTGTCCCCGGAAATATCAGCAGCCAGTTTATCAGCGGTCTGCTGTTCATTCTGCCGCTTCTTGAGAAGGACAGCACGATTCGTCTGATTCCGCCGGTGGAGAGCCGTCCCTATATCGATATGACGATCCTGGCTCTCAGAGAGTTCGGGGTCACGGTGTTCCCGGAGGTTCCCGCTTTATCCATGCCGGCAGCCGGAACAGTTCCTCATGGACTGCAGGATAAGAGTCGGGGCTTCTGCAGTTTCCGGGAGGGCTTTATTCTGCGGATTCCAGGAGGTCAGAGATACAGCCCCCGGACGGATCTGCGTGTGGAGGGAGACTACTCCAACGCTGCTTTTTTCGAAGCGCTGAATCTTTTGGGGTCGGAGGTAGAGATAGATGGACTGGATGAAAACAGTCTGCAGGCGGATAAAATTTTCCGCAGTTATTTTGAAAAACTTCGAAAAGGATACGCGGAGGCGGATCTGTCCGACTGCCCTGACCTGGGACCTGTCCTGATGGTGCTTGCCGCAGCCCTTCACGGGGGGCGTTTCACCGGCACGAGAAGACTGAAGATCAAAGAAAGTGACCGGGGGACTGCCATGCGGCAGGAACTGGAAAAAATGGGCATCCGCATGGAACTGTCGGAGAATGAGATACGCATCGAACCGGGTATAAAGCCCCCCGGAGAGGTGCTGGACGGTCACAATGACCATCGGATCGTCATGGCCCTTTCGGTCCTGCTCACCCGGACCGGGGGCACCATCAGGGGGGCGCAGGCAGTTGCAAAGAGCCTTCCGGATTTCTTTGAAAGACTGAAAAAACTCGGAATAGAAGCAGATTGCGATGAATCGGACACGGCATAACGTAATAAGCTCATTCGGGTCGCCGGCTCTGTTGTCGAGGACCCGAACTGTGCAATAGTTTCGAACAGGTTCGGCTTTATAGAAGAGGCTGGTTTACATATAGAGGAGGCTGTTATCTTTATAGAAGAGGCGGCTTTCTTTATAGAAAAAGCTGTTGTTTTTGTTATTTTTCGTCTTATAGAAAGAAACAGTGCTCTGCGCAGGATTGGCGGCAATCTGTGCAGAGCACTGTTTCTTATCTTTATTCCAGAAAGATTCCAGATAGGTCTTTATTCCGGCAAGGTCTTTATTCTGGCAAGGTCTTTATTCTGGCAAGGAAGAGGTCTTTATTCCGGCAAGCTCTTTATTCCATCAAGGCAGGATGGTGTTGAGATCATCGTCGTTGAGAGTTGTCAGCCCGTTCCGGGCAAGGATGTCTTCGGCTTCGGGGATGTCATTGACGCGGAGTACGACGTATGCGGAATTGGCGGCATTGGCTGTGAAGGCATAGACATATTCGATATTGATACCGGCCTTCTGCAGAACGCTCAGGATCTCCTTGAGTGCGCCCGCCTTGTCGCTCATGCGGACAGCGATGACGCTGGTGCGGGTAATGACAGTGTCTTCGCTCAGGGCTTCCACGGTCTTGTCGATGTCAGATACGATGACTCTGAGGATCCCGAAGTCTCTGGTATCCGCCACGGAGAGTGCGCGGAGATTGACGCCGGCATCGGAGATGGCGCAGACGGCCTTATAGAGAGTGCCGGGTGTATTTTCAAGGAAAGCAGATAACTGGGTGATTGCCATGGTTTTTCTCCTTATATACTGTTATTGAAAGTATTATTCTGTTTTTTTCAGTGCCTGAGGCCCCTAAGAAAACAGTTGTTTTGATTGGACGGGCTGCAGGAAAACGTATTTCCCGGCAGCAGGAGGCCTCAATGGAAACAGCTGCTCTTGAGCTGACTGCGGCTTCAGGTGCGGCTTCAGGTGCGGCTTCAGTGCGGCTTTCAGGTGAGGCTTTCAGGTGCGGCTTCAATGCGGCTTTCAGGTGCGGCTTCAGTGCGGCTTCAGGTGAGGTCTCAGGTGCGGCTTCAGGTCAGACTGCTCAGTCGTGGAGCTTGCGCTTGTCGATGACGCGGACAGCCTTGCCCTCTGATCTGGTGATGGACTTGGGGGCCACCAGGTGGATCTTTGGGCCGATGCCCAGCATGGAGCGCATGGCACCGTTGAGATCCTTCTCACGGGCCTGTACATCCGCAATTTTATCGGAGAACTGCTCGGGAGAGAACTCGACATAGACATCGAAAGTATCTGTGTTGTTGACACGGTCGACCACAATCTGATAGTTGGGAGTGTAGCCCTCTTTGAGGAGCACTGCCTCGATCTGACTGGGGAATACGTTGACACCTCGGATGATCATCATGTCGTCGCTGCGGCCCATGGGCTTGGTCATCTTGACGTGGGTCCTTCCGCAGGAGCAGGGTTTGCGGCTGAGGACGCAGATGTCCTTGGTGCGGTAGCGCAGAAGAGGGAAACCTTCCTTGTCGAGAGAAGTGAAGACCAGTTCTCCTTTGGAACCCTCCGGAAGGACCTCGCCGGTCTTGGGGTCGATGATCTCCGCGTAGAAATGGTCCTCGTTGATATGCATGCCGGTCTGCTCTTCGCATTCGAAAGAGACTCCGGGGCCGGAGGTCTCTGTGAGACCATAGATATCGTAGGCCTTGATTCCCAGGCTCTTCTCGATGCTGCGGCGCATCTCTTCTGTCCAGGGCTCCGCGCCGAAGATACCGGCTTTGAGCTTGTTGTCTTCGGGCTTATAGCCCTTTTCCGCAAGGGACTCGCCGATGAAGGCGGCATAGGAAGGCGTGCAGCAGAGAATCGTGGCATTGAGATCCATCATGAACTGAATCTGGCGGTCAGTGTTGCCTGAGGACATAGGCAGGGTCAGGGACCCGACTTTATGGGAGCCGCCGTTGAGACCGGGGCCGCCGGTGAAGAGACCGTAGCCGTAGCAGACCTGGACAACATCCTCATTGGTGCCGCCTGCGGCGACGATGGCTCTGGCGCAGCACTCTTCCCACATGTCGATATCCTTCTGCGTGTAGAAGGCGACGACACGTTTGCCGGTAGTGCCGGAAGTGGACTGGATGCGGACACAATTCTTGAGATCTGTTCCGAGCAGGCCATAAGGATATGCTTCGCGCAGATCGTCTTTGGTGAGGAAAGGGAGTTTCTGAATGTCATTGACACCCCGGATGTCTTCGGGCTTTACACCGTTCTGATCCATCAGGTTACGGTAGTAGGGGACATTGTCGTAGACATATTTAACCTGTTTGACAATCTTCTCATTCTGGATCTTGAGAATTTCTTCCCGTGAAGCGGTCTCGATTTCTTTCTGGTAATAGTTTCTCATTTTCATTGGCGGATTCCTTTCCTGGAAATACTGGTCAGTGGAGCGGAGAGCAATGAGCCATGCTGACAGGCTCGCAAATGGAGGGCTCATTGCTTCGCGCAAAAAAAGGGTGCGGCACAGGTTAATGTGCCACACCCTTTTGCAACGACTTGATCAAAAATTTCTGATTTCCCTCATCACAATCTTCAGCATAGCAAATTAACCTTACTGTCTATGTCAGTAAAGCTAAAGGTAAAGCTAAAGATAAACCCGAAGGTGTGATTTGCGGTGATCTTGCGGTTCATCAGAATACTCCTGAAACGATAATTGAAAAATGGTTGACTGGTGGATGAAAAAACGGTTTCTATGACGTTAATACTTTAATGTGTTAAAAGCTGCTGCAACTTGGTTCGTATGATAGCACCGGAAAAAATGAACTGTCAATCCCTTTTTTATGTTTTTTTCACAAAATATGCATTTTTTATCGATTGAATGGCAGAAATATACCGCTGTTTATGCACATAGCAAAAGGTGCATAAACAGCGGCTGTTTCATATCTGCTTTTTGGCATCTGCTTTTTGGTACCTGCTTTTTGGCATCTGCTTTTTGGTATCTGCTTTTTGGTACCTGCTTTTTGGTATCTGCTTTTTGGTATCTGCTTCTTGATATCTGCTTCTTGATCTGCTGATCTTACGGCAGCAGTTCTTATTCCCGGACCTGCAGGCGCATCTTTCTGTAACGGCGGGGTGACAGCCCGATATGGCGGGTGAACAGCCAGAGACAATTTCGCGGCGTTCCTGGATGAGGATGTCAAATACGACTGCATCATCTCCAATAACGATGCTATGGCTCTCGGCGCGATCGCTGCCATCAAGGAAGCCGGCAAGGAAATTGACGTCCCGATCGTCGGCATCGACGCAACTGCTGACGGCCAGGATGCGATCAAGAGCGGCGAGATGGCTATGACTGTTTACCAGAGTGCGAAAGGCCAGGCAGAATCTTCCGTCCAGGCTGCGATCAACATGCTGGAGGGCAAGGATCTGGCAGCGGATACAGAGTGCGAAGTCTCTTCTGAGAGCAGCTATGTTCTGTACTTCCCCTTCGAGCCCATCACAGCTGATAATCTTGACAGCATCAAATAACAGCTTTGACAAGCTGATTGAAAGAAGCGTGCATTGCATACAGTCCTGAGACCGGGCGGCCGTTCCTGGATGTATGTAAATGCTGAAGAAAACAGTTTCCTTATTGGCAATTAAAAAAGGCAGACAGGCCGCAATTCCGGCTTGTCTGCCTTTTGGAAATCTATGGAGTTTCTTTTCGGACATGCTGTGTCTTCAAGCGGCAGCGCGGGGAGCAATCCCGGAATGCCTGCTGCCCGGAGTGATCAGAGATTTTCGCGGATCAGGATTTTGTTGTTGAAATAATATCTTTTTTTCTCCGGCTTGCGGTCATAGACCAGATACTCAAACAGAACACGCATGGAAAAACGTCCCTGTTTGGTCAGACCGCCGTTCAGAGTACAGGCGATTTCATTGTTTTTGATGAGTTTGATGATCTCAGGGTATTTTTCGTAGCAGATGATCACAGGCTGGATATCAGAATGAACCTCAGCCCTGTAATCACGCACAGCGCTGCAGATATCCGGGACACAGCCGCAGGTGATGAACAGTGAATCGATTTCGGGATGTTCTCTGAGCATTTCCATCGTCTGGCTGTAGGCATCTTCGGGAGTCTCCAGAATATAACGGGTGCTGCAGATCCTGCTCTCGGGATAATATGCTTCCACGCTGTCGATGAATGAATGTTCACGCTGTTCATGGGAGAGCATATTGTGGCAGGAAATGATTCCGATGTTTGCCGGCTTTTTCATGAAAAGATCCAGCATACGCGCAGCGACGCTTCCGGACTGAAGCATGTTCTGGCCGACATAGCAGAGAATATTCTCCAGGGACAGCTCGGAGTTGACAACGACGACAGGAATCTTTTTGGAAAGCAGTTCCTGAATCGCCGCGGTCACAGATTCGGAGCGGATCGGCAGGATGACAACGCCGGAGATATTCTCCTGCGCCAGCTGGCGGATACATCTGGTCTGTGCTTCTGCATCGGAAGAACCAAACTCGTGATAGTCCACCTGAATGTTAAAACTCAGGAAATCCTGCCGTACGATTTCAAAGCCCTTTTTGATATCCGGGGCGGCACTGACGCCCGGCAGGACAACAGCGATCTTCATCTTCCTTTTCTGATAGTTGAGTGCCTTTGCCAGCGGGTTGGCTTCGTAACCGTATTCGTCGAGAAGCTTTTTGATTTCCTGGCGTTTCTTCTCACTGACACCGGGCCGGTTGTGTATGACCTTATCGACAGTGGATTTGGTTGTGCCCGCCATATTTGCAATTTGCTGTAATGTGATTCCCATAAGAGAGTCCTTCCGGTTAAATGCCGGGCCGAATATCAGCCCGGGAGGAAATTTGTGAAATTGTATGGACAATTTTCCATTACAGAATAGCACAGTATATTTAAGAAAACAAGAAAGTTGAAATGACACCCCCTCATCCGGGATTTTACGGATGACGTTACAGGCCGGACTGATCTGATCCGGCAGGGACTGATCCGGAGCCGCAAAAGCGGATCCGGGATATGCAGGGGGATGAAAGGCAGCGGGTTTTTGGCAATATGCATAAAAAAGTCATGTTCAATTTAGGAATAATGTCAATGGATATTTTGCCGCCAAAAGCATATTATAACTACAACGATACCGGTATCGCAAACGACGATACAAAAGAGAAACCGGTATCGTAAAATTTTCACCGGTTGCGACACCGGTATCCTAACTCAATAAGTAACAAGTAATATTAATTGTCACATCGATTCGAGAACGGAAACACACAGAACGGAAACACATTCAAGGCACAAGCACATCGATTCAGAAAGGGGTGATCAGGGGCAGAAAAAGGGGGTAACAATAAATGGCTGCAGGACCGGGCCGGATTCTTCAGAAAGGACACTCCGGGACAGAGGGCAGCTCGCAGATTCACTACAGGGAAGCTATAAACAGGGTATTTATTTTCAGAAATATTTAATTCAGAAAGTAAAAAGTAATTTATATTATTTTTTTTATAAAAAGGAGAATCATTATGTTAAAGGTTGGTATTGTTGGCTGCGGTATGATCGGTAAAGAGCATGCAAAGAGAATCCAGTACAAGATTATGGGCGCTGAAGTTGTTGCTGTTTGTGATGTCTTCGAGGCAGGCGCAAAGGCAGCTTCCGATCTGATCGGCGGCGTTAAGATCTACACAGACGCTGATGCACTTATCGCAGATCCCGATGTGGACGCAATCGTTGTTACAACACCCGGCAGCTTCCACAAGAACCCCATCCTTTCCGCCATCAAGGCAGGCAAGCCCGTCTTCACAGAGAAGCCCCTCACCACCACTGCTGCAGACTGCAAAGAGATCGTTGATGCAGAGATGGCTTCCGGCAAGCACCTTGTACAGGTTGGCTTCATGCGCCGTTATGACCGCGGTTACAACCAGGTCAGAGACCTGATCCGCAGCGGCGAGTTCGGAAAGCCCATGATCCTGAAGTGCACACACCGCGCTGAGGCTGTTGATGCTTCCTACACCACTGAGATGGCTGTTACAGATACTGCGATCCACGAGATCGATGTTCTGCCCTGGCTGATCGGTGAAGGCGAGGAGTGGGATGAAGTTCAGTGCCTGTTCCCCCGCGTGACCAAGAATGCTCATGAAGGCCTTGCAGATCCTCAGGTTATGATCATGAAGACAAAGAGCGGCGTTGTTGTTGTTCTTGAAGTCAATGTCAACTGCGGTTTCGGCTATGACATCAACTGCGAAGTCGTCTGCGAAGACGGTGTCATTAACCTTCCCTGCCCTTCCTTCCCTACAACCAGGAAGAACTTCGAAGTTGCAACTGCTATCGAGAAGAACTGGATCCTTCGCTTCATCGATTCCTACGATGTTGAGCTTCAGGACTGGGTAGACTGCGTAGCAAAGGGCACAACCGGCGGCTCCTCCGCATGGGACGGCTATGTAGCAGCTCTTACAGCAGATGCTCTGGTAATGACGCAAAATGATCAATTGATAATAAAAGGTCTGCGGGCCGAAGGGGTCCGCAGACCATCCCAATACAAATAAGAAGGAGATATTCCATGAAGATCGGTTTTAATGAAGGCTGCAATCGTTTCTGCGAAAACCACTCTGTTCTCGAAGACCTTGACCTCTGCGAGAAGTACGGCGTTGACTTTATCGACATCCAGTCCGAGTGCCTGGACAGAGAAATCGCTGCCGGCAAGTACACCATCGACGACCTCGCTGCATGGTTTGCTGATCCCAAGCACCACCTGAAGATGCTCTCCTACAACGCTCTGGTATTCTTCAACATGAAGGAGACCCAGGAAGAGAAGGACGCCGTTATGGCAGAGCTGGACAAGATCATCGACATCTGCAACAAGCTGCAGTGCAAGATGATCGTCGTAGTTCCTTCCATGGATATCGAGTGGTGCCAGCCCACGATCGATGACATCCGCAAGGATGCAGTCGAAGTTCTTCGCGAGATGGTCAAGAAATGCGACCCTCACGGAATCAAGCTTTCCATCGAGTTCATCGGCCAG
>ONKG01000028.1 GCA_900318375.1 uncultured Lachnospiraceae bacterium
CTTCGTAACTCGATTTATTCGGGAGAAGCAAACGGGAAAATCAGGCAACATCAGGGATGGTGTGGCTTAATTGAGTCATGTAACTTTTCACTGTCAAGTAAAATACTATTGCCTGATAAAATACTATTGCGGCAGGAAATAACTTTCCTCTTTCTCAGACATGCAGTATTTCTGAATGTTGATTAACAGGATTGTTTTTAAGTACAGAATAGTTTTTACGAATAGTTTTTAAAGATAGAAAAAGGAACACTCTTATGCATATTCCCGATCATTATCTGAGCCCCCAGACCTGTGCCGTCATGACGGCGGCTGTCATCCCCGCATGGGCTGTCTCTATCAAAAAAATCCGCCTGGAACTCCCTCTCAAAAAGATCTCTCTGATGGGGGTGGGCGCAGCCTTCTCCTTCCTGGGAATGATGTTCAATATTCCCCTCCCCGGGGGTACTACCGGTCACGCAGTGGGCGGCACCCTGATCGCCATTCTGCTGGGGCCATATGCCGCCTGTATAAGCGTCAGTATGGCTCTGCTGCTGCAGGCCTTGATCTTCGGAGACGGAGGAATCCTTGCCTTCGGTGCCAACTGCTTTAACATGGCTTTCGTTCTTCCTTTTGTGGGATACGCAATTGCCTGTATGATCTCGCCCGGTCTCAGAAATTCTTCAGGCATCATGGCAGCCTCCGGCACCGGAACTCTCCCGCAGGCATCTGGTCGGAACAATCGAAAAAAAGACCTGATCGGCGCAGCCATCGGCTCCTATTTCGGCATCAACGCGGCTGCCCTGTGTGCGGCCATAGAGTTCGGTATTCAGCCCATGCTTTTCAGGGACGCAGCAGGAAATGCCCTCTACTGCCCCTATGATCTGCGCATCGCCATTCCGGGCATGATGATCGGCCATCTGACCATCTTCGGACTGGCGGAAGTCATTTTCACAGCAGCCATTCTGTCCTTTGTATACGCGACAATGGCAGACGCCTCTTCAGCAGCTGTCAGACAGCAGACCTCTGCTGATTCTGCCGCTCCCGCGGTCTCCGGAAGTACAAAGGGGGATCTTCCCCTCAAAGTCCTCCTCGGCGCCCTGATCGTGCTTACACCCCTGGGACTTCTGGCGGAAGGCACTGCCTGGGGCGAATGGGGCGTGGACGAGATTGCAGCCACCGGCGCCGGATACACTCCCGAAGGGATGCTCAAGGGCTTTTCCTTTGAAGCCATTCTGCCGGACTACTCGCTGGAAGGCCTTCCCGACTGGACCGCCTACATCCTGGCGGCAGTCATAGGTACAGCTCTTCTGCTGATCATTTTCCGCGTCGCCGCCGCTCTTGCCTCAAAAAAGGTTGGAGAGTCCGCCGCCTGAATTGTATAATGAAACATGATGACCGGATGGGGAAAACATCATCTCCCCATCCGGTCTTCTACTGCGGAAGACAGCGGGAGACAGCGCGGGGAGACAGGGAGACAGGGGACGGTTCTGTGTCTCCTTTTCGCAGAGACAGGAGACACAGAACCGTCCCCTGTCTCCCTGTCTCCCGTCCGAACTGTCCCCTGTCCCCCCTTCAATTATCCTTCTATGACTGAATCCATCCTGAAAATCCTGTCTCTTCTCTCTGAAAGAGACCTTCCCGGACAGATTCCGGATCATACTGCAGGGAAAAGTTTCCTGAAAGACACTGCACCGGCGCTGCGCCTCTTCACGGCCCTCTGGTGCATCCTTTTGTGTGCCCTGTCTCACAACGCAGTCTTTGTCCTCGGTGTCCTGGCCGTTGAGCTGGTCCGCCTGGCGCTGCTGCCCGCAAAATCCCTTCTGCATGTCCTGAAAAAGGTAATCCCGCCTGTTCTTTTTTCCCTGCTGATCTTGCTGCCGGGATTCTTTCTTGGCCATCCCAGGACCATGCTGACCATTTCCATGAAGGTCCTGACGACTGTCCTGATCCTGGCGATTCTCAATGAAGACCTGCGCTGGCAGCAGATCACTGCATCCTTTCACGCCCTTCATGTTCCCCAGGTGTTCATCCTGACACTGGACATGACCGTCCGCTTCCTGGACCTCATGGGCCGCATGAGCCAGGCCATGTATGAAGCCGTCACCCTGCGCACCGTCTCCTCCAGGGGAAAACAGTACGACCGGTCCAGGATGAAGGCGGCAGGCGGAATCCTGGGAACGGTCTTTCTGCGGTCGGAGATCATGGCCGCGGAGGTCGCCGAGGCCATGGAATGCCGCTGTTTCGACGGCACCTTCCGGGTCTATGAGAAGCACAAAAGAGGACCTGCAGATTATATCTACGCGCTGCTGATTCCCCTGCTTCTGGCCGCCTTTTTACTCACCGGCCGATGAGACACTTTGCGGTTTTTCGACCTGCCTTCTTTTGACCGGGTACAATAATCCATACCCGCGGGTTCGCGAACGCTTCACTTTTAGCCCGCGCCCCCCTTGAAGCCGCGGACAACATCGGACAGCATCCATTGAAGAATTAAAAAACCTCCCTCTCCGGGCGGCACAGGAGTTCTTTATGATCGATTTAAATGACGTAATCTATCGCTATCCCGACGGCACCCCGGGCCTGAACCATGTCAGTCTGCATCTGCAGGCAGGCGAGTGCTGCGTCCTGACAGGTCCCAACGGCAGCGGCAAATCGACCCTCTTCCGTATTCTGAACGGACTGGCCTTCCCCCAGTCCGGCTCCTACCTGCTGGACGATCAGCCCATCACGGAAAGCTATCTCAGGAATAAAAAAAATGCGGCAGCCTTTCACCGCCGCATCGGCTATCTCTTTCAGAACAGCGAGACTCAGCTCTTCACCCGCAGCGTCGAGGACGAAGTCGCCTTCGGCCTGTGGCAGCTGGGCCTCTCCGAAGAAGAGGTGCACGCCCGAACTGACCACTATCTGCAAATGCTCTCCCTGACCGCAATGAGGCACCGCGCTCCCTTCCACCTGAGCGGAGGTGAAAAAAAGCGCTGCGCCCTGGCCGCAGTCCTGGCCATGGAACCGCAGGTCCTGATCATGGACGAACCCCTGGGCGGACTGGACGAAGAGGGACAGCGCTGGATCTCCGACTGTATACGCTCCCTGAAAAGAGAGGACAGACTGATTATCCTGGCAACACACAACCGCTCTCTTGCGGACAGCCTTGCTGACCGCATACTGACAATGGATAAAAACCATGAAATCCGCTAGAGGGACGGGGGAGACAGGGGACGGTTCTGTGTCTGCGAAAAGGAGACACAGAACCGTCCCCTGTCTCCGAACCGTCCCTTTCCCCGGAATCAAAAAAGCACCGGCACCCCATTCGCGGGTACCGGTGCTTTTTCAGCAAGTATAACTCAATCAATATAAATCACAAGGTCTTCACGGTCCGGTTATAGAGCCGCAGGAAGAAGATAACGGACAGCACCACCGACATCAGTTCCGCTATGGGGAAAGCCCACCAGATCAGGGTGACTTCTCCGAAGGTAGCCAGGAACATAGCGACCGGAACCAGAACGACCAGCTGTCGTCCGACAGAGACGATCAGGGAGTAGTAGCTGTAGGAAAATGCCTGGAAGATGGAGCCCATGGCAATACAGGCGCCCGCCAGACCAAAGGAAAGAGAGATGATCCTCAGGGCCGGAACGCCGATGCGGATCATTTCCTCAGAGGCATTGAACATGCCCAGCAGAACCTGAGGGAACAGATGGAAGACCAGGGTTCCGCAGAGCATGATACCCACCGCAAGACTCATGGAGAATCTGAGGGCTTCCTTGATCCGATCGCTCCTGCGCGCGCCATAGTTGTAGGCAAGCACGGGGATGAGGCCGTTGTTCAGGCCGAAGATCGGCATAAAGAAGAAACTCTGGAGCTTGAAATATACGCCGAAGACTGCGGTCGCCGTCTTGGAAAATGTGCCCAGGATCTGGTTCATGGCATAGGTCATGACGGAACCGATGGACATCATCAGAATAGAAGGCGCAGCTACAAAGTAAATCTTTTTAATGATCTCCCCGGAAGGATGCAGAATCTGCGGAATCGAGATATGGATGTCCTCGTTCTTTGTGATATTGAGATAACAGCTGATGCAGGCTGCCACTACCTGGCCGAGAACCGTTGCAGCTGCCGCGCCGGCAACGCCCATCCTGGGGAAGCCGAAGAGGCCGAAGATCATGATCGGGTCAAAGATGATATTGATGATGGCGCCGGTAGCCTGGGAGATCATACTGTAGAAGGTACGCCCGGTGGACTGCAGGAGCCTTTCAAAGGTAATCTGGAAAACCGCGCCGAAGGACATGCACAGGACAATCTTCAGATAGATCGTGCCGTACTCCTGCACCAGGGCATCCTTGATCTGCGTCCCGATGAAAGGTCCCGCTGCGAACAGACCGATCAGCAGGAAAAGGATATAGGTAAGGATTCCCAGGAACAGGCCGTTGTTGGCGGCTTCGTCCGCGCGGTCAAATCTCTTTTCTCCCAGCGACTTGGACAGCAGGGCATTGATACCGACACCTGTTCCGGCCGCAAAGGAGATCAGCATATTCTGCATGGGAAAGGCCAGCGTGACCGCTGTCAGTGCGTCCTCGGAAAGCCGCGCAACGAACATCGAGTCTACGACGTTGTAAAGAGCCTGCACCAGCATGGATACCATCATGGGCAGCGACATGGTGATGATCAGTTTTTTTACAGGCATAGTGCCCATCTTGTTTTCTCTGGTCTCCTGCATCCGGGTAAATCCTTTCCGTCAAAAAACTCCGTACTGCTCTCATTTTATGCTGTACGGAAAAGATACCTTTTATGTACCTTGTACTACAATAATCCTTTATATGTAAGACAAGATAATAGCATACAAATAAAATACATACAATATTGTTTTATATTCTTTCCATACATGCCAAAATACGGCGGAACACGCAAACTCACAGGCACCGTCAGCGGCAAAACGGGACAGGTATGAATATCTCAGGCATGAATATCTTACGAAAGATAATCGGCAAGTCTGCTGCGGATGTCCGGAAAATCAATACTGCAGCTGCCGTTGGAGATATGTACAGGAATCTTATCGTCAAAAGTGTACCTGTCAGGCTCTTCTCTGTTCTCTTCAAACAGGTATACTTCCACCTCCAGTTTCTCAGGTGACACAAGCCATACCTCTCTGACACCCGCTTTCTGATACTTAAAAAGTTTCAGATGTCGGTCTCTGAAGGCTGTGGATTTTGATAATACCTCAATCACCAGATCCGGAGGTACTGTCGCGCGGTCAGCAAACACCTGTAATGGATCCCTGCAGAACACCATGACATCCGGTTCAACAATGGTATAGTCATCAAGCTGTACATCAAAGGGTGACACCTGCGCACTGCAGGACATGCTGTGCTCTTCAATACAATCGTCAAGCTTTTTCCACAGACGCATCACAATCTGCTGGTGTATACCTCCCGGTGCGGCCAGATCATAAAACCGTCCGTCTATCATTTCCACACGCCGTTCATCAGGGAGTGCCAGATAATCTTCAACTGTATGAAGAGGCATCCCGGATCCGCCGGATTTTTTTTCTGCAGCTTCGACTGTATAGGATTCGTCATCCATTCGTATTTCATGCCCATATAACTCTGTATTTTGCAGATGATCCTTGTCTTTGCCCGCATTCCCTTCTTCAGGAGAATGAAAACGGGAATTGTTCTCTTTTCTCGCATTGCTGCCGTATATATAGGAATCCCCCGACTCCATAACTGCTCCTTCCTGCCGGATCAACAGGGATACGTCCTGATCGTCTTCAGCCCGCAAAGCTGCTTCCAATGCACGAATTGTATCGATCCGCGGTCTCAGTGTAGTCCCTCCCAGAACTTTTGCAACAGTAGAAAGAGGAACTCCGGAACGTTCCGCCAGCTCGCTGTTCGTCATACCCATTTTCCTTTTTCTTTCCTTCAACTCCTGTATGATCATAACTTCCCCCTCATGTACGTCGATTCCATTTATAGAATTATTCGTTCAGCATCATCTGATTAATTCCATATTTAATTCCAATATAGGCATTCCTTACAGCGCTGTCAACACTGCCGATGCACAGCTGATGCACAAAACATACGAAACTTCCAAAAAACAAAACTCCATACTGTAAATTCTGCCTTGGACCGGCACGTGTCCGCAGCAAGGCGGAATAACTCATTAACACAGTAGTTTCATAAGGCAAAAACCCATGGCAGAAAACACCTGCCATGGGTTCTATTCCCCAATCTGTATGTCAATCAATGTATCTCAATCAATAAGTTTCAGCCAATATGTTTCAATCAATGCATGTCAGGCAGCATGTCCGCCGCAGTCTCCCTTCGCGCCGCAGGGACTGCTGCTTTCTCTGCCGGCTCTGCAGGAGCATGTCAGCAAAAGCATCTTATTTCTCAGATGCGGATTCTTCCGATTCCGGTTCTTCCACATCATCTGCATACCCCGCTTCAGATACAACTCCGGAAGGTTCATCGGGCTCCTGGAAATACTTTTTATCAATAAAATAGCCGATTCCGAAACCGATCAAAGCTATTGCCAGCTGAGGAATCTGTGATTCGATCCTCAGCGCGCCGCATATGATCAGTCCGAATGCATAGCCCAGCACGAAGCCATAGAATTCTGATCTGGGAATCGTATTAAAATATTTTTTCTGTGTGCTGTGGGTTCCCTTCTTATTATTCATCCTGTTCTCCATCCTCATCATCATCAGCAGCGTTCCGCGCAAACATCTGCCTGAGCGTGTCCTGAGTAGATGTACCTTTGATTTCTTCACGTTCCGCAGGTGCTTCTGCAGCCGCCTTCGCAGCAGAAACCGATGCCCCTGCCTCAGCGCCTTCTGCAGCCTCTTCAGCGCCCTCCTCCGGCTCATCCTTGACCATGAAGTACTTCTGGTCGTACCACCATCCGATCACTACACCGATGATACAGAATATGATTGCGAAATCGCTGTTGTTAACCTCCGCGATACCACTCAGATTGATCACAGCGGGAACGATATATCCAATCGCGATACCGAGAACAAATCCATAGAATTCCGATGCGGGAATTCTGCTGTATATAGTTCTCTGCGTGCTATGGTATCCGTTTTTTTGACTTTTGATTATCATCGGCCATTCCCCCTTATTTTCCCCATTAATCAAGACCTTCTCACTCCGGCTGCGGTCAGCCGGCGGCAGAAGCGGCATTCTCAGAACCCTCTTAGAGAAAACAGGCGCCCGGAGACGCGGCTCCGGACGCCTTATATCCATAAGTAATATATCGCTGAATAATTCCCCTGTCAACCGGATGCAAAGTCCCTTTCCGGGTCCTCTCCTGATCCTCTAAAAGGCTTTCCGGATTATTTCCGGATCAGACAGTCAGCAAATGATATTATTTCTATCAGCGATGCTTCTTCTTTGAACCGCCCTTCTTTTTCTTTGAGCTGCCCTGCTTTTTCTTTGCACTGCCCTGTTTATTTCCTGAACTTGCCTGCTTCCTGGCTGCACTGCCCTGCCTGCCGGCTGCACTGCTCTGCTTATTTTCTGCACTGCCCTGCCTGCTGGCTGCACTGCTCTGTTTATTTTCTGCACTGCCCTGCCTGCCGGCTGCACTGCTCTGCTTATTTTCTGCACTGCCCTGCTTGCTGGCTGCGCTGCCCTGCTTACTGGCTGCGCTGGCCTGTTTATTCTTTGCATGGGCGATCTCTCTCTTGTGCATCTCCTGCACATGGTCGAGAGCGGAATACATAGGCTCAATCTTCTTGTGATGAATAACGCGGTCTACGTAGTTTTTCGTCACGGCAAAGACCGTCCCGCTGCAGGCGAGGACACCAATCAAGTTGGGGATGGCCATGAGTCCGTTAAAGGTGTCCGACAGGTCCCATGCCAGCTGCAGTTCCATTGTTGAACCGACAAAAATGAAAAGAACAAAAACAGCGCGGTAAATAATAGTGGCTTTTGTTCCGAACAGATATTCAAATCCGCGCATGCCGTACTGACTCCAGCCGAGAACTGTCGAGAAAGCAAACAGCAGGATCGCGAGAGCGATAAAGGCACCGCCCGCCTTGCCGAATACAGATGCGAAAGCCTCGGAGACAAGCGCTGTGCTGGCGGATTCGGAAATCATCTTACCCGTGTTGAGATCGACGACACCGCTCGACAGGATCGCGAAAGCGGTCAGGGAGCAGACAATGATGGTATCCGCAAAGACTTCAAAAATACCCCACATACCCTGCATGACAGGCTCGCGGATATTGGATGCGGAGTGGACCATAACAGAGGAACCAAGACCTGCCTCGTTGGAGAAGACACCTCTCTTCATACCCCAGGTAACAGCGAGCTTGAGTCCGTAGCCTGTGATACCGCCGCCGACAGCCTTCATGGCGAACGCGCCGCGGAAAATAGAAGCAAATACCTCAGGCATCTGACCGATATGCATGATCAGAATGATGAGAGCGCCGAGCACATAGGCAATTGCCATGAAGGGCACAAGCTTCTCAGTAACTGCCGCGATACGCTTAATGCCGCCGATGATAACCAGAGCCGCCAGGATCATCAGAATGATACCTGTAATATAGGTGGGGATAGTGAACACCTGGTTCAGGTTGGCGCTGATCGTGTTGACCTGGCTCATGTTGCCGATACCGAAAGAGGCGATGGTGCAGAACACACTGAAAAGCACTGCCAGAACAGCGCCGATCTGCTTGCATCCGGGTTTGGAACCGAGACCGTCGTGCAGATAGTACATGGCTCCGCCGCACCACTCGCCGACTTCGTTTTTACGGCGGTAATAAATACCCAGCACGTTTTCGGAGAAGTTTGTCATCATGCCGAAGAAAGAGACGATCCACATCCAGAAGATCGCGCCCGGGCCGCCCGAGACGATGGCCGCCGCGACACCGGCGATATTACCTGTACCGATCGTCGCCGCCAGGGCTGTACACAGACTCTGGAACTGGCTGATGGACTTGTCGTCCTTTGCCGTGTGAGCCGTTACATGACGGTCTGTAAAAACCGCGCCGATGGTCTTTGAAAACCAGTGCTTAACATGCGTGATCTGGAAAAACTTTGTCAGCAGGGTCATCAGAATGCCCGTTCCGACCAGCAGGATCAGCATGGGAAGTCCCCACACAAACCCGTTTACAGCACCGTTGACTTTTGTGATCTGTTCAATGGCAGTGACGGCCGCATAGCCGTTCCCTGTCGTTACTAAACCCGACATTGTTCCACATCCTCCTAACGAGATAAACCTGTTCCTGTGTACCTTCGGGCAGCCGGACACCTCCTGCTCCAGTTATATGAAGCTTGTGAACAAGAGACTTTCCCCTGTGCCCGTACCCTTATCCTGTAAACCGGTATAATGTCATTGTCTGCGTCATTGCCGCTATACCGATTTATCGCTTTAAATGAGCAAATCAATATCTACTCAAAAAAAAGCGTTCGGAGACGACCCTCTGAACGCCTTTGTTCTATAAAAATATAGTGCCTGTTAAACGATTTGTCAACATTTTGAAAAATGAGACACCGGGAACGGTTCTGACTGTCCCATTTCGTGAAATAGAACAGTCAGAACCGCCCCCGGTTTCCAATATCTCGATCTCTTTTGGTTCTTTCCCCTTATCCTTACAGTCTGGAATATCCGAAGCCGTTGCAGATCGCGTCGATGGGCTCATTATTCTGGCACATCTTGCAGTTAGCCGGCTGGTAGGATCTGTAGTCCGGAAGATCTGCGGCAGTGTAAAGCGCATGTACAGGATAATCCATGACCCTGCTGACTGCGGAGTAGATTGCGGAAATGCCTACGATGGTTCCGCCATAGTAATTGATCGACTCCTGCGCGCGGGCAATCGTCTGACCTGTGGTGGCAGAAGCAAGCAGCAGCAGGCAGTGTTTGCCGCGGACCATCATCTGATTATTCTCTCTGACGATCATCTGGCCCGAGAGATCATATTCAGGAGACATAATGTAAATGGTCTTGTGGGCATTCATGGACATGATGCCGGAACGTGTGAGCTCATCCGCCATGTAGGCGCCGATTACTTCCATGCCATCCATGCATACAATGGTATCCACAACTGTGCTGGCCACATAGTTTTCACTCATTGCCTTTGCAGCCGCAACAGCCTCATTCTGTCTGGTCTTCATTGTCGTCATATCGATGTAATAATTGATATGAGAGTTCGGGGTCACAAAATGTCCGGGAATAACTTTCATGATAACATCATGGTGTCGGGTTGAACGCATCTTTGTGTAGCTCTGCATATTAACCTCCCTAATTGCATACAATCCTATTTCACAAGTATTATGCCCTCTTCTATGATTATTATACAATAGAATCCTTAAAAATGCGAAAATATTGTTCGTTTTTTATAAAAACACAAAACCAACATTTTGCATGCGAATTCTTCCGGGCCGCAATGTCACAGGCCCAAGTCCCGCCCGCGGATATTGCGCGATGGAGAATAGATGCAGACCCTTCCCTGCTGCCTGTTGGTCAAAAATCCCTTCTGATCAAATAGCTGCTCCTGGCTGCTCCCTGCCGAATCCGAATCCGCCTAGCCTGCCGCGATCAGCAGGCAGACACAGGTGATCACCGCGCCGATGGCCGCATAGGGAATCTGAGTAAAGGCATGCTCCATGTTCTCCACTCTGGATGCCGCGGAGGCCAGGACCGTCGCGTCTGAATAGAAACAGGCGTGGCTGCCGAAGGTGCTTCCGGACAGGATCGCCGCCATGGTGAGGATCATATCCGCGTTCACTGCGGCTGCCAGGGGAATGATGATCGGGATCACGATGGTGGATATTCCCCAGGTGGAGCTCGTCGCGAAGGTCAGCGCCGACACGACCAGGAAAATGATCATGGGATAAGTCTGCGGAGTCACAAAGGGCTGCACTGTGGAGATCACATATTCCGGAAGATGCATGGCGTTGCAGCAGCGCGCGACCGTGAAGGCGCCGGCCAGGATCGCCAGTGTCGGCATCATTTCACAGAAGCCGGTGATCAGAAGACCGCTCCACTGGGTGAAAGTCATTTTTTTCCGGGGAATATACATGACAAGGCAAAGTGCCAGTGTCACGATCACAGCCGCCAGGATATCATCGGCTAGAATCGTGACGACGATCAGCACGAAGATCGGGAGAAGGAAGTCGGCAATATTTCCATTCGTATCCGTATCCTCAGCCTCCAGATTATATTTTTCGCTCTCTTCGCTGTAGGTCCTGCCGGTCTTTTTCACCCTCTCATAGGCTTTTTTCATCGGTCCGATCCTGGGCATCCATCCCATTGCGAACAAAAAGACCATGATGACAGTGATGATTGCATAAAAGATATAGGGAATCGTCTGGATATACATGGCGAGCCCCGAGGAAAAATGCATTGCCTGTACAGCCTCTTCCTTCATAAACAGGGAAATATAAAAGGCAGTCCATGTAGAGAAAGGCAGCAATACGCAGATGGGCGTCCCTGTGGAATCAAGCAGATAGGCGAGCGCCTCCCGCGGGACCTTTCTGCGGTCACAGATGGGACGCATGCAGGTCCCGACTGTCAGCATATTCAGATAATCGTCCACAAAAATGACGGCTCCCAGGATAAAGGTTCCCAGCAGCGCGCTGCGCTCTGACCGGCACAGCTTCTCTCCGATGCGGATAAAGCCGCTGGTCCCTCTGGACTCCCGCAGCATAGCGATCAGGCTCCCGAACAAACCGCACACCAGGATCACCCACTGATTCTCCGGGTCCGAGAGCGTCTCCAGCAGCATATCCACCCACGGCAGAAAAAAGCCCGTGCCGTGCATGATCATGCAGGCGATCACGGACCCCGCCATCAGGGATTCAAAGGATTTTCTGGTCAGAATCGCCGTCACTATGATAAAAACAATCGGAATCAGCGTCAGCGCCCCATATTCCATAGCTGCTTACCTCTTTTACAAATACAGCCGGTCCGAATACAGCAGGTCCATGTACAATCGGTCCGAATACAGCAGGTCCAAGTACAGCCGGTCCCAATACAGTTGGTTCCAGTACCGCCGGTTCCAGTACCGCCGGTCCCAATACAGCCGGTCCCAATACAGCCGGTTCCAGTACAGCCGATTCCGGCCGGATAGAGCGGGAAACAGAATTCTGGATACAGAATAAAAGAAAACCCTTTTCAGCGCAATATTATTCATCCCTATCAGAATGTTCAATTTCACACTTATATACATTTCTGCCTTTGAGCGCCCCGCCATGCAGGATGTGGGAGCTGAACCGTATTTGCATCAGTCTATTAATATAAATGCTTCAGACGTCGGTATTTATTTTCGGGTTCCTTTTTCGATCACCCTCGGGCATTTATCATGTTTTTGTTTATTATTTATCGTTTTTTTATTTATAAGTAAATTGACGTAGAAAACAGTAATTCATTATGCTACAATGTTTTCGTGAATTTCTCATATATTTTGACGGAAGATGTGGAATTCTTACAGCACATGTACTAGTATTACTCATCCCTGAATGCCACAGGCACAACAGGCAAACATGAAAGGAGAGCATAGTTATGAAAACCAGAGCAAGACTATTATCCGTGGTTCTTGCATCCGTAATGGTAATCGGCAGTGCCATTCCGGCTTTCGCAGCCCCCGCCGCAGAAGAATACCATGTGGAGCTGGATCAGGTCGGCAGCTTCACTATGGAGGGCATTCGTATCTACCACGAGGCATTCGTGGAAGGTGTATCGGAAAACGAAGCCTACGTCTACGATATGAACGGCAAGAAAATTTTTACCGACACTATAAAAGCTGCCGAAAGTCTCGAAAAGGGCATGTACACATACACCAAAGCAAATGCTTCTGATGTAAACAGCAGTGCTCTGGTCAATGCAGACGGCAAAGTCCTGATTCCCTTCGAATATGCTTTGTATGCATGGCCTGATGGATACGGCTCGAGCCAGCGCAGATATATTCTTGCCTATTATGGAACAGAAGAAACAGAGAGTGAGGAGGAAGCTCTCTTCTACATGACCGACGATATGATTGCAGTCGGCGGCCCCGGAAAAAATGACACACTCTACAAGGGTTATGCCAAAATTTACGATATTCAAAACGAAAAGTTTGTTGATAACCTGCAGTTTGAACAGGTAGATAGATATGATACTGTCAATATCGTCGGAAACAGCATCCTTGTACAGAACGCGGATGAAACCTATACCTTGTATAACTCAGAAGGCAAAAAGCTTCTCGATCTGAACAGCCGCGTCAGCTTTAATGAAAAAGTAATCGTTGAACGCTCGGAAACCAATTCCGGCTGCCGTATTTATGATGAGAACGGCACAGAAATCTCCAAGAGCGGAGAAAGCATTTCCACTTTCAACAGCACAAGCGGTTACCTGTCTTATTATGATTCAGGAAAATATGTCGTAGTCGATGAGAAAGGAAACAAGGTACTGAACGATCCTGTTGATTATATTTACGCTGAGGACTGCGATATCTTCAGGATAAAGGGAGACGGTCCTTATATCATTATCGACAAGAATGGAAAAGAGCTTGGCCAGACAGAAGGCGACTACACTTACCTGGGCTATGGACGATATGTTCTCGAAACCGGTGTCAAAACATATACTCTGACAGGACCTTCCGGAACTCTTGCAGAGGAAGTTAAAGAGGAATCCTACGTCTATACCAAAAACGGAAGCATTATATGCTACAATGACGGAACAGGTTTCCTCACCTATGATGCGAACGCAACTTACCATGTTTACGGAGACTGCATTCTCTACGTAGATCCCGGTAACGGTGACGATCCCGCACTTTACGACATGTTCTCCGGCAAAAAGCTCCTGAGTGATGGTTTCAGCTATGTCAACGTACTCGGCGAGCGTCTTGTCCTTGAATACCGTGACGGTCCCGATTACACCTACAAGACTCTTACTTGCAGTGTTGTAGAAGGCAAATAAGGATCACGTTGACAGGACAAAAACCTTGAAGATGCGTTTTTAGACTTTTGACGGGAATCCGTTCTGAAGGAACAATCACAGCATAATAACAGCGGCTGATCATTTCACTTGATTGGAAATGATCAGCCGCTTTTTTGGAACGCCGGAAACGGTTCTGACTGTACTATTGGATAAAATCGGGACAGTCAGAATCTTCCCCGGCGTCCCATTTGATCCCCTTGCGGTCCCGCGAACCAGCTCTTTTTTTATGAAAAACTTGACAACACGAAATAATCATACTAAATTATTGTGCGTAATTCATGTTACACATTACTAGTATTAATTACAGGAGGCGCAAACTATGGCCAGAGCAAAAAAAGAAACCACAGCAGCTGCAGCACCTGCAGCACCTGCAGTCGAAAAGAAAACAGCTAAGAAGGCACCTGCAAAGACAACTGCTGCAAAACCCCGCAAGAAAAAAGTAGTTCCGAATTTCGTAATCCAGTCCTCTGCTGATCAGAGCATTACATATGATGCCGTTATCGAAAAAGTTAAAGCTGCTTTTGACGGCGAAGTCACTTCCGTAGATATTTACGTCAAGGCTGATGAAGGCAAGGCTTATTATGTGATCAACGGCGAGGTGAACGGTGCTGTAGATCTGTTCTGATCTTCCTTATCACTGTTCTAATTCAAAACTGCATTCAAAATGCCGCAGCGGCATGTTTCCCTTTAAACGGAAAACATGCCGCTGTTTTTCTCTTCTTATTACTCTTCTTATTATTCTTCTTATTATTCTTTTTACTATCCTTTTTTATTCTTTCTCGCTGGCACCCATTCGGGAGATACACTGAGCCGCCCTGGCCCGTCCGCGCTCTGCGCAGGCCCTGATTTCCTCTCCCCGCAGAATGCCGGACAAGAATCCCGCGACGAAATTATCTCCCGCACCTGTGGAATCCACAACCTCCACGGGCAGTGCCGGCAGGTGCCAGAAGCCATCGTCATTGTTGATGTAGCAGCCGTCCGCGCCTGCTTTGATGATCACGTTTTTTATGCCGTAACCGCGGAAAACTTCTGACATTTTCCGAAAATGCTCTTCCGTGTTTCCTTCATTCTCCGGGATCCCGGTATGATAGGCAGCCTCTTTTTCATTGGGAAAAATAAAGTCGACAAGCGGCCAGACATCCGCCAGTTCTTCCAGCCTGATCTCCCGGAAGGTGGGGAGCTTGGTATCCACACTGACCAGCGCGCCCGATTCCTTTGCCGCGCGAATCAGCCCGCGGACCACATCCGCCTGGTCAAGAGGAGCCCGGAAGAGACTTGCAAAGGACACAATGCGCGCTCCCTTCCTGCCCGGCATAGCAGGATCCGGCAGATAGCCTTCCAGCATGGTCGCACGGCTGTTGATGGAATGACGGCCTCCGTCCTGATGTACCACAAGCTGGGCGATCGGAGTCGTGAGGGATTTCATGACTGTAATCTCCGATGTGTCAACCCCCCGGTTTGCCAGTTCTGAACGAAGCAGGTTTCCTGCCAGGTCTGTCCCGACACCGCATGCGATCGCCGGACGATGTCCCAGATCCGCCAGTGCGATCGATTCATTGACCGCATCACCTCCGATATGCAGCTCAATCCTTTCCGCCCGGAAAACATTTTCCCGATGCTTGTCCGCTTCCTGCCCCCGTGTAATACAGTCAATTACGGCCTGTCCGATGCAGAGGACATCACAGCCCGCAGTCTCATTTATAGTATCCGTATTCGGATTCCCGTTTTTTATTTCTGTCATTTTCATCATCCACGCCTATTTTCTCAAACAATCAATCTTCCTTGCCGCTTTTTTTGCAGATCAGCCGATCAGACTCTCCCTCCGGCGCACTTTCTATATCAGCCGATCAGACTCTCCCTCCGGCGCACTTTCTATATCAGCCGATCAGGCTCTCCCACTGCGCCTCTTTGAATCCCACCAGAACACTGCCGTCATCCGCCAGAAGGATGGGCCGCTTGATCAGCATCCCGTCCGATGACAGAAGATCCAGCTTTTCTTCGTCCGACATTGCAGGAAGCTTGTCCTTGAGATGATTTTCCTTATAGATCCTTCCGGAGGTGTTAAAAAATTTCTGCAGCGGCAGCCCGCTCTTCTGCTGCCAGGCAGCGAGTTCCTCGCGCGTGGGCGTCTCCTCCGTAATACTTCGCTGTGTAAAATCCGATCCTCTTTCCTGCAGCCACTTGATTGCCTTTTTACAGGTTCCGCATCTGGAATAGCATATAATTGTCATACTTCATCTCCATATCTGTGTGCAACAATCGACATAGTAAAAAAACGCGCATTGCTCCGCGCCTCAGCCACTCTCACAAACCGCGCAGCGGTCTTGTGAGATGCTCCAGACATTCGAAATCCGCTCGTTTTGCGTGCAAAAACAGGCGCAAACAGCTTCTTCCATTCTATACCAATCGATCAGGAAGCGTCAACGCCGGCAGAGAGGACCTGATGGCGGGGATGGGACAACGGCGGGATACCGGGGACAGCCAGAACGATCCCCCGTGTCCCGCCAAGGCTCCGCATGGCAGGAACTGGCACTTGTGCCGCAATGATGATAAAATCAAATCCGGAAAGCAAACTCTGAAAGAGGTACTTACATGAAAGAGCGCGTCTACAGAATCCATGCGGGAATTCCGCATCGGATCGCACTGCTGGCAGATCTGCACAACGCGGATCCGGGAAATACAATAGAGATACTCCGTCATCGCCGCCCCTCCCTGATCGCAGCGACGGGCGATCTTTTCATTGGCTACAGAGCACAGAAGGGAGAGAATCTCCTCGACAGGCAGGACAGGATCCTTCCCTTTATCCGTGCCTGCACCGCTCTGGCACCGACCTATATCTCTCTGGGCAATCATGAGTGGGCTGCCAGTTCCTCTGATCTGAAGACGCTGGAGACAGCTGGAGCTGTGATTCTCGATAACACATGGGTCCGGGATGGATCCACAGGGATTACAGTCGGAGGTCTCACTTCCGCATTGCTGATGGATTACCGGAGATTTCGCGAGAAAAACGGAGAAGAGCGCCGCTATCCAGAGGAAAAACGCCACACAGACGCCTATGTTCTGCGCCCTGATATCAAATGGCTCCGTTCCTTCGAACAGCAGGAAGGATTTAAGGTCCTCCTCTGCCATCACCCGGAATACTGGTGCCTGCAGACACCAATGCTCAGAGACCACCCGATCGATCTCGTCCTCTCCGGTCACGCCCACGGCGGGCAGATCAGACTTTTCGGCCGCGGTCTTTTTTCACCCGGTCAGGGCCTGCTGCCGTCTTATACGGGGGGTATCTACAGAGGCCCCTATGGCAAAATGATTGTCTCAAGAGGAATGGCAAACACAGCGCCCCCGCCCATCCCCCGGCTCTTCAATCCCAGAGAAGTCGTCATCATCGACCTGCAATAAGAACCGTTTTGCCCTTCCGTCCGCAGCTTACAGCACAGACCCATTTTCACCATGTCCCGCCATAGTAGAACCGGGGGTAATCGTCCTCAAAAGTAATTATATATACAAGAACGATATCACCTTCCAATTCTGTAACTGGAATCATTTCCACAGCCAACGGTCCGTTTTCAATCTTTAACTCTGCCTCTGCAGCATGAACTGTATAGGAACTACTCGCGGAAAGGTATAGAACATCCTCCTCATCTCTGACAAAAACCCGCGGAGTATTCGTAAAAACTGCGCCCTCGAACCAGGCCGTCGGCCATTTTTCCTGATAACCATTCGAAGATGGATCATTTCGGAAACTGGAGAAGTGTTGGTCATATTTAATAAAAGAATCCAAAGATGCTTCACTTTCTGCACCTGTTTTAGATTTCACTTTGACAGACAGATTGAATTCGGGGCCACGGTAGATATTCAGCTGCGGCAGCGGAACGAAATATTCATCAAAAGAAGGAGAAAAACAATAATCTTTTCCGTCCCACTCTCTATTGGTACCATACGTGATCTCACTCTCCTCAGTGATGTCCTCATACATCGGTATAATCACATCCGGATGCTTTTCCGGGATGCACGCAAGCCCCATCAAAGACCCGGTATAAACGTCTTTCCTCCCTTCCGGGTCTGAATCTCCATGCAGGGTCGTCAAGCTGACCGGCATCAGGCCAATTCTGTCTTCTGCCTCCTGATCAGCTGTTTCCTGGTCTTCTGCATCCTGATCTGCTGTTTCCTGATTTTCTGCATCCTGACCTGCTGTTTCCTGTTCTGCTATTTCCTGTTCTGCCTCTTTCTCCTCTTCCAGTTTCCTTACTACATCTGTGCGGTCCCACATAATACATGCTTCCACGGATTTGACCCTCTTTCGTTCTTCTTCTGTCAGAGAATCGGGCAGGGTCCAGGTGAGCTCTCTCATGAATTGTTCTGCCTTGTCCGGATATTTCAGAGAGGATGCAAAGAGGGGATCGCTGGAGTGATCCTGTGTCACACATACAACTGCCGGGGCACCATCTGAGAAGGGCATGGTTATTCCGCCCACTGTACTTAGGGAAATTCCATCCGCAAATGTCAAATTGACTTCATATACCGAAGGCAGTTCTTTTCCATCCTGCCAGATACACATGGAAAAGCTCTTCAGCACATCACTCTCCATTTCATCCGGGCATCTGAAGTCCCGGAAGATTCTTCTTCGATTAGAAGCGAAGATTACAAAAGCATCCTGTCCAAAGCAATTGAAAGCAGAATCGTCCCCGGACTTTACAGTATAATTGTAAAAACGCAAGATCACATCGTCGTCACTCTCGTTTTCTATCACTACTGACATCACTATTCTCCGGTTCCTGATGAGAATATGTTCTCCATAAACCCTGACACCTCCCTGAGAATACAGCAAAGTGCGTTCCGGTTGAGTGCCTCCTGCATCCAGAGCCTTTGTCATCTCCCCGTCATCACCGTCTTCTTCAGATAAATCCTGTTTCAGACCCCTGTAAGGCTCGTTTGGCTGTGCCGGAGTAACCGGTTTTGAAAATGAAAAATCAACAATGCTCTCATTCCAATCTTCTTCAGGAAGATCCCATCCCCAAAGATTGTCATCAGGCAGAAGCGAAAGCGATGATATCTCTTCGATTTGAAAATATTTAAAAATATCAGAGACAATCAGGTGATGCACATCCACATCACCAAAAGAACCATTAGAATAGCTTCTTGTATTCCTGCCGATGATTCCATATTGATCAGCATCAGAGGCAACCAGGTCATTTAAATTACTGCCAAAGAAATGCCAATAATAACTCCTTTTTTCCATTTTGAACGAAAGGTAACACTCAACCCCCGGCTGGAGGACCAAATTACGGGAAATATTCTGAAAATCTACAACTGCTCCGTTTATTGCTGCACGCTTGATGTCTGGAAGCTGAACCGTTTCCGCACTTGTATTTTTACAATGCACCACAATCTTATAGTTCCAGTTTCCATCAGGTTTTATTGCGACAATTGACCAGTCAATATTTCCCTTGCTGCAGGAAGACAGCGGTGACGAAAGATCATACTTTGCAGCGATCTTCTCCAGATTCAGGTCAACCGGGTGCAGGACAACCTGTGCACTGACATCTCTTTCATCGGCACCTCTTTCATCGGATTGCTCAGTACATTCAATATCCATACTGATCTCATGGATCTCCGTTAATCCGGCCAGATCATCCGGCCCGAAGGTTATCGTATCATAGCTGCTGCTGCCGGACACAACTGAACCCAAAATACCTCCTTCTTTCAATTGGCAGATCTGCGTGCCGTTGACAGTGACAGCGCCATTTGGAAGTTTGTAATGCAATTCGCGATCAGAAAGATTTTCAAAATAAACCTTCAACTCCAGCTCTTTTGATAGTTCGGAGTCTGCCGCTTCCCCCCAGACGGTCATGCGCCAGTCATCATTCTCATATACAAACTTCTCTCCCCCGTCTGTATCATTTCCATCCCCGTCTTCAGATTGTCCGTCCCGGAAATGAATCTCAGATACGGAAGGATTATCGACCGGCATGAGTTCTGTCCCGTACAGATTGGCCTGGGTATCAGAAATCTGAAAACAGGCAAAAAGAGTATTGTTATCCAAAATGCGATCAAAGAATCTGAAATGAAAGTCAGCGGGAAGTTCTAATTTCCTGATTCCAAACCATGTACTGTGCTGCTCCCATTCGACAAAAGGCTTGATAGTATCACCGTCATAAGTCCGCATCCTGTAATCATATGGAAAATTAACGGTCTGATAATCGCCCTGTACAAGCGCCAGGCGATTGGTGTAGATGTCCGTGTCCTCATCGTAGACATATTGGTCTAAAACAGGAAGATCGGTTCCTGCGGGAGCCTGCGCACACTCAAACATGACGTGGGCCATACGATTCTCCTCGCCCTCCCCGTCATTTACATAATTTGCATAAACCTGCAGATTCCCGTCCTTGGAAACGCTGTAGTGCAGGGGGCCTGCGATCGGCTGCCCGTTGTCATCGACTGCATACAGGGTTCTGCCGTTATAGCCTGCGGTCAGCACCCCGTTTTCATCCACGGTCACTTCATCGGTCGCAAAGACCTGAGAGTAAGCAGATCCATGCATGGCATCGTAATCAGAACCCACCTGTGAAAGGACCAGAAGCTGGCCGGAAGCGTAATACCGGATCTGCTCAGGGGTCAGCTGCACGGAAAAATACTGGGTCTCACCCTCGATTCCGGCAGACTGCACCTGACTCATCTGCGTCCAGTCACCCATCGCATCACCCATCCAGATATCGGCAAAGCTGTTGATATAGTCTGTGTATGCCGGAGCAAAAGCAAAGGTATCATATTCTTTTCTCCAGACCTTCTCATAATAAGTCTTGTTATAGTAGGGATGATAAGAAGACAGTCCACTGCAGTTTTCCAGGCTGCTTTGGGAATAGACAACCATCTTCTGAAGGGCATCCGACAAATCTGCGGCCTCCTCCGGTGCCTCGCCCGCATAATGCGCAACCAGATCCCCCAGATCGACCAGGTCCAGGCGCTGACTGTCATTCATTGCTTTACCGAATTCACGGGTATCCTCACGCAGGTTGGACAACTCCGAGAAAGAGTCTTTGCTGAGATATGATCCGAGTTTTGAGAAAAAAGAATCCAGCTTTTCCTCCACTGCCTGTGTCTGTGAAAGATCCATGCAGGCCAGCGTCAGTGCCGCCTCACTGCCGGACGCCTTTCCTGCAGCCATGAAGGAATCCACGATACGCTTACCAGTCGCCGCACCATCCGCGTCGTTTTCTATCCCATTCAGGAAATCATAGGACCATCCTACGGCGGGCTCCGTCTCTTCAGAGGCGATCATATACTCCGCATAGGGCGCGGCAAGGTGGGCTGTCTCGATGGAGGACATCAGGCAGGCATCAAAACCGATCCAGCTGAGTTTCTCTTTTGCATAAGGACTTTCAGCCAAGGCACCGGTAAACTCCTCCATGGTCAGATTGTCTTTTGCCCAGGCAGTATCCCAGCAGAGTCCGCGCATAGGCCCGCCGCCATGATCCCACATGATCAGCGCATAGTTTTGCGCAGAATAGTTCTCATAGCTGTAATCCAGAAAAGACTTCAGAGTTTCTGTTTCTCCCATATTTGCGGGTGCGTCATCCTGCTCCGGAGAGGAAAAGGTTTCTGTTTTTTCCCACTGGAGATCGGGAGTGAGTGTATACACAGCTGTCTCATCATCAGAAAAACCATTCTGCCATTTCGTAGTGCCCCCGGCAGTGACAACTACATTGACCTTATCCGTGTTAATGCCGGAACCGAGAATTTCATCGAGATCCGCAGATGCCGCGCCTGCCTTGCTTTCCAGGTCACTGCCGCACAGGTAAATCATCAGTGTCAGGTCCGCTTTCCCGGAAGTGTCTCCACCTGCTGTGGCAGCATCCGGTTTGTTTTCCGCTGCAGGTGATGCACTTGCAGCAGTCCCGCCCGCCGTAAAGGAATTTCCCTGTGAAGGGCCGCCGCATCCTGCCAGCAAAGTCACCAGAACCAACAGTCCGGTCAGCCAGGCTTCTGCCTTTTTCCATATTCTCTTTTCATGAATTCCCCGCTGCAGTCTTCCTTTATAATGCTTATTCATCTGATTTTCCTCTTGAGAATGATTTCCGCCTCATAGACTTAATTGGTCCCTTTTACAAATGATCCACAAATGATCCATTGCAGGCATATACTTTCTAATCATTATGACAGCAGGATAGTGAAAATGCAAAATAACTCTAACCGGCCATCTTTATCATTGCTGAATAAACCTGACGATGAATAGCCTGACTGCCTGACGATGTACCCGAAAGCATACCTGCGACTTCAATTTTTTCAAAACGATCCATGTTCTTCATCCCGTCAGATCACGCTCTGCAGAAAAAACAACCATATATCTTTTCCGTAAGGCCTGAACTCCTATTATGGTTTCGCAAGATGATTGCTGCTCTCAACAGAATCAAAAAATGAACAAAAAATCTCTTTTCATTTCTTTGAAGTTTAGTTAGACTGATATTGATGCACTGGTCACGCTCATTCATGGTCATCCAGAAAGGACATTTGCATGAAGGCAGGGGAAAGAAGAGAGAAACTGAAAAAAATTCTCGCACAGTCCGCTGTCCCGGTATCAGGGTCGGCGCTTGCAAAAATGCTGTCCGTGAGCAGGCAGGTCATCGTCACAGACATTGCGATCCTTCGGGCGGAGGGCTCTGAGATCATCTCCACCAGTCAGGGCTATATCACCCCTGAAGTCAGGGAATGCAAGCGAATCTTCAAGGTGCATCACACCAGGGAAGAATGCGAAACCGAACTGAATCTTTTCGTGGATCATGGCGCCATTGTCAAAGACGTCTTTGTGAGCCACCGGGCCTACGGTGTACTGCGCGGAGAGCTCAACATACGCTCACGTCTGGACGTGCAGGAATTTGTGGAATCCATCCGCAGCGGCAAGTCCTCCCTGCTCTCCTCCACTACAGAAGGTTATCACTATCACACTCTCCTAGCCCCCTCGGAAAAGGTCCTGGACACCATAGAAAACCGCCTCTGGGAAATGGGCTTTCTTGCCAAGACACTCGATTATGAGCCGAAGGAACTGCAGGAAAATATCCAGGAGCGCCGCTCCGGCTCCGAAGAAAACTCCCAGGCAGAGGAATGATCTGCGGAACAGACAAATGAGGCTGAAAATGCATGGGGCATAACAAGCCCATATAAGAGATCACAATATTGAAATAAAAACTAAAAATAAACAGCTGAAAATAAAAGCCATAAAAAACGGGACAGGATATTCAAATGAACGAATCCTGTCCCTCTTTTTTACTTCACAAATATTTCACTTCACAAGACGCCAGACCTGTACCTCATAGGGCTTCAGCGGACGGCAGATCTCCGGACCTTTTTTCCCTGCAGATTCAGAATTTCTCCTCCTCAGATGATCCGTCCCCGTGCAGCAGCTCTCCCCGGGATAATTCGTGAGCAGCAGCTCCGGTCCCCCGGTCTCCGTTTTTAAACTATCCTCTTTTCTGTTTATATCTTTTCTGTTTACATCTTTTCTGTTTACCGCTTCTCTGTCTGCCCTTCCTTTCAATGCCCCCTCCCGACTCTCTCTATTCATGCGGGAGAGTGCGCGCGGAAGGCGCCAGGCAAGAGGCTTGTCCGAAAAGGAACAGACCACGAGAATAACCTCTCCCCTGTATCGGCGCTCATACATAAAGAGCCGGGGATGCATGGGATAGTATTCCCGATAGGTGCCGCGGAGCAGAGTCTCTTCCGATTTTCGAAGCGCCAGGCAGCTGCGGTAGAAGTTCAGGATACTGCAGGGGTCTTTCTCCTGAGCCCGTGCATTGATCTTCACATAGTTGGGATTGATGTAAAACCACGGCTTCCCGCTGGTAAACCCGGCGCCGGGCTCATCGCTCCACTGGACCGGCGTGCGCGCGGAATCACGGGTGGAAATCTGTATGCGGCGCAGTCTTTTCTCGACCGGCTCTCTGAGATGGAAAGTGCGGTAAGCGTTTTTGGAGGCCACATCCAGATACTTGTCGATGGAATCCAGAGCAATATTCGTCATGCCCAGCTCCTGGCCCTGATAGAGAAAGGGTGTCCCCCTCTGGAAAATATAAGAGGCGGCAAGCATGGTCGCGGAAGCCCGCCAGAAGCGCAGATTCCCGTAGCGGCTGACTACCCGGGGATGATCGTGGTTTTCCAGATAGAGGGCATTCCAGGCCATACAGGCAGTTTCCTTCCGGCCGGCCTGCTTGCCCTGCAGACCGTATTCCCATTTGGAAAAAGCCCGCTTGAGCTTGCGCAGGCGGAATCCGTGATAGACATACTCCGTCATGAAACAGTCCGCCATCATCGTGTCGAACTGGATCAGCATATCCAGGACACGGTCTTTTCCGGCTATGTAGGTGAGGGCTTTTTTGACGCCGGTAAAAGGAGCCTCGCCGATCTGGACCGCGCCGTACTCCAGTGCAACCTCCCGGAATTCCTGCAGATACTTGTGCAGATTCGGACCGTCCTTATAGAAAGGGAGACCGTTGATCACAGGCAGAAAGGGCAGACCGTCCGGCAGCCTGGGGTCCTTGGAAATAAAATTGATGACATCCTCCCTGAAGCCGTCAACGCCCAGATCCAGCCAGAAGCGCATAATGCTCTTTACTTCCTCCCTTACCCCGGGGTTATCCATGTTCAGATCCGGCTGCTTGCGGGCGAAAATATGCAGATAATACTGTCCCCGCTGCTCATTGTACTCCCAGGCAAGTCCCTCGAACTGACTGAACCAGTTGTTGGGAGGACGAAATTGTTCCGCTTTATTCTTTGTCTGCCTTCTGTTCTCCTTCCTTTTCCCCTTCCCTTTTTCTTTCCTCTTTTCCCTCTTCCTTTGATCCACGGGAAAACCGGAGATTTCTTCCAGTTCATCTCTTTTCTCAGTCAGAATCTCCGAAGCTTCTTCCAGTGTCTTTTCAATCTTCACACCCAGAGGGTCGCGCCAGATATAGTAGTCGCTGTAAGGATTGTCCCTGCCCTTGCAGCTCTCAATAAACCAGGGATGCTCATCGGAGGTATGGTTGATGACAAGATCCAGAAGCACTTTCAGGCCTAATTCATGGGCCCGGTCCAGCACCTTCTGAAACTGCTCCAGCGTTCCGTATTCCGGATGGATATTTTTGTAATCGGAAATGTCATAGCCGTAATCCGCATTGGGCGACGGAAAAATGGGGCTGAACCAGATTCCGTCCACCCCCAGGGATTTGATATAGTCCAGTTTGTCGTAGACTCCGTACAAATCTCCGAACCCGTCCCCGTTTCCGTCACAGAAAGACCGGATCCAGATCTGGTAAAAAGACATTTTCCTGAAATCAAACTGTTTTTTCTTCATCACTTTGTCCGTTATTCATCTGACGATCCGTCAATCATTTTGGTCAGCCCCTGCGCTGCCCGCTTTATGTCTCTCCTGATTTCTCTCACGTCTTCTTGCACTCTCACCGCCTTATTCTCCATTCCGACGCGCATCTCTCTCCAGATACTGTTCCAGAACTGCTCTGAGCGGTCCGCACTCTCCTGGATATTCTCCATCATCCCGACTGCGGATTCCCTGAAGTCTCCCATAAGCTCATGTCCGAATTTCCGCAGCCTGTCCTGGCTTTCCATACCATGGGCTGCCAGGCTGACAAGACGGTCCGTCTTCTGTTTTTTGTGGTGCGGCATCATGCCGATCTTTTTCTCCGCGAGGACAAACCGATAGCGCTCATAGGCCTCCGCGACACATTCCTGCCAGGACAGATAGATCTCATCCATGGCGTGCTGCCCGACCTCATGAAGATGGTCAAGGTCTTTGCCGGCCTGCATGAGAAGCGCCGCCATCGACTCCGCATTCTCATCGATCAAAAAACCGTTCTGCCCGTCAGTAATGCCCTCAGCGGCGCAGGAATCACGGATCAGAACACTTGCCAGACCGCAGGCGGCAGCCTCGCGGACGACCAGGCCGTTGGTGTCAAAGGTCGAAGGGAAGAGGAAGAGATCCGCCCGCGTATTCCAGGCCCGCAGCACATCCCGGTCATAGACAGGACCGGTAAAAATACATTTATTTGCTGTGCTTCCTCCCATCAGTCCCAGTTCTCTCGCCCGGTCCTCCAACAGCTCTTTATCCGGGCCTTTGCCGATAAAGACCATGCGGAAATCCATCCCCCTGTCCGCCAGGATTTTCATGGCGTTCAATATAATCGGCAGCCCCTTGTAAGTCATCATCCGGCCTACAAAAAGGAACATCGGCACACCCGCAGGCAGATCATAGTCTTTTGTCACCTCTGCGACAGTCTCCGCGTCCACCCGTCCGCGCGCGAAGTCAACACCGTTGTTCATGACGATATAACGGCCCTCAAACCCCAGAGCTTTCAGACTCTCTCCCGCGCCGCGGCTGACCACCCAGATGTCATCACAGGCCTCTATATTGCTTACCATGGCCTTGATCCCCTCGCGGGCGATCAGGTCCAGTTTTACAGCGCGGCGGATATCAATATCATACTTGGTGTGATAGGTGAAAACGATAGGCGCGCCGGTCTGTTCCCGCAGGAGCCTGGCAACCACAGTGGCCGACGAAGGGCAGTGGGAGTGGATAATATCGGGCATAAAGTCAACCAGCTCCGACACAGCCTTCCCTGCAAGAGGGTTTCCTGCCCTATACCCGTTTGTCACGGAGGTCGTGTCAAAGCTGGGATATGCCACGACCGGATAGGGATAGACACTGTAGTCTGTTCCCGGATACTCCGGCGTTCCAACCATAATCTCTGCCTTGTAATCCTTCATCATATAATCCGCGTAATTCATCAATACATTGACGACACCGTCGATCACCGGAGGGAACGAATCGTTCAACAGGCATACTTTCATGAAAGGCTCCTTTTATTGTCTCAACAAAATCCACTAACAAAAAACAGATGTCAAACAGACAGAGCTCAAACAGACGGATGTCAAATAAGCAGATGTAAACAAACAGATGTTAAAACTACCGGTCTGATCACCGACACTGTGCTGCATCCTGCACGCCGCCGCGGTCTTCTCTTTGGATGATTCCAAGAAGAAGAGCCACAGACGCTGCCATCATGATCATTTCCGTCACAGGCTGTGCCCAGATCATGCCGCCGAAGCCGAACAGGCGGTTCAGAAGCAGCAGAAGGGGTATATAAAGAACGAACTGCCGCACCAGCGTAATGGCAAAGGCAAACTGGGGCTTGCCCATGGCCTGAAAAGACATGCGGCTCATGGAGACTGCGCCGACAAAGGGCAGGATACACATGATCGTTCGCAGCACACGGCTTCCCGTGGAGATGACCTCAGGGGAATCGGTGAAAATACCGATCAGCTGCGGGGCGAAAATGCCGTAGACTGCCATGACACAGAGCTCTGTTCCGCTGACCACCAGAAGTCCGGCGCGGAGCACATCCTTCATCCGCTTATAATTGGCTGCACCGTAGTTATATCCCATGATGGGCTGCGTTCCCGCCGCGAATCCCTGATAAATGTAATTGCCCAGGGACAGGATCTTCTGCGCGATCCCCATGGCAGCGACCGTCAGCTCTCCATATTCCACCGCGAGATTATTATTCACGATATAGGCAGCCGAAGTCAGCAGCGTCTCCAGAGTCGCAGGTACTCCGACCCAGAAGATTTCCCGCAGGATTTCCCCGGTGGGTTTTAAATAACGAAGAGACGGGGTCAGCAAGGTCTTTCCTCTTCCATACATCCATAAAGAGACACACATGCCGGCCGCGTTGCCCAGGATCGTTGCGATCGCGGCACCCCGGATCTGCAGTCCCAATGTAAAAATAAAAAGCGGGTCCAGGATAATATTGACGACGGTCCCGACGATCATGCCCGCAATCGAGTGCTTTACTGACCCTTCGCTCCGCAGAAGCTGTCCGAAGGTATAGTTTCCCATGGTAAAAATGCTGCCCAGCAGGATGACCTGCACATACTGCCGGGTGTATTCGAAGGTGTTGCTCCGGGCGCCCAGCCCCCGCACGATGGCGGAAAGAAAGACCATGCCGACAGCCGTCACAAGCAGGCTGTTGAAAATTGTGAGCTCGAACCCCACAGTCAGGGTATGCCTGGCTTTCGCTCCGTCTTCTGCCCCCAGACTCCTTGCGATCAGGGAGGAGGCGCCTGTACCGATCATATTGGAGATCGCGATAGAGATCATCATGACCGGATAGGCCAGATTGACCGCCGCAAGCTGATAATCGTCCCGCATCAGTCCGATAAAGTATGTGTCAACCAGGTTGTAGAGGACCATGATGAACATGCCCGCGATCAGAGGGACGCCAAGCTTCACAACGGCCAGCGAAGGTTTCTCCTGACTGAGTATATAAATCCTCCGGTCTTTTTTCTGATCCTTCTCCGGTCCGCACTCTTCTTTCGCAGCTATATTCTTTTCTTTATTGTCTGTGTTAGTAGTCATCAAATCTGTTATTGTTTCTGTTTCATTCATCCAAGTAGTTTTTATCTTTCCCAGCGGATTGTTTTTCACCATTCATCCCAGTGAATATGTCACAAATGCAGGGCAATTCGAACGCATGGATGTATTATCACGCTCTGCTTTGGAAAATGCAAGTCTGACGGATAAAGCCGGTTTGAAGGGCGGCAGCCTTCAGGCTGCGCACAGGTTCACAATCTAGTCTTGAATGCTTATACCGCTGTTAACGAGCACGTACTCGTTAACAGCGATACCGATATCTCGAATAGACGTGCTCGTACTCGTAACAACATTTGAAAGTTGGTAAAATAAACGATATATCGTTTATTTTATGAATAGCAAAACAAGCTCGACATTTTGAATCCATAACCAATCCAACACTTTCAAAAAGGGGAAAACAATCATGGCAGAACTGAGAATCGGACTCATCGGAACAGGCGCGATCGGCCGCACACACATCGACCGCATCAACAACAAGCTGCAGGGCGGCAAAGTCGTCGCCTGCGCGGATCCCGCAAGTGAATTCGGACTTTCCGTAGCACAGAAAATGGGACTGAAAGGCTACGCAGACCCCATCGAGATGACCGCAGGCGGCTGGGGCGGCTGCAATTTCATCCCTTCCGCTGAAGAGCTGATCAATGACGACGCAAAGTGCGAAGCTTTCCTGGCCGAGATCACAAAGAGAGGCCTTGCCATTTCCGCTCTCAACTGCTCCGGCAATCCCCTGATCGACACACCCATGGGACATGCGCATTCCAAGACCATGCGCGACACCATGGTCCTGGCCGGCAGGATGGGCGTCGACACCGTCGTGACCATGTCCGGACTTCCCGCAGGAGCCCCCGGAGACAAGACCCCCAACTGGTTCGTCTCCACCATCTCCTGGCCCGAGTATGACGGCTTCAACTACATGGCGGAAGGCGTCAAGTATCAGTGGAAAGTCGCAGGCGAGTGGTGGAAAGAGACCTGCCGCATCGCAAAGGAAGCAGGCGTCAAAAAGATCGCCATCGAGGAGTTCCCCGGCGCACTGGTCCACAACGTCCGCACCTTCAACCAGCTCTGCGAAGCAGTCGGCGAGGATTCCGATGTCCTGGGCCTCAACCTTGATCCCTCCCACCTGATGATCCAGGGCGCGGAGCCGATCGAA
>ONKG01000082.1 GCA_900318375.1 uncultured Lachnospiraceae bacterium
CAACCAGCTCTGCGAAGCAGTCGGCGAGGATTCCGATGTCCTGGGCCTCAACCTTGATCCCTCCCACCTGATGATCCAGGGCGCGGAGCCGATCGAAGCCGCATGGGCACTGGGCGAGAAGATCTTCTACGTACACGGCAAGGACGCCAGGATCGAGAAGCACAACGCCAATATCGACGGCATCCTTGAGAGCCTGCCCGTCGAGTGCAGCGCACAGAGAAACTGGAACTATGTAGCAGTCGGCTGCGGCAGAGACCTGCAGTGGTGGAAAGAGTTCTTCTCTGTCTGCCGCATGAACGGCTACGACGGCTATGTCTCCCTCGAGATGGAAGACCTGACCATGAGCGTCGAGGCAGGTCTGGAGACCTCCATCGAAGCCCTCAAGGCCACAATCAGTCGCTAAGGCGACTGATCTCAGCCGCTGATACAGCTGGTCTCAATCATTGATGAGGCTCAGATCAGCAGATAGATCTTTACAGACCGGCACACATCTATATACAGAAATAAACCGGAGCAGGTTTTATCAATAAGGACGGAACGACAGGAATAAACAAGTGTTTTTAAAACAGGGGGGAAATAATATATGAGCAATGAAGGCCGGTTTTGAGGCTGCAGGCCGCAGCGACATCACCATCCTTGACGATCAGGATGCCGACTATGTCAAGGACAAAGGCATGAAGACAACACAGGCTTGGATCCAGAAGTATGCTGACGGCAAGGGCGGCGTTACCTTCAACGGAATCATTGCCGCAAACGATCAGATGGCACTGGGCGCCATGGAAGCTCTTAAGGGCGCTAACATCCCTCTGGGCACAGGTGAAGGCCAGGTCATGATCAGCGGTATCGACGGCACAGCAGAAGCTCTTCAGGCAGTCAAAGACGGCCAGATGGCACAGACAGTCCTTCAGGACGCTCCCGGCCAGGGTGCTGCAGCAATTGAAGTGATCAAGACCTACATGGCTGGCGAAAAGCCCGATGCAGAAGTCCTCGTACCTTATGTCTCTGTTACAGCAGAAAACGTAGACGAGTATCTGTCCAAATAATAACCACTGCATTATAAGAACATTATTAGAATCAGAGGTTTTCTTCACCCGGCATCTAATCCGGAAACCGCCTGCAGACTATGCATACAGTCAACATAGGTAAAGGATCTGCTGCTCAGGGCAGCCACAGCGGCTGAAAAATGGCTGATCCTATGATATCGGCACTCTTCCATTACACATTATTCTTATATGCAATATAAAAACCGACGGCAGTCTGACCTGTATCAGCAGCTGTCGGTTTTTCGTATCTCCTAAACTCCCTGCAAAGCGGTTTGTTTTGAAAGCACATCAAATGTCCGCAAACGTCCGGACTGGTTCTGCAATTAAGGACGCCTGACCCTTTTTTATTTATCATTTTAATTCTATGATGTTGAGGTCAAAAGGTGGCTAAGGGAACACCGTCTCGTCAAGTTGCACAAACGCCTTGGGCACGCTCTCGCTCTGCCCTCGCTGGCAACGGTACTAAGGCCGCTAAAAATCAGCGGCCAAGTACCGGCCGCTCGCCAAGGCCCTTCGGCTGTTTGTGCAGCTTGACGAGACTCAGAGCCATTGGATATCGGCTGTTTGTGCAGCTTGACGAGACTCAGAGCCATTGGATACCTTTTGACCTTTACATCATTCTATTGTTGCCAGATATTTAAAAACATTGTAAATTTAAAGCAATTTATCAAAGTGATACTAAAATCTATCTCTATAAATTATTTCAAAAAGCAAGGTGTCCTTCATGAAAGTTACCATCAAAAAGATCGCTGAAATCGCAGGAGTTCATCCCGCCACCGTAGATAAGGTACTGCACAACCGTCCCGGTGTGAGCGATGAAGTGCGGGAAAGAGTCCGCAAGCTGATCGACGAACTCGGCTATAAGCCCAACCCTGCCGGCCGTGTCCTTCAAAAGCAGGGAAAGGAGTTTGTGATCGCCGCTATCCTTGTAAAAGTAGATGCCCTTCCCTACATCAAAGCAGGGATTGAAAAAGGAATACGTGAGCAGACCGGCCTGGATATTTCTATTCACTGGTATCTGTCCTCCTACAGTGACGCCGGGCAGCAGGCACAGTTCATTGACAAGGCAGTTGAAGAAAAGGCTGACGGGATCATCCTGAGCCCGATCAACTCAGATCGCGTTCGTGAAGCGATCAGCCGCGCTGCAGCTGCCAAAATCCCCCTGGTCACCACCAATTCCGACATCGACGGGACACAGCGCCTGTGCTATGTGGGCCAGGACGGCAGGCGGGCCAGCAGAGTCGCCGGAAGGACCATGGGAAACCTGCTGGGCGGAAGCGGACGGATTGCCATCATTTCCAGCGCCGTCGCTTCAGAGAATAATTCCTATCATGTTAAAGTCCGTGAGGAAGGCTTCTGCAATTTTCTCAGGGAAACTTTCCCTGCTGTTGAGATCGTCGCCTCCGTAGAAAGCTTTGAGGATCCCGAGATCACCTACCGGGAAACATACAACCTTCTGAAACAATATCCTGATCTGGACGGCCTCTACATCACCTGCGGCGGCGTCGGCCAGGTGGGAAGAGCCATCCGCGACTGCGGGCGGGAAGATATCAAGACTCTCTCTTTTGAAAAATACCAGGAAATACTCGATCTGATGCAGGAGGATATCATCGACTGCACCATTGACAGCGAGCTGGAGCGCCAGGGCGAGATTCCCATACAGATTATTATGGATGAATTGGTCTTGAAGAAACATCCCGTTAGCGATAATATTTATACAGATATCAGAATCCTCATCAAAGAGTGTCTGTTCTGATCTCTGCTGCAATCCTGTCCTTACTCCCATACAGCCAGCCATTCTTGCGGTCAAGGTCAGGTGCCCGCAGACAAGTATGATTCAAGCAGCGCATTGCTTCCTGCCGCGAGCGCTCTCACAATGGCTCTCACAATGCTCCAAACATTCGGAATCCGCCGTCAGCACAGAAAAACCGTCAATACAAGTAATATATAACCCTATAATCCCACTAAACAGAAAAGACAAATAAGATTATGCTGCTTCAATCAAATACCAACACATATGAGGAACAGAAGGAAATCCTCCCCATTGCAAAAGAATCCTTCCCCTATTTATGCAGCACCACCAGGCTTGACTGCAATCCGGACAAGTCCATACCCTGGCACTGGCACAACATGTTTGAAATCAACTATATCGTCAAGGGTGAGCTCTCGCTTCAGACCCCGGACGGAACACATATTGCCACTGCCGGCGAGATCAATTTCATCAACAACGGCGTCCTGCACTCCTGTACAGCCATCGGCACCACGCTCTGCGAGTACAATACGATCCAGTTTGACATGCACTTTCTTTCCGGAATGTACAACAGCATTTACGAGGAAAAATATATTCTCCCCGTCATGAGGAGCAGCGCGCTCCCCTTCTGGCATGTTAAGCCGGACTCCATGCTGCATCTTCAAATGGTCGAAACGGTGCTCCGCACGGTGGAGCTCAGCCGCGAAGAGCCCTTTGGCTACGAGTTTGATCTGCGCAGCCGACTCAGCGACTTCTGGAAGATGCTTATGCAGGATACCGAAGCAGTGCGGTCTCAGGCCTCGGAGATCGTCAGGAGCAACACTGCCGACACTGAACGCCTCAAGCAGATGACACAGTTTATCAAAGACCACTGCGGCGAGAAGCTCACCCTGGAGGATATTGCAGCCGCAGCGGATATCAGCACCCGCGAGTGCACACGATGCTTCGCCCGCTGCATTAACACCTCGCCCATCGTCTATCTCACACAGACCCGCCTGTCCATGGCGGCCGACCTTTTGGCAGGCAGTGCCAAGAGCATTATAGAGATCAGCGAAGAATGCGGTTTCAGCTCCCCGAGCTATTTCGGCAAAGTCTTCCGTGAGGCCATGGGCTGTACTCCCAAAGAATACCGCGACAAGGATGTCGGCGGAACCCAGCCCTGGTACTACTCCACCCAGTTCAGCAAAATTGTGCGCCCGCCGCACAGATAATCTGTTTCAATATCGCTCATGTGTATTTACTCATGCGTATTTAAAAAGACCTTTTGACAGCCATGTGCCGCCGAAAGGTCTTTTATTATGACAAAACCTGTGTAATGATTATTTCCGCCTTACGGGGGACACCGCGGGAGCGGCCTCCGTGCTTTTAATGGACTTGATTATTTCCGCCTTACGGGGGACACCGCGGGAGCGGCCTCCGGTGCTTTCGATGGACTTGATTATTTCCGCCTTACGGGGGGCACCGACCTGCCGGGGACAGAGGGCGGCAGAGCCGCCTCTGCCCTGTTAATTACAGTCTTCTTTTTTTATCACCTTCCCGATCTCCCCGAGAGAAACCAGTTTCCTTCCCTGCCTCAGTTTCCCCGGCACCGCAGGCTCTTCATGACCTTTTCTGCGGTCTCCCTGGCGCACGCAGACGCCGTCCGGGTCCTGCTCGGCCAGAAGATCCACGCGCCTGATCTGAAGTGCATCCTCGGGCATCTGAACCCCTTTCCTGCCAAATGCCTCTCCGATCAGCTGCTCAGGACGCAGGTTTTGTCCCACGCGGGAACAAACACACATCTGAATGTGCTCATCATTTGTAATGGAAAATGAATAAATCAGAGGTTTCATGTCCAGTGTCCGGAAACCTTTTTTTGTCTCCTTGGTCCAGGAAATTTCATCCTGTCCCACAAAGTCCAGAAGGATCTTCTTCCAGTCTGCAGGCGGCGCATAGTGATCCCTGAAGCATACATCATACTCCGCTGCCGCTACGACAGACATGGCCTTCTCGGGCTTTTTGGCCTTTCCTCCGCCCTCCGGAACGATCTCACCGACCTGTCTGAAGTCCAGAATCTCGAGTCCTTCCGGCATCAGAGGACGCAGCTGCTCCAGCGCATGCTCTGTACTGACCGGCCTTCCCAGCTCAAGATCAACATACTCGCCGCTGCTCTCCAGGCCGAGCCCCAGAGGCATTGCCGTGGACATGATCATCCGCGGCGTGATGCCGTCCGAATAATGCACATCAATATCTGTGCGCCGCAGACACTTCTGCAGGAAGCGCATCAGTTCCAGATGCCCGATGAATTTCATAGGTCCGTACTTTGCCAGGCGCATGCGCGCGCGGATACAGATCTCCTCCGAAGAATCCTGATCTGAAATCCGGTCCACGGCAGCCACGGAGGCTGCTTCCGGATTTTCCGTACTTCTGTCCGCGCATATTTCAGCGCTCTTTTCGCCGCTTTTCTCTACGGGCTTATCATCTCTTTCCCCTGCGGGCTTTTCGCCGCTTTTGTCCGCAAACTTTTCATTACTTTTTTCTGAAAAATCTGCATTGCTTTTCTCCAGGGGTTTTTCAGCGCTCTTCTCTGCGCTATGGTTTTCCAGCCTGTCGGAAGCCTTCCGGCGCAGACATACACCGCAGCCGTATTCCGCCGCGCCGCAGCCGCTGCAGGCCTCACGGCAGTTGGGGGTGAGGACTGCCCTGTGAGCCTTCTCCCACTCCTTCCAGAGGAAATCCCGGCGCACTCCGACATCGATGAAATCCCAGGGCAGGATCTCGTCTTTTGTGCGCTCCCGCAGGGCATAAAAATCCACATCCATGCCGATATTGGCAGCCGCCTGCTCCCATCGGGCATAGTCCCAGGTATCCAGCCAGCAGTCAAACACTGCCCCCAGCCTGTAGGCTTCCTGAATGAGGTCCGCTGTGCGCCGGTCTCCGCGGGCCAGAATCCCCTCCAGGAAAATCATCCTGGAATCGTGCCAGCTGTAGCGGATACTCCTGTGATTGTGAGAGGCATAGATCGCGTGGTTGACCGTCGCAGCAAATCCCAGATAATCCCCGGAATGATACATGGGAGCCCACTGGAAAGGCGTAAAGGGCTTGGGGACAAAAAAGGAGGTGCTCACCGTGATCTGACAGCGGCCCTTCCTCTTCTCTTTGGGAACCTCTTCATAATAGGCCGCAGAGATTTTATTTGCCAAGTCGGAAATGGCGACGCGGTCCTCCTCTGTCTCCGTGGGAAGTCCCAGCATGAAATAGAGCTTGACCTTGTTCCATCCTCCCCGGAAAGCCTCCCTTGCGCCGTTCAGGATCTCCTCTTCCGTAATTCCCTTGTTGATGACATCACGCAGCCTCTGCGAACCTGCCTCGGGAGCAAAGGTCAGACTGCTCTTGCGCACATCCTGCACCCGGGCCATAAGATCCAGGGAAAAGGCATCGATCCTGAGGGAAGGCACCTGAAGCTTGACCCGGTCCTCTTCCCGATGATCTGAAATATAATCGACGATTTCGTGGATGCAGGAATAATCACTGGAACTCAGGGAACTCAGCAGTATGTCATCCTGACCCGTGCTGTCCAGCATCAGATCCGCGTACTTCTTCACTGTGGAGAGATCCCGCTCCCGGTTGGGGCGATAGATCATTCCCGCCTGACAGAAACGGCAGCCGCGGATGCACCCGCGCTGCAGCTCCACCGCCACACGATCCTGAGTCACCGTAATAAAAGGAATCAGAGGCCTGGTCGGGTAAGGAGCCTGCTTTTTATCATCCAAATCAGTCACCACCTGCCTGCGGACACGGGCCGGGGCGCATCCTTCCCTGTCAAAGAAAGAAGAGCTGACACCATATTTTTTCGGTACAAAGGACGCAATAGTCCCGTCCTCTTTGTAGGTCACCTTATAAAGCGAAGGCACATAGATTCCCGGCACCTGCGACGCAGCACACAAGAATGCTTCCCGGCTCTCCCCGCTCTCCTTCATGGTGTGGTACAGGTCCAGCAGCCGGTCGTAAGAAGTCTCACCCTCTCCGATATAAAACATGTCAAAAAAACGGGCCATGGGTTCCGGGTTAAAGGCGCAGGGCCCGCCGCCGATCACGATCGGATCATTCTCCGTCCTTTCCGCTGCATTCAAGGGAATCCCTGACAGATCCAGGACCTGCAGGACATTCGCATAACAGAGTTCAAACTGAAGTGTAAAGCCCAGAAAATCAAAGTCCTTTACCGGATCCTGTGACTCCAGGGCAAACAGGGGAATACCATGTTCCCGCATCAAATGGTCCATATCGATCCAGGGTGAAAAAACACGCTCGCACCAGGTGTCCTCTCTTTGGTTGAAGAGCTCATAGAGAATCTGGATACCCAAATGGGACATTCCTATTTCATAGACATCCGGAAAACACATGGCAAAACGGACAGGAATTTTCCTGTCCTTATAGACCGCATGTATTTCATTTCCCAGATACCGCGCAGGTTTCTGCACCTGCAGTAAAAGCTCATCAGGCAGAGCAAGTTTTCTCATAAATAGTTGATTTCCTTTAGTATATTTTCGTGGGACACTGGGGACGGTTTTGGAGACAGGGGACGGTTCTTTGTCTCCTCCGGTGAGGAGACAAAGAACCGTCCCCTGTCTCCAAAACCGCTGTCTCCTCCACGCATAAGACCGGCAGTCACTTTCAACGTGACTGCCGGCCGCTGTTTACTCGCTATTGAATATTATAAGAGGTGCATTTCTTTTTTGCAATCAGCACACCCTTTTCACAAATGTACGCCTAAAGATCAGACGCGGGCGATCATATCGCCATAGCGCTCTTTCTCTTCTGCGATGAATGCATGAACTTCCTCAGGAGTAGGAAGAGCATCGGAGCAGTTGTTTGCGCGGACCATCATGGAAGCCTCTGCAGAACCGAACTCGAGGCAGTCGATGATCTCCCAGTTGTGGAAGAGGCCATACAGGAAACCGGAAGCATAGCCGTCGCCGCCGCCAAAGCCCTTGCGCGCCTGGACAGGGAAAGGACGGATGGAGAACTTCTGGCCATCACGAGTGTAAGCAGTGGAACCCTGCATGCCGTGCTTGATGACGACGATCCTTGCGTGGTAGCTGTGCCACATCTTTGCGCTCTCTTCGTCGGACAGACCGGGCATGAGCTCTCTCTCAGTCAGGTCAAACTCTTCTCTGGATCCGAGGATAACGGTGGACTCCTTGGCTACCATTGAGCAGTAGATGGAGATCTCATCGAAGTTCTTCCAGTTGTAGTTTCTGTAGTCGATATCGAAGATGATCTTTGTGCCGACTCTTCTGGCCAGCATAACAGCCTTGAGGGCAGCCTCTCTGGAGGGGCTCTCTGCAAGTGCGGTACCGGAGATCAGGATTGCCTTGGCCTGTCTGATATACTCTTCCTTGATGTCATCAACGGAGAGCTGAAGGTCCGCGACGCGGTTACGATACATCAGAATGCTGCTCTCGATGGGAGACTTCATCTCGGTAAAGGTCAGGCCGAGTTTCTCGCCATTGGTGCATCTGGAGATGTTGGAGGTGTCAATACCCTGCTCATTGAAATAATCAACAACGAAATCACCGAACTGATCATCGGAAACCTTGCCGATGAAACCGGCCTTCATGCCGTGGTGCGTAATACCGACAGCGATGTTTGCAGGAGAACCGCCGACAAATTTCTCAAAATAGTGAACCCTTTTCAGAGGCTTGAAATCCTCTTTCACATCATCGCTGTAAGCGGGATTGAAGTCGATGCCGATTCTGCCGAGCAGGATCAGATCAAATTTTCTGGACTCATCAAAATCAATGTAATTCATTTTACCCCTCCAATGAATTTCGCATTTTCGCGTGCCTGTTTGCGTGCATTTCCGTTCTTTTCTTGTGCTTTCATAGTAGCACGCAGATATTTCGCGTGCAAGCTATTTTTTGCTTTTTCCCATGATTCTCTGTTATGCACAATTTATTGTATCTGTTTTTGTGCGTTTTTGCAAGAGATGCTATGCGTCAGGCATATAATTGTCATAACAAACTTTATCAGTACAAATTAAAATCCGGTGCATCTCATATGCGCCCGCATCGCATCACAGGCACCCCGCAGCATATCATATGCGCCTACAGCGCATCACAGGCATCCCGCAGCATATCATAGGCGCGCGTAGCGCTCCATCACCTGCTCAAGTGAGCGTACACCATCTGTCGCGCCTACCTGCTCAATCGAACAGGAAGCCGCTGCACAGCCAAGACGCGCGCAATCCATGATGCTTCTGCCTTCCGCAAGCCCTGCAATCAATCCGGCAGCAAAGGAGTCTCCTGCGCCGGTAGTATCCACGCACCTCACGCCTGCTACAGCCGGGACATGAAGGATACCGTCTCTTGTTCCGATCAGGCATCCATCCTTGCCGATCTTGACAACCGCAGTTTTTACACCGGCGTCCACCAGCATCTGAACGTTCTTATAAGGGTCCTTTTCCCCCGTAAGAAGAAAAATCTCCTCATCGTTGGGAACAAAGAAATCCATATAGGGAAAGAGGAATTTCAAATCATCAAAAGTCTCCCCGTTTTTAGGACGCGTAACATCTGAAACAAGTGTTTTCCCGGCCGCCTTGATACGGGAAAACACTTGTTCCGTTTTTTCTATAGAAAAACACGGAGAAATAAAAATACTGGCAAAGGAAACGATCGGGGCTGTTTCATCCAGCATCGGCAGAACATCCTCGAGTCCCAGTTTCCGCTGGCTGCTGTGCGGATCCGTCAGAAATTTTCTTCCTCCGTCTGCGTCAACCAGGGCAATATTCACGGAGGTATTCAGACCTTGCTCCACAATCACATGTTTTGTTGATACTTTTTCCTTTTCTAAATGTTTGCGAATGCTGCGGCCGGCCTCATCGGCTCCGATTTTGCTGATCAGCTGAACCTTTTTGCCCATTCGGCTAAGCACAACTGATTCATTGAGAGCATCACCGCCGAAAGACATCCTGATCTGATCCACATCTCTTTTCCCCTTTGCCAGAGCCTCCGGATCAAAGGGCGCGGCGAGAATGTCGATCACTGAGGGGCCTATAACAGTTACATCATACATGATTCATCCAACCCTTTTCTGTCTATATCTGATCATTCTACCTGCAGATCAGCCTGACTGTATTGGGAAGCACCCTGAAAAATCAGGCCGATAACAGTGTAGAATGCACCTTCACATCTGTCAATCCTCATCATTCCGCCTTCTCTCAATCTTTCTCGACAGTCTTTTTCAGTTTCTTCTCAGCAAAAACTATCTCTGCAAATATTCCCATCGCAAGATTATTCATATTGCAATAGTTCATATCTTGATTAATTTGTACTTTATTTGATACAATGAGGGCAAATTCAGACCATTCATAGGTGAACCGCTATCCTGACTATTGCCATCTGCTAACAGAGATCAGGTAAGTCATCGGGTTTGCAGGTATCATTTTTATCAGATTCCTGCATTTTCACCTTTCATATGCTCAGGGAGAACTATAATGGGAGTAACAATAAATGAGATTGCCAAAACAGCCGGCGTCTCAAGAGGGACGGTTGACCGTGCGCTCAACAACCGGGGACGTATTCAGCCCCAGGTTGCTGAACGGATCAGACATATCGCGGAGGAAATGGGGTACAGTCCCAATGTCAATGCCCGTTCACTTGCACTGACTGCGCGTCACCGGAAATTCGGAGTAATACTCCAGTTTATTGAAACTCCCTTTATGTTGGAAGTCCTGCGCGGCATTATGGCTGCAACAGAAGAATTCATGTATTACGGAATTGCTGTGGAGATTATCCGGATTGAAGGAATGGACTCTGAAGAGGCTGTCAGAAGTATGAGCAGGCTGCGTGCGGAGCATGTCGCCGCAATCATACTTGTAGGCACTAACGACTCCGCTCTCCGCCGTGAGATTGACACATGTAAAAAAGCAAACATAGATATCATTACAGTCAACTCCGATGTTCCCAGCTCTCACCGCAAATTCTTCATCGGGCAACATGCCTATGGCAGCGGTCAGACCGCAGCGAGCGTCATGGCAGATCTTCTTTGCGGCAAAGGTTCTATTATTGTCTTCTATGGACTGGAATCTACGATCCACAATGAAAGAATACGCGGCTTTCGAGGTATTATTTCCCGAAAATATAAAGGTATTAACATTGTAGAGGTAAAAAAGACCTTCAACAGCCGGAATCTGCTGGCAAAAATGGCTGAGGAGTCTTTAAATCAGCATCCGGATGTAAACGGAATCTACCTGTGCGGAGAAGGTTCCATCGAACTCTGTAATATACTCAAAGAACGCTCGCTCGCAGCAGACATTCATCTGGTACTGCACGACCTGGCAACCTGCCGGGAAGAAGACATTCTGGATCGCACCATCGACTATGTCATCGATGACGACGGTTTCGGCCAGGGATATATGGCTCTGTACTTACTCGTTTCTTGGCACTATGGAAAAAAAGAGCCCGAACAGGAATATTATTATACCGATATCCGCATTATCAATGCATTTAACTATAATATATCTCCACAGTCCACGTTTCCCTCAATGTTTCAACGAGTAAAAGCCGTCTCCTCTCTGCGAACATAAAATCCTTTCGTATACACTAAATACAGCAAATATACTGAATCTGATCTCCGCGCCGGAACATATAACCTGAATAAGTCAACTTTCGATAATTGGATCTAAAAAGCAGCAATCGTTATGCTGCTTTTTTAGTGTGTTTCACTGCGTGTCCGATCTGCCATGTCAAAAAAACAGAGTAGAGACGGCCATGCCGCGCTCTACCCCTCCGAACGGTCCGTGTCTGCTGTAAGGCTTAAAACAACATTGCCACGAGCTATGTCATCGCAAAAAGAGGGCAGAAGAAGACGATGGTCTTCCTCTGCCCTTTTCGTCACCCGATACAGGCTGCACCTGTACCGGCAAATCGACTAATACAGGGTTCCTTAAACAGTGTCAACTGAAATCTGATTATTTCTTGACAGCGTTCTTTCTCATATCGAATGCAGCGGATCCGATGATGAGGGCAGGATAGGAGGTAACGAATTGCTGCGAATATCCGGGATACGCCCTTCTTCCCGCACCAAATTCATTCACTGATAATGCTCCGGAACATTTATGTCCGGAATCAGACCGGTCAATTACTTTCCAAGAAGCTCTCTCTCGATGATCTCTCTGGCTTCGGGAGCCTGCTTCTCCATCTTCTCCGGGAATCCGAAGTAGGATACGCATGCGATGTTGTCGCCGCCC
>ONKG01000020.1 GCA_900318375.1 uncultured Lachnospiraceae bacterium
TCCGGAGGAGACTGTGAGGGCAGTTTTCCTCAATACTGCACGCTTTGGCGGAGCAGTAGTTGGCAGTCTCACCGCTTCGTAGCGGTGAGCTGTCAATAGTAAGACACTTTAACCCAAGTCCCTTATTGCTCACATACAGCGAATGCACGAAAAGAGTAAGGGATGCCATCCGAAGAAAGGAGGTAATTTATGCTTCGGATGAAAATTTTCGCCATCATTACGATGGCAGTAATTCTTGTTGGCTGTGGTGCTACGGCCACCGAGACCACGAAAGAGGCACCGGCTACTGAGGATGCGACAGAGGCACAGGCCACCGAAGATGCGACAGAGGCACCGGCCACCGAGGATGCGACAGAGGCACAGGCCACCGAAGATGCGACAGAGGCACAGGCCACCGAAGATGCGACAGAGGCACAGGCCACCGAAGATGCGACAGAGGCACCGGCCACCGAGGATGCGACAGAGGCACAGGCCACCGAACAGGCGACCACGGCCAGCACGGCCGAGACGGCCTATTGTACCATCACGTTCAATGATGGTACGATTTTAACAGTTCTTACTGTCAATGAGGACAGTATTGAACTGTTGTATGAGGATGGCTGGGTCTCTGAGACCCATGTCTCCTCATGGCCGGATGAACCACTCCCTAAGGGGAATGTTAGTGAGGAAGAGCTCCCTCTAAAATGGAGAGTATTCTTCCTTGCCAGAAAGTAAAAAATTAGCCCACAGCACTTGAAAAAACTTGCAATTTGCGATATAGGATAATCAAGTTCGTACAGATGGGCGCGTACGAAAAGCTGTGGCCTGCCCACAAATCCAATTAGCCCACAGCACTTGACAAAAGAGTAGCAGAAATGCAAGCTCGTCGAGGTCCAACACCCGGTTGGTGTTGGTTTAGCTGTGGGCTATCCTAAAGTAAACCATAGTCCCTGTAAGCTCAAAAACAGCAAATGCAAGAAAAGAGCAGGGGACGCCCGAAGAGAAAGGAGGTAAATCATGACTCTTCGGAAATATTTAGCCATCATTACGATGGCATGCATCCTCCTCGGAGGATGCGGCTCGGCGAAAGCCGAGCAGACAGCACCGGCACAGGCCGACACCGCCGAACAGACAGCACCGGCACAGACCGACACCGCCGAACAGACAGCACCGGCACAGACCGACACCGCCGAACAGGCAGCACCGGCACAGACCGACACCGCCGAACAAGCAGCACCGGCACAGACCGACACCGCCGAACAGGCAGCACCGGCACAGGCCAACACCGCCGAACAGGCAGCACCGGCACAGGCCAACACCGCCGAGACGGCACCAAACCAGACAACTGTTGTTGTCTGGTTGGACAAGGGTGACGTGATCGTCATCGAAGAATACGGCGATCATTACACCGTTACAAACTCAGACGGTAGTTCGGAATATCCAAAGTCACTTCCTCACATTGAGGAGAGTAAATGCGAATATTCCGAATTACCGGGTGAGTGGCAAGAAGCACTCACAAAGTAAGAAAATAACCACAGCACCTGACTAGTCAGGAGATACGTAACGCGGCTCTGCGTATCGTTTGCTGTGGTTTTCCGCATGTAAGACAGTTTAACCCAAGTCCCTTATTGCTCACATACAGCGAATGCACGAAAAGAGCAAGGGGACGCCCGAATACGAAAGGAGGTAAAAAACTATGCGTATTCGGAATATTATCGCCATCATTATGATGGCATGCATCCTTGGAGCATGCGGCTCAGCGACACCTGCCACAGCAGAGACAGCAACACCTGCCACAGCAGAGACAGCGGCACCTGCCACAGCAGAGACAGCGGCACCTGCCACAGCAGAGACAGCGGCACCTGCCACAGCAGAGACAGCGGCACCTGCCACCCAGGAGTTTCCTTCTCAAACCACATTAGTAGTGTGGCTTGAAAAGGGCAAAACACTCTCAATAGAAGAGTACACGGATCATTTCCTTGTAGCTTCGGCAGATGGGACAGAGGAGTTTCCTCTCTCTCTTCCACATTTGGAAGAAGAAGAGCTCCTCTTCACAGAACTTCCTGTCGAATGGCAGGAAGCACTCAGCACTAGCAACTAATGTGTAACCACAGCACCTGACTAGCATCGTGCGTCAGGAGATACGTAACGCGGCTCTGCGTATCGTTTGCTGTGGTTTTCCGCATAAGCCCCTCAGATCATCTCCAGAAGATTGATCTGCTCCGAAATTGCCGCCCGTAAATCGCGCGAAAAAACAGCCGCGCGCGGGCACAATCGCAGCCATAAAGGAATGATTTGTGATATCGGATAGCATATGTTTGCCATAGTTCGAATACTGACTTCATACACTTCGTGTTCTCCAGAAAATATGTCCATGTAGTTGAAAATGTGGACACGTATGCCCTGGTGACGCGAAGTTTTTTATGTATAAGATAATGTTAAATTGTCCGGAATACTGAGCTAAGGGGCAAAAACGACGACTCTATGGTTGCGATTGTGCCCGCGCGTCAGAATCAGCCATAGTTACAAATAAAATAATAAATATCTTCTGGGAGGAATGAGCATGCGTCATATTGTTCGACTTGGAAAACATCTATTTGTGGATATGGAGAGCGGTATATGCAGAAGAACAAAAATGCCGTCAGAGAGTACTGTAGAAGAGAGGCTTACGCGAGGTCAGCTTCGGATTTTATCATATCTTGTAGAAAACAGGGAGCATATTTGTGAGACAGGAATATTACAGGGACTGTTTGACAGCAGCCTGAGCGGAGATCAGACAGCGGGAATCAAACAGCAGATCCAGAGAATCAAAAACAAGTTCAAAGGCGTAGATGGTTCCTTTGACAGCAGGCGGGCAAGAGAAGTGTTCAAGTCGGTTCCCCGTGTAGGATACATGTTTCATTTGCCGGAGGATGGAGAAATAATAGATGTCGGGGCACCCTCTGATGCACTGCGGTATCTTGATTCAAGATGGCTTGCAGATGTCAGAAAAATGGACGAGGAGCGTAAGAAGGAAGTCAGAGAAGCCTTTGATCGGATGGACAGCTCCTGGGAAAACACGCTATATGCCTCAGCTCTGGGTATGTGCGTTCATAACTCCGCAATGCGCAGACAGTTGCGTGACTTTTCAGAGTTTTTATTTCGCGAGGACGGGATGCGAGGGATTGTCAGTATAGTTTCTGTCGGAGCGGAGGGAAAAACTGTTCTTTTGGCAGAGTTTGTCCGTTTATGTGTAGAAAGCCATCCGAATTGGAATCTATATGATTTGAAGCTGTCTTCTGTGGAGCCATCCCCGGAGGCAATACAGGAAATCATTGAATATATCAGGCAGATGGGAATCGGGAAAATACGCAGGAGTATTTTGATTTTGGATTTCCCGGATGTTCTTGACAGGCGTTTTAGATTTTTACTGCGTAAAATTCAGGAGTTAAACCAGTCCTGGCTGTATGTGATTTTCACAAGCAGACTTTATGATATAACACTTGCTTTTGAACAGCCCTGGGCAGAGGAATTCATGGGAAAACCAAGGCTGTATCTGTTGGATTCCGAGGCAAGGGTAAAACAGCAGGATGCCTCTGCATTATATATGCAGGAAAAGGACGGAACCAAAAGAAAAGTAGAGATAGACTGGGAAAAGATTGAGGAGATAAGAGCTAAAAAGAGATTGGAATCCGCAAAAGATTCTCTTGTCGTGGTACCCTCTGTAAGAATAAAAAAAGAGGTGATGGCGGGGATCGCTGAGCGATGTTTCTACCGATGGGAGAGAATAAAAGAGGTGACGGAGAAACGCCTGATGGACCTTCCCTATGATGAAAAAAGCTATATAGATCTTTATCTTATGCTATTGGGGCAAGCTGGCAGGCAGTCTGAAAGCCGAAGGCAGGAATTTATGGAACAAAACAGCTGCAGAGGGAACGCAGTCTGGGATGGATGGCTGTCTACAACACGTATTCTTGATCAAAATTGTATCGGATACCGGGTTATTTCGGAAATGTTCCCTTACATGGCGGTTATGTGGATTTTCGGAATCCGAGTTACCGTTAATTTTCTCTGCCGGGTAACCGGACGTGAAATTCAGAGTGAACTCCGCTGGATGCTTCAGAAGTCTGTTGGAAATGAAATATATTTAAGAAATGATGATAGTATTATGCCACCGGCCAAGGATGTTCTATTTGCCTATTTTTATATGCATCCGGATATTTCCCCGGAGAGATGTATGCAGGAACTGCTGCAAAGCAATTGGATGGATGCAAAGATGCTTATGGATGTCATAGATAAGACCTATCTGAAATTCATGCATATCGATCCGGAAAGGATACCATTTTCAATGGACTTATTGAAACTTGCAAAGGTTACATTGAGAAACCCTTTGTACATGAAAATTCTTCGGGAGGAGGATATGGCCGATATTCCTGCGCTTGCATTCCTGTGGTTTACCTATGAACCGGGTGTTTTCCAGGGAACTCTGTCCAGAACTGTTATTTCATTCACTTCTGCTTTTGAAAGAACGATAGAAGACGAAACGAGTGTAACGACCTGTATTATTTACTGGTTGCACTTTTTGGAGGTTGCCGTATATTATTTTCAGACAATACCAGATTTTTTGATGGATTATTATTCAAATCAGCAAGATAGTGTGAAAGAAAAAATGCTGACAGGAGTCAAGAACTCCCTGAATAATGGAAGGTATTACAGGGAGAACTTCTGGAAGCAGCAGATGGAGTTATACTTTCAAGAACTGCAGCAGGAACATGATGGGAAAAAGACAATTGGAAGCAAAGATACATTGGAGTCTCAATCAGAAGAAAGAAGCCCTATTGCCGAAGAAACAAATGAACGGAATGATAGTGAAAAAGCGGAACATAGTGGACGTCCCCGTGTAAAAAACCGCCTGTTGAACGCCCTCATCGGAAAGCGGCAAAAGCAACTGCAGGAATTGTCGAAAATTGCAGCGGAGGAACAAGTTTTATTTGATCTGACAGAAGCAAGTGCTCATAAAGAAGGTACGGAAAGATATGAAGATGAAAAAGATGACAGTGACGCAGATCTGTTTGATTTTGCCCTGAGGGCAAACAAAGTCATGATTGATTACAGGGAGTATCGTGACGCAATGGCGGAAGCCGGTGAACAAGACGCTGTTTTACTTGTTTCCGGCAGGTGGTCCATGTTCTGTTATCGCCTGGGTATGTATGAAGAAGCGCAAAAGATTCTCTCTTATGCTGTTCGCTGTCTTCATGAAGCACTTGAGGGGATGTACTGGATCTATCTGTTGCAGGGAAGGGTAGCAGAGGTGGGCGGTTCTCTGTCTCATGAGAAAGAAAAACCCTCGGGAAACCCCTGTTACAATCCGAAAGCAGCGGAAAGATATTATCGAAAAGCGTATGATAACTATCTGCGCTATGGAAATCAGAGCGATCTGGAACCATTTATCATTATCCTTCAGACACTTGCAACTTTCTATTATAAGCAGGGCAAAAAGAGAAAAGAAGAAAAGGTTTACAATGAAATTGAGACAAGAATTCCTTCTTCCCGCATTCGGGACGCTGTGCATGGGTGTCTGGAAGATTAGAGTGGGCTATAGGGGTCAATAATAACGGATTTAAGTAAAGCGTATCATTTTTGATACGCCTTACTTAAATTGATTAAACCGAAATCGTCCGAGTGCGAGTAAGTGGGAAAAAGCTTTCACTACCCCTCGATGCTCCTGGAGCGCGAGATCTGTTTCTGCCTCTGCAGATTCTGCCTGCGAACCCTGTCTTCACTGAAGATCCAGTTGACATTGAAGGAAGCGGTTCTCATTTCATTGCGATACCGGATTGAGGAACGAAGCTCGTTTTCTTGGACTGACTTCCTTGCAAGCAGGTCCTCTTTCTGCTGTTTCAGATCTTTCAAGGCAGGAATTTTCAATCCCTTTTTCCTGAAATACTGAACTGCCTCATCATACCGGTCCAGGTCTTTCTCGTGCTTATGCCGGTATAAAGGCTTTACAAAGGATTTCTGGTATTCTTTGTTAACTGAGCGGGTGGAGAGATATTGACCGGCATAATGAATCTGTTCGTTGATCTCCCGAATCCGATCATCGGTCCTTTTCAGATTGGATTCTGCTAAGGTAACCATTTCCGCTGACTTCTTCTTTTTCGCCCGCAATTCTTCGCGGGATCCGATTCCTTGCTCCTGAATATAACAGACGGTTCTGGCGGCCTTTTGCAGGTTGGAGAGTGATACTTTCTCTGCATAGGCCGCATTTTGCTGCGCTTTGATGCAGGTCTGAAGATCCGTGACCAGTTGCAGTTTAGAATGGACAAAAAGGATAGCGACTGGATCTTTATAGTAGTCGCGTGCAGGATCATAGATTGTGCTGTAACGAACACCGCGAAAGGTCACGGTTTCTTCTCCTGCCTTTATCAGAGTTCTGTCATCATCAGCTTCCACAGCAAATGCATGTTTCCTGGCATCCTCTTCTTCCCTTGCCCGGACTTTAGCAGCTTCCTCTTCAGCAACGGCCAGTTCCCTTTTCCGGATTCCTTTCCGGATCATTTCCTGAATATGCTCTTTTTCGTAGTCTGTTCCAAGGGAACGTCCGCGGATATACTTGTTCCGGTCCGGATGCAGGTAGCTGAATACACCGCGCTGTTCCTTGACTGCGATACCATATTTATCTTTCAGCAGCTGCCGGAACTCTTCCAGCGAAGAAGAACTGTTGGCAGTCTCTGTTATTGCATCCCGCAGGAATTGTTTCTGTGTCTGGAAGGTCGTGCAGCACGGAATCATTTGTGCGGCTCTGATTTCTGCATTAAGCTTGTCCAGATTTTCCTGTCCTCGTTTCTGTGCCCGGTATTCCTCTTCCGTAATCCTCACAGCTGCAGGGGAGAGAAGATCTGATGAAGGCCTTCTCTCTGGCATAGATCCATGACATCCTTCAGCAGATATTTAAAATATTTTTTGGTCACATGGTGCTTGTAACCCGCACGGCAGTCGGTGTTACGTTCCATAAAGGGCTGACGCTCGACATCTTTCATACGTATGCTGTTGAGCACCATATGGACATGGATGTTGCCGCTTTTGTTGTGGCCTTCATCATGTGTACAGACGAGGACCTGATGCCCGGGAAAATTTCTGGCAGCAAATTCCATACCGAGTTCCTGTGCCCGTTCCACTGTCAGTCCGCATTCCGATCCGTCGCGTGGATCGAAGCTCAGGATGTAATGGTGTGATTTGATTTCGTTCTTTGTCTGGTTTTTGTGATATGCGGCATTGACCCGCTCACAGGCTTTGTCAAACGAGTATGCATCGCAGTTGATCCCGTCGATAATGAAGCGGTTTCGCATGATCAGTTTCCCGTTTTCGTCCCGTATGGTTTTACCTGTCCTTTCATCATGCTCAAACATCAGGTATTCCAGTGCCTTGCTGTAGTCGGCATTTTTACTTGCGATGTGTTTTAGAATAGCCACGGTAGTCTCCTCCCAGTTTCATCACTTCTTTCCGCATGTCCATGACATCATTAATGCAGTCTCTGAGCAGTTCCTGCATCGAAGCGGATATCAGGCCTCCCATATGAAAATACTGGGTCAGCTGATTAAGGTTGTTACCAATTCTGGAGAGTTCTCTTGTGATTACCTCAAGCTGAGGAAAGTCCGCTACGATCTGAAAATGATTTTCGACTTTTCCGAACACAGCCTGGTGGCGGATATAGTTTGAAATGGAAAGACCCGCATCTTTAGCTCTGCCGCACACCATCTCATATTCAAACTCATTCATACGAACCGTAGTGATATGTGTCTTCTTTTCTCCAATCGGCATTTTCTTTCTTGCCATATAGGATCACTTCCTTTCCTGTGCGCACGACCTGCGCAGAAATATCAAGAAATCTTTGTGTATTTAATACAGAAATAAGAACTGTAGCAGTGAAACTGCTGTAAAGCGTCAGCGTTGCGAACATCTTAATGTGAGCCAGAATCATTTTTCCGTTTTTTCCATGGCAGGAAATAGTGGAAAAATGAAAAGCGAGGGTATGGGGGTGCTGCGTGCCCTTTGGCACGCGTTAAGCACCGACCGAGTCGGTAGACGAGAGCGCAATCCCCATCGAGTTTGCCGGAGAGACATTTTCCCGTATTTGGGAAAATGTATTCGCCGGGCGATACTCGCTCTAAGACAGTAACAACCGCGACAAGAACGCTATTTGAAAGAAATCTGTAACGGATCAGGGAACTGCAGGATTCGTATTACAGAGAAAGCTGCTCACCATTTTCAGATTTTCGGCGGCTTTCTGTTCACGCAGATTTGGACCGTTCATCAAAAGGGGGGAACAGTTCTCCAGGATTCTCCCAAAAATTCTCTCGTGAGCCAGATCTGCAGGTTTTTTCATTTCATCCAGAGTTAAGTTCGTCGTCACGATAAGTGGCTTTTTGCTGCGGTAGCGGCTGTCGACCAGGCGGAAGACCTGCTCTGCAGCATATTCCGAATTTCGCTCTACACCGAGATCGTCGAGGATCAAGAGGCTGTACTCATTGAAGCTTTCAATAAATTGATTCCGTTCAGAAGGAGGCATTCCAGCCAGTTCACTGAGGAAATCCGGAATCTCTATCATCAAAACCGGAATACAGCGGTCGATCAGAGCGTTTGCAATGCACCCTGCAAAAAATGTTTTGCCTGTACCGACAGGCCCCCACAGGAGCAGACCCTGTCCTTCTTTCTTGAGGGAGTCCCAGTTCTCAACATAGGCATGTGCTTTTGCCAGTTCCGGGCAGTGCAGGGTATCTTTTTCAAATCTGCAGTCATGCAGGAACCTGTTCTGAAGTCCGGATGCACGCAGTCTGGATACTTTGGCCATATGTTCCTGTCGCAAACGCTTTTCCTCTGCGGCTTTTCGTTCTTCAGACTGACATTTACAGAGAAATCGGGGCGTCATATCACGGCCAATAAGCTGAAGGTGATATCTGCCCTGACGGGGTGTGTGACACTTGGCGCAATAGATCAGGCCGTTCTCCGGGTCGATGTATTCATCTTCTGACAGACTCTGCTGCGGTGTTGCATTGCTGGGCAGGACAATCTGGGGATTTAATTTTTCTGCCTGCGCATCAGGCCTTGCTGTGGGATTATCGTAAGTGCAGGTTCTGGTCATAAGCTCTCTCCTTCCTTGAATGTATATGTACGTGCAGGGCGGACAGCGTGATCACGCTGAGCCCAGCTCAGGATTGTCGCGGCATGATCCGTATAGGACTTCTTTTTCGACTGCATATATGCAGACAGCCTTTCAATATAATTCTGGTAATCCGGGATTTGTGCTTTCAGTTCTTCCAGATCTTTCGCTGACAGGAAAACATTGTGATATCTTCCAAAGGCATTAAGGATATCCTTATCATCTGGCTCTTTATTGTTCTGTGTTTCTTTTATTTTGTTATTTTTATTTCCGGACAGTTTTCTGTCTGCGAGGGAGACAGGATCTTGTCCATGAGAAGGAAAGAAATCTTTCTGTGAGGGGGACTGATTATTAACCGTATTATCCGGCGAATAGTCGATAGCTTGTTCACAGGTATCCGGCTTCTGGCCAAGACGGGTTTTTGTCAATGAAATGGGCAGATGACTGTCTGCTGGAAGTTTTACATAAATGTGGGTCGTCTGTCCGACTTTCTGATGTTTCCGCTTGATAAGTCCTTGTTTTTCGAGGTCAGACAGAGCATTCTTTACAGTCATTTCGCTCTTGTTGATCGCAGCCGCAAGTGACTCGATTGGAAAGATCACATAGACCTGACCTTTTTCGTCTGTAAACTTTGCATTCCCCTGTGAAAGCCTGGCCCGGTCAAGCAGGATCGTATAGAGCAGACGGGCTGTTCCGTTGAGTCTGAGATCAAGTAGAAAACGTGGAAATACCATATAGGGAGGAATGCGGGTATTTGAAGTCATATAGTTCATCATTTAAGCTGTCACCTCAATTCGAATGAGAAATATGTATTTGCTTTTTCGAATAAAGATTACTACAGTCCGGACCTGATTCCATCTGGGGCATGTTGAAGCAGGAAAAAAAAGAACGGCTGATTGCAGCCGCTCTTGGAAGGAAAGTATATAGGAAGAAAGAAGCCAGCTCACAGCGAAGATGCCGGAGCAAAGCAGTTGAGTGAAAGTAGAGTGTTATTTATAAGAACCCAAATAGACAAGATGTGTGTCTGTGTGTCGTATATCGGCTGTGTAAAACTGTGCTTTCGGAGACAATAATTTATCAATCACCTGAGCCTGAGCCGGAACTGCTGAAAGGCCTCAGTTATCTCAGCATTTTTCGCAGCAAGTGTTTTCGGATCATTCTCATAGAAGACATCATAGAGCTGCTGAAGTTTACTGCTGGTCCGCTGTGCCGCCTGCACATTATGCAAGGAGAGGTAGGCATAAAGCAGGGTTTCCTGCAGCAGCATGTAATCGACAGAATAGAGATTCTGTTCCATCATGCGTTGCTCAAGCCACAGGAGATTTTCCAGTGCTTCTCTTGGAGATCCTGTCTGCAGGAGAAAGTAGGACCGGTTGATGTAAAAAGTCATGAAGTCATGCGTATTTTCAAGGCCGAAGCTGCGGAAGATTGACGCAGCGGTATCCATATGACGTCTGGCAGATATGACATCATGGCATTTTCGACACAGCTCTCCAAAGGTTGCATGCAGATTTCCTTTCAGTGCGGCATTTCCGGCGTCCGTATCCGGGAGAAGACGCAGTGCTTCCTCCAGATAGGAGATGGCTTTTTTACTGTCCGAGGACAGGCGCGCTCTATAGAGCAGCAAGAGGGCATGGTCTTTTGGATCGGAAGGCCTGCTTCTCAGTATTTCCTCCATCTCAGCAGTGATCTGCTGCATCCCGTCTGTATATGTGTAGTTGTCCATGTAGGGAAAGGTATCTTCCAGAAACCGGAGATAGAAGGCTTCATCATCCTTTACGGCTGTGGAAATAATGTTTTCTATCACATGGAATATGAGATTGTGATAAGGAAGAAAAGTACCGTGCTGGGCACATTCACCCTGAATATTTTTCAGGAGGATCCTGCAGTTGCCGATCCTGGGGACAAGATTGCTGATGACCACTTCCCTGATCATCGGGTGGAGAGATATTTTGAATTCATCACCCTCTTTCACAAGCCCCATCTCGATCAGGTCATTTAAGTCGTTCAGGTCTTCAAAATTCATCCACTTTGCGAATAATCTGGCATGGATGCCTGTAAGAGGGACCAGGGAGAGGTTCCGCAGGATATCCATTTGTGTGCCCGTAAGCCGGAACAAAGAGAACAAGGTCCGGAGGTGGTCATAATAGGTTTTCCTTGTATTTCTGCCGTCCTTGGAGATGCTGATTCGGTCAGAGTCATGGAAAGAAGCATGCTCTTTTTTCAGCTGTGCAAGTACCTGGTCGGGCGGCAGGAGTCCTTTTGCCAGGAGTCGCGCCACCAGTTCCGTACACATAGTATGCCGGTGGATGACTTCGAGAATCTCCTCGACCAGGGGGCGACACTTCTCTGCATCCGGGTAAAAACAGGAGACCAGCCTGAAAAGATCCTCGCTGTTCTCGATTTCAGTGAGTTCAAGCCCTGCCTGGTCTGAAAAGATACTGCGTGTGGTAAAAAGAATGAGGCAGCGGTATTTAAGCACCACAGGAAGAAAATTGTCATCCTCAGGAAGTGTGTCAAAATTGTCGATGATGATCAGTGTGTCGCTCTTCAGGGTGCGGAGAAAACGGTTATGCTTCCGGAACAGATCTATCTCTGAGTCAGTAGGGCGGTCATCCGCAAAAGGAAGATCAGTGATATCTTTCTTCAGACTGCCGGAATAGGACAGGTACAGGATATTGGTATACTCCTTTTTGTGTTCTTTGGCATATGCCTTTGCCAGTTCGCTTTTTCCGATTCCCGGAATACCATGAACAAAAACTTTTCCTTCCTGAGTCAGAAGATCATGCAGCTGATTGAGCTCCTGCTTTCTGCCGCAGAAATGACGGCAGGGCTTCGGGACACCCTCATCAAAAATATAATTGGATACTTTTGGGGAGAGTTGGTCCGTGGCAAGTAGAGCGTTAAAATGTGCATCTCTTTTAATGAACTGACGCCCCATACCGAAACAGATCAGCGTTCGGATAAATTCTGCTTTTTTATAAGGATCCTTCCAGGGAAAGTCCTGGCAGAGAGAGTTTTTGGTTTCTTCAGATATGTCGACATCCTGGATCACAAGTTCATAAAGCTCCTGAACCAGAAATCCCTGATCGGCGACTCGGGGGAGAATACGTTTCTCGATATCTTCCGCCATCTCCCTCTGGCGGTTCTCTTTTTGATAGTACTCAGTGATATCCGGGTTTACCCGTATTGTTCCGCTCAGCCATTTGCTCACAGTTGCCTTATCAGGCATATGATTCTTAAGGATTGTATGATGAATGACGGAGAAGAAAAGGTCACTGATATAGCTGTCCTGTGTGTAAGAGATACCATGACGAATATGCTGCAGCAGGATGGATGAAACGGAAGCAAAATCGCAGCGCTCCATAGCTGTCAGGTCTCCTTTCTGTATATAGGGAGCAGCAGTGTTGCATTAATTGCTGCCCGCAATGTTTTATTTTTATAGTCGATCACTTTGTAGTTTTTGTAAAAATCGTGCAACTTCCGTTCAACCGACCCCGGATGGCAACGAACTTCTCATATGCTAAGCTGATCATGAGCCGGAGATAAAAGTGAGATGCTCCGGGACAAAGTCACTTGGATATCCTGACCACAAATGTCAGGCCAGGAATCGTGAACAGACAGAAACAGTATAGCACAACAAAAGAGAAAAGAACACCTGTTCTATATAGAATTTGTGATTGTTCTCTTATGTGTTGGTACTTTACCTATTTTCGTAGGGATCAACGGACAGAGCTGATTGCAGGGGATGAGAGATAATGGTCGTAAGAGGCGGAAATGAAATTAAATACAGCCGGGAAGGACTGGACAGAATCAGCCTCTGCAACATGGAGCGCTGTGCATCTTTTCTTGCACGGATGATAGAGAAGTACGGAGATGAGGTACTCGCAGAGATCGAAGCGGAGGAAGAAGGTGCAGCCGGTTTGGGTAAGCAGGAGACGGATACAGCATACAAGGTTCTAGAGTCTGATTCATCTTGAATTGCCGCCTTTCTACGATAGTAATATGCTGTTCACCGATTCAAGCGCATACAATAAAAGACATTCGTAGAAATTAGGTTGCCTTTTTCGTACCGCTCAATTTGCCGCGTGACATCGAAGGTGGATGATGTCCTTTTCATGGCGCTGATCAGTTGGTTATGTGAAGGTCAGCAATTGTTGATAGAAAAAGGGTCATCATTAAGGCAAGCGTAATGATGACCCGATGTATAGCTGAAGGGAAATTAGGTTAACCAATGTGTGGCATACGCTTTGAGGAACGTATCTATGGTTGTATAGAAAATGTCTTTATTGATTCTGGCGCCACCAAGCTGGTTTTGAAAATGAATGTCATTTCCGAAATCCTCATTGTTCCACGATATTTCAACGTTGTCACCGACAAGCTGGAAGTACACATCTGCGAGAATCGCTCCTGAAGATGCCGGATGCCATCTGTGCCGGAGATTCCATTCATACAACTTGTCGTAATAGGCATCAAATTCGTCTTCATCGTCAGTATCGAAATCACGAGCTGAGATGTCTTTCATTGATGCATACTCCCCATCTGATTCTACAGGATAGGGATCGTCAGCCATGTGGTCAATGAAATTGCGAAGCCATTCAGCAAGTTCGTCAAGATTCCAGCGAGTAGTCAGCACAGTGTCGTTTCTTTCAAACGCGAGGATGTTAATCCCATTAATGAGCATTGAGAGCTCTGTCTCATGTGTTTCATCAAAGAAGCTATAGGTGATGGTAAACTCAGCACTGTCTGAGATAGTGTATGTATTCATCATAGTTTTCCTTTCCGAATCTTATCTTAGCATTATTTGGGTGATATTTTTAAAAGAAACTATATTTTCTGATATTTTTTACTATTCAACAGGGAGATGATTTTCAGGAGCTGTGTCGTTCGGGATGCAGCTCTTATTTTTCAGCAATTGCGAATCCAGGAAGTGGATCGGGGTATTGATAAGAATCAGCAAATAGATTAGAATTAAATAGCAAACAGATAGACATTAAATATCAGAGCAACCAAAATTTAGTGGAAAGGCGTCATGAGCAAGAAGATACAGAAGGCACGATGTTATATCTATACAAGGGTATCTACTATGGCGCAGACAGAAGGGTATAGCCTGGAGGCGCAGCAGGACAGACTGCGTGGATATGCTACATATCGCGGATTGGAGATTGCAGGGGAATACTGTGATGCGGGAAAATCCGGAAAGAGTATAAAAGGCCGGCCGGCTTTTCGGCAGATGATGGAAGATATCCTTTCCCAAAAGGATGGGATCAGCTTTGTCCTGGTCTATAAATTATCAAGATTCGGACGTAACGCTGCGGATATAATGAAATCTCTGCAGCTCCTGACAGATATTGGAGTTCATCTGGTCTGCGTCGAGGATGCCATCGACAGTTCGACACAGGGTGGAAGGCTGACACTGGCCATCCTTTCCGCTGTGGCGGAAATTGAAAGAGAGAATATTACTTCTCAATTCATTTCCGGAAAGATGCAGAAGATCCAGGATGGGAAGTGGTATGGAGGCCCACCACCCTATGGCTATAAAAGCCTGGGGAAGGAACTGATCCAGGATCCTTACGAGGCAATGATTGTCCGAAAAATATTTAACCTGTATCTTCAGGACGATATGATGAAATCTTCCGTTGCGGGATACCTGAACGACAGTGGGGTTCTTCGCAGGAAGGACAGACAGGATGATAAGTCAGAGCAGGAGCCTTTTACCCGTGAGTTTATTTCACGCATATTAAAAAATCCTGTCTATTGTGGAAAGCTTGTTTATGGGCGGAGGACAAATAAGAAAGACAAAGACGGAAGGCTGATTAAATCTGATCCGGAACAGAGGCTCATGATTGAAGGAATGCATGAGCCGATTATTACAGAAGAAGAATGGGAGCGGGTACAGGAAAAAAGAAGGAAGAATTCTACCTGGGGGAAGAAGGTGATTGAGCCTGAACGAATCGGCCTGCTTTCCGGTCTGATAAAATGTCCTGTATGCGGAGCAGGTATGGTAGCCCGCAGCAGGAGACAGGTAAACAAAAACCACGGCGGATATTATAAGATAAGTCACTATTACTACTGCAGATATTATGGAAAAGCAAACGGAAGAACATGCTCCTTCCACCGTACCTACAGGCAGGAAAAGATTGATGACGCGGTATTTGAAATAGTCAGTAACCTTTGCACATACCCGGAGTTTCGTGAAGCAGTCAACTACAGCTTACAGGACCAGGGTACGAAAGAAAAGCTTCAGGACGAGCTGGACAGGCAAAGAAAAGAGCTGCGAAATGATGAACTGGAGCTTAGGCGGCTTGGAGACAGGCTCGATAATCTGGATGTCTTTGAAGCCAATTATGAAAAAGAGTATCAACAGATTCAAACCCGCATGGATATCTGTTATGACAGGATTGAAGAAACCGAGAGCAGAATCGCAGCGATAAATGAGCAGATGACAACATATGCAGAGAGTCGCCGTACTGCCGATGATATCGAGAAAATGCTGAATCATTTTCGGATACTGTACCAGAAAATGACATACCAGGAAAAGAGGGAAATGTATCGTCTCTTTATCGACCATATCGAGATTCTTCCGGAGACAGGGCGGGATGGAAAGGTATTGAAAAGCATTTCTTTTCGTTTCCCCGGGCAATACGGGGAATTACCGCTTGTCCCGCAGGAGACAGGCAGAAATGAAGAAAACCCGAAAGTGGATAGAAAGTCTGAGACGGGAAAAGAATTCTGTTTTACTCTGGAATGTACAAATCTGGAACAGACAGCTGTTGAGACAAAGGCAACTTATGCGGAGATAAAAAGATATATCCAGGATAACTTTGGATTAAAGGTGTCGTCCCTGTATATAGCACAGATCAAGCGGAAATACGGGCTGGAGGTAGGCGAGCAGTACCATAAATCTGCTAATCCTAGCAGGAAAATTCTCACATGTCCGGCAGCCAAAGAAGAAGCGATCAAAGCGGCGCTGGTACATTTCAAAATGCTTATAGAGAAGTCTTCCTGAAAAGAATACACTGGACTCATGTTTAAGAAAGAGACCTAAGAACTTGTATCTGCGAAGTATATTTTAAAACCTACAATTTGAGGAGCAAAAGAAGAAGGGGAATTGGCATCCTCTTTAATCGGAAGTGTCTGCTGTCAAATATCTCCAACAACTTGTTGGAGAATTGATGCAGAAAAACATTGAGAATACGAATCTGTAGAAAAAAAGAAATTGTGCAATTTAGAACTGGACAATTGACAGCGGCGAAATACACTTGAGGGCTGAGTCGATGGAGAAGAATAATAAAAAGAAATGTTATATCTACATAAGGGTATCTACTTCCATGCAGGTGGAGGGATACAGCCTGGAGGCGCAGCGGGACCGGCTGACTAAGTTTGCGGAATTTGAGCATATGGAAATTGTCAGGGAGTACTGCGATGCCGGTAAATCCGGGAAGAGTATTGCCGGGAGGCCTGAATTCACACAGATGCTGCAGGATGTTTCCAATGACCGTGATGGAGTTCAGTATATCTTGGTTTTCAAACTTTCCCGCTTCGGGCGTAATGCGGCAGATGTCCTGAATTCTCTCCAATATATCCAAGACTACGGTGTAAACCTGATCTGTGTGGAGGACGGAATCGATTCCTCCCGAGATTCCGGTAAGCTGACGATCACAGTCCTCTCTGCAGTTGCGGAAATAGAGCGTGAAAACATCCTGGTGCAGACCATGGAGGGGAGAAAGCAGAAAGCTCGTGAAGGAAAATGGAACGGAGGTCCGGCTCCCTTCGGTTATAAACTCGATAAAGAAAATGATTCCCTGTCGATTGAGCCCCAGGACGCGGAGATTGTCAGGATTATCTTTAACCTGTACGCCAACGAGGGAATGGGGATTGAGGCGATCTGCAGGTATTTGAACCAGCACGGCTACCAGAAGAGCAAGCTGCGTGAGCGAGATCTCACCCATTTTGCAAAACCGTTGGTCAAAACAATCCTGTCCAATCCTGTCTATATCGGAAAGATTGCCTACGGAAAGATTGTAACGGAAAAGGTCAAAGGAACCAGAGACCAGTATCGCAGGGTCAAGGCAGACAACTATCTTCTTGCGGAGGGCAGACACGAGGCCATTATAGATGAAGAGCTCTGGCTGAGTGCGCAGATGCGGCGTAAAGAGGCGAGTGTGAAGTGGAACAGGACCCACAGTTTGGAGCACGAGCACATTCTGTCCGGACTGATTCGCTGTCCGATTTGCGGAAGCGGGCTTGTCGGGACAGTACGGCGGAGAACAGATAAAAAGACCGGTGAAAGCAAAGTGGACTTCTACTACAGGTGCCTGCACAGAAAGAAGATTGATGGAGAGCATAACTGCAATTACAAGTTTTCTCTGAATCAGAATGAGATGAACCGCAGGGTGGAAGAGATCGTTCTGGATATGATCAATGACAGCCGGTTTGCTGAATTCATTAAGGAGCGTCTGGAGAGAAAAGTCGATGTCAGCGAACTGGAGAAGGAACGCGAGCAGATCCGGAATCAGCTCCGCCAACTGGAAGGTGCGAGACAGAAGTTGGGAGAATCATTAGACAAACTGGATGTCAACGACAGGCATTATGACAGAAAATATAATGACATGCAGGAACGGATGGACAACCTCTACGACCGGATCAGCGATGCTGAGGATGCCATTGAAGACGTAAACAACAAGATTACAGCGGCGTATGGAAACCATATCACTTCACAGCAGCTCTACCGCCTCCTAGAGCACTTTGACAGAGTGTACGATAAGATGACTGATCTGGAGAAGAAAGAGTTTTTCCAGAACTTCATTGACTACATCGAGATCTATCCTGATAAAAAGGCAAATGAGCGAATCCTGAAGCGTATCCATTTCCGCTTTCCGGTCTATTATAAGGGTCAGCCGGGGGATACAATGTGGTTGCGCTCAGAAAATGGCGTCGAGACTTGCTGTTCAATGGTTTTGAAGGACCAGTAAAACCCACTGATTCCAGGGACGGCAGTGAGGACGATTCCGGGGAGCAAAATGCCGAAAAAGCCCGTAGTTATGCGGTTTTTGAGGCTTTGATGCCTCCCGAGGACTATCTCGAAATCCTCCGATTCCGGCATTATACGCACTTCTGGAACTTCGAAAGTAAGGGCAAAAATAGCCGGAGAAAATCGATTATAAACAGCATCGAAGTGTCCGTAATTTTGCATCTCGTAACAGTAGACAGTTTTTAAACCATGTGATTATTTCATCAACTCAATAGTGAATGCGGCCAAAAGGCGCTTGTTTTCAAGGATTTTCATGAATTTTTGAAAGCAGGTGCCTTCTTTTTTTACCAGATTCAGAGAGGAGATGAAAACAATGAAGGCAAAAAAAGGCGTCAGTTCATTCGCAAATAACGACCATGGTCTGCAGTCAGGAATGATCAAAATCAGTAATCTGCGGGATTTTTCCTGCCATCCTTTCAAAGTCGTGAAGGATGCGGCCATGTACGAGCTGATGGAGAGCATTCGGCAAGAAGGCGTTCTGGTGCCCCTTCTTGTACGGCCCGTCAGGATGAAAATAGAAACAAGGGGTGGAGAAGGCAAGCTGATGGATGAAAAAGAAAAAGAATATGAAATCATCGCCGGACACAGGAGAAAAACAGCGGCAGAATGGGCAGGACTCAGAGAAGTACCGGCTATCGTCCGGGATTTGGATGACGACCAGGCTGTAATCGCGATGGTGGACAGCAACCTCCAGAGGGAGCAACTGCTGCCAAGCGAAAAGGCCTATGCCTATAAAATGCGTCTGGAAGCAATGAAGCACCAAGGCAGACGGCTCAATCCGGCAATGGTTCAAATTGAACCGAAGGAGGTAAGCTCCTCCATTGAAAAAAATGGGGAAAGCACAGAAAAAGATGCGGGAAGCAAAAGCTTTCAGACTGATGGAGTACAACATACCCGCACATACGTTCCTGTCAGGAGCAATGAACTGCTTGCACGTCAGGTCGGAGAGAATGTCAACCAGATTAAGAGATATATCCGACTTACCTACCTGATTCCCCAGATTCTCCGCATGGTAGACGAGAAGAGGCTGGCCTTGACCTCGGCGGTGGAGATTTCTTTCCTGAAGGAGGAAGAACAGTATGATCTGTATGCTGTGATGGATCTGGAGCAGACAATACCGTCCCTCTCACAAGCCAATCGCATGAAGAGAATGAGTCAGCAGAAAGGTCTGAGCATGGACGACATCTACACAATCCTGGGTGAGGAAAAACCTAATCAACGAGAACAGGTTAAAATCCCGCTCAACCGGATCCGGCAGTATTTTCCAAAGGATTTCACCCCGGCACAGCAGGTAGACCTCATTGAGACACTCCTGGCAGGCTGGGCGACAGAGCACCTGCAATAAAAATAAGAAAACTTGCGAAGAGGAGGAAGGCAAGATGGCAATTGTTATAGCTGTAGCAAATCAGAAAGGTGGATGCGGAAAAACCACTGTGACAGCGAATCTGGGAATCGGGCTTGCAATGGAGGGAAAGCCCGTTATCCCATCTTTCGCACGGAATCCGTTGAATATATCCGCTCCTTCTATGAGGAACAGTATCAGGATATTCCGGATCTTGAGACTGAAACAGAATCCAGGGACCTTCAAACCGGTGACCGTCCTTCGGAACCGGGAACCGTTGATCCATCAACTGCGCAGGTGGAAGGGCTTCGGGAAGCCTCTACTCATAAAGCGGAATCTTCAAATAACCGTGTGAGTGTGCCTGATACTGAAAACTCCCCACAAATGCCACAAAAACAGGTATCCGAGCGCCGCGAGGAAGAGATCGAGCAGGCTGTCTTCGATGCCCTTCAGGAATCCGGCACTGACTATGGCGATTACTCCCCAGAGCAGATGGATGTCCTTTATGATGCCGCCGAAAAAGGCTTTGACCTTGTTTCTCTCTGCAATCCGCAGTATCCGCCCCAGCAGATGCAGCTCATCGTGGATATGCAGGCCCGCATGGAAGCCCATACCATTGCCCATTTCCAGGGAGTGATCGGACAGATCACAGGGGATGCACTTAGTATCGACGAGATTAATTCCATCCGAGCCGCTAATCTTCTTCCTTTGGAAGAAACCAGTCTGCAGGGCACCAACAATCCGAAAAAAAGGACTCAAACAAGTCCACAATTACCAGAAACAGGCCATCCACAGATACAGGAAAGCACGGATGATACCGGTTCTCGCGACGTTGTCATCGATCTGACTCCGGATGGACAGGTGGAAAGGATCAGCCATGCTCAATTTGGTACTGAAATACAGGTACCGCCTCCCGAACTCCACAACTTCCGTATCACAGATGACGACCTCGGAGCCGGTGGGCCCAAAGCAAAATTCCGCGCCAACATGGATGCCATCTATATGCTGAAAACACTGGAAGCGGAAAACCGGCTTGCCACTCCTGAGGAGCAGGAAAGGCTTTCCCGCTATGTAGGATGGGGTGGAATCCCCCAGGCATTTGATGAAAACAGCCGCGACTGGCATGGTGAAGTGGCGGAACTCAAAGCGGCTCTTACTACGGAGGAATACCGCGAAGCCAGGGCAAGCACGCTGAACGCTTTTTATACTTCCCCCACTGTGATCAAGGCCATTTACGGGGCACTGGAACAGATGGGGCTTTCCTCCGGCAATATGCTTGAACCGTCCTGCGGCGTCGGCAACTTCATGGGGCTCCTTCCGGAGAGCATGTCCGACATGCGGATGTACGGTGTGGAGCTTGATTCTGTCTCCGGCAGGATCGCACAGCAGCTATATCAGAAAAACAACATCGCTGTTCAGGGATTCGAGACGACCTCCTTCCCGGACAGCTTTTTTGATGCCGTGATCGGTAACGTGCCCTTCGGCCAGTACAAAGTCGTCGATGCCAGATATGACCGGCACAATTTCCTGATCCATGATTATTTCATTGCAAAATCCCTCGACCTGATCCGTACCGGCGGCGTAGTGGCTGTCATCACCTCCAGCGGCACCATGGACAAGCAGAACGAATCTGTAAGGAAGTATCTTGCTCACAGGGCTGATCTGCTCGGTGCCGTCCGCTTGCCCAACAATGCCTTTATGCGCAATGCAAACACTGGTGTTGTGGCGGACATCCTCTTCTTTCAGAAAAGGGACCGCATGTCCATGGAAGAACCCGACTGGGTGCACCTGGCGGAAACCAAAGAGGGATATACGATCAACAGCTACTTTAAGGACCATCCGGAAATGGTCCTGGGAGAACTGACGACTGAAAGTACCCAGTACGGCAGGCAGGAAGTCACGGTGAAGCCCGTCGAAGGCGCTGCCCTCGCGGAACAGCTTCAGGAAGCCATGGGCCATATCCATGGCGAGATCACCGTACCGGAAGTAACGGATTCCGAACTGGAGGATGAAGATCTCTCCATCCCTGCAGACCCGTCCGTAAAAAACTTCAGCTACACCAACATCGATGGGCATGTCTACTATCGGGAGAACTCCCGTATGAACCGCATGGAGCTTCCGGCGACAACGGCAGAGCGCGTGCTCGGCATGATCGAGCTGCGCGACACTGTTCAGGAATTGCTGCAGGCACAGTTGGACGACCAGAGTGATGCAGAAGTTGCCTCTATCCAGAGACGCCTGAACCGCCGCTACGATGAATTCACTGCCCAGTACGGGATCATCAGCAGCAACGCTAATCGCAGGGCCTTTTCCCAGGATTCCAGCTACTGCCTCCTGGCTTCCCTGGAAATCCTTGATGAGGAAGGAAAGTTTGACCGGAAGGCAGATATTTTCACCAAACGCACCATACGACGCTCGGAGCCGGTCACCAGCGTGGATACCGCAGTGGAGGCACTGGCCCTCTCCATCGGCGAGAAAGCACGGGTCGATCTGGGCTACATGGCAGAGCTCACTGGCAAAACAAAGGACGAGATCACAGAAGAACTCACTGGCGTCATCTTCAGAAATCCGCTGACAGACCAATATGAAAATGCGGATGAATATCTATCCGGCAATGTCAGGGAGAAACTCCGGACCGCAAAAGAGTTTGCGCAGAACCATCCTGAATATCAGGTCAATGTCACTGCCCTGGAGCGAGTCCAGCCCAAGGACCTCGACGCTTCGGAGATCGAAGTCCGCCTCGGCGCGACCTGGGTGGATCCGGAGTATATCACAGAATTTATGGGCGAGACCTTCAAGACTCCCTGGTACCTGCTGGGCAAAGATATTGACGTTCGCTATGCGGAGGTCAACGGACAGTGGAATATCTCCGGAAAGAACAGGGACAGCTACGGCAACCCGCTCGTCACTTCCACCTATGGGACCACTCGCGTCAACGCTTATAAACTCCTGGAGGATGCCCTGAATCTGCGTGATACGAAAATCTATGACAACGTGGAGGATGCTGAAGGAAATGTACGCCGTGTCCTAAACCGCAAGGAAACCATGCTGGCCCAGCAGAAGCAGGAAATGATCAAGGAAGCCTTCAAGGAATGGATCTTCCGTGATCTGGAAAGGAGGGAAAAGCTATGTGAGAAATACAACGAACTGTTCAACAGCATCCGTCCCAGGGAATATGACGGCTCCCATATCCGCTTTGTCGGGATGACGCCGGAAATCTCCCTGATGGACCACCAGAAGAATGCCGTCGCCCACATCCTGTACGGGGACAACACACTCCTCGCCCACTGTGTCGGGGCTGGGAAAACCTTCCAGATGATCGCCGCGGGCATGGAATCAAAGCGCCTTGGTCTTGCCCAGAAATGCCTCTACGTCGTCCCCAACCACCTGATCGAACAGTGGGGGAGCGACTTCATGCGGCTCTATCCCGGGGCAAATATCCTTGTCGCAACAAAGAAGGACTTCGAGCCGGCCAACAGGAAGAAGTTCTGCTCCCGCATCGCGACTGGGGACTACGATGCCGTCATCATCGGCCACAGCCAGTTTGAGCGCATCCCGCTCTCACGGGAGCGTCAGGTCGCGACCATCCAACGCCAGATCGACGATATCGAGGATGCCATCTCCGAGTTGAAATACGATCGTGGAGAAAACTACACCATCAAACAGATGGAGAAGACCCGCCGGACACTGGAAGTACGTCTCGCAAAGCTGAATGACCAGAAGCGCAAGGACGATGTCGTGACCTTTGAGCAGCTGGGCGTAGACAGGCTATTCGTGGATGAAAGTCATTTTTACAAGAATGCCTTTTTCTACACCAAGATGCGCAACGTCGCGGGTATTGCCCAGTCTGACGCGCAGAAGTGTTCCGACATGTTCATGAAATGTCAGTACCTGGACGAGATCACCGACGGCAAGGGCGTCACCTTCGCAACAGGCACACCGGTCTCCAACTCTATGGTGGAGCTATATACTGTCATGCGTTATCTGCAGTACGGCACCCTGCAGAAGCTGGGCATGGGGCATTTTGACTCCTGGGCAGCCGCCTTTGGCGAGACCGTCACAGCCATCGAACTGGCACCGGAGGGAACGGGGTATCGCGCCAAGACCCGCTTTGCCAAGTTCTACAACCTGCCGGAGCTGATCACCCTTTTCAAGGAGTGTGCCGACATCCAGACTTCGGACATGCTGGATCTCCCCGTTCCGGAAGCGGAGTACATCAACGAGGTTTTAAAGCCCAGTGAGGAGCAGAAAGAGCTTGTCTCTACCTTTGCTGACCGTGCGGAGGCCGTCCGTTCCGGAAAGGTCCAGCCCACAGAGGACAACATGCTCAAGATCACCAACGACGGGAGAAAGTGCGCTCTGGATCAGCGCCTGATCAATCCCATGCTGCCGGATAATCCGGAGAGCAAGGTCAACCGCTGTGTCGAGAACATGTTCAGGGTCTGGAAGGACACGGAAAAGGATCGGTCCACCCAGCTCTGCTTCTGTGACCTCTCCACACCCAAGGGCGACGGATCCTTCAACGTCTACGATGACATCCGCGAAAAGCTCGTCGCAAAGGGCGTCCCGAAGGAGGAAGTCGCCTTTATCCATGAGGCCAACACAGAGACCAGAAAGGAGGAATTGTTTGCCAAAGTCCGCTCCGGCCAGGTACGGATCCTGATGGGGTCCACGCCCAAGCTCGGCGCCGGCACAAATGTGCAAGACAGGCTCATCGCCCTGCACCATCTCGACTGCCCCTGGAAGCCCTCCGACCTGGAACAGCAGGAAGGCAGGATCCTTCGCCAAGGCAACAGAAACCCGAAAGTTCAGATCTTCCGCTATGTCACGGAGGCAAGTTTCGACAGCTACATGTGGCAGATCCTGGAACAGAAGCAGAAATTCATCTCCCAGATCATGACCTCCAAGTCCCCTGTCCGCTCCTGTGAGGATGTGGACGACACCGCCCTCTCCTATGCGGAGATCAAGGCCCTGGCTACTGGAAATCCCGCCATCAAGGAAAAGATGGATCTTGATATCCAGGTCAGCCGTCTGAAACTCCTCAAAGCAAACCACACCAACGAGCACTATCGTCTGGAATCTGATATCGCCCGTACCTACCCCATGCAGATCACTTCCGTCAAGGAACGGATCGGCGGCCTGCAATCCGACCTTTCTGCTGTCAAAACTCTGCATGCACAGCAGGAAAAGGACAAGGAAAGCGACACGGACAGCTTCACCATGACCATCGGTGGAAAAGAGTTCACGGACAGGAAGGAGGCAGGGACCGCTCTTATCGCGGCCTGCGCAGGCCTTAAGGCCGTCCGCACGGAAGGGATCATTGGCGAGTACGCGGGCTTTTCCATGAGCGCCAGCTTCGACGGTTTCCGTCAGGCCTACATGCTGACTCTGAAGCGCCAGTGCAGTTACACCGTAGAGGTGGGAAAAGACCCGTCCGGCAATATCACAAGGATCCAGAATGTCCTTTACGGCGTGGAACGGCAGCTTGCGGAATCTCAGCAGAAACTGGAGAACCTGCAGGGACAGCTCGCCGCCGCAAAAGAGGAAGTCCAGAAACCCTTTGCCCATGAAGCGGAGCTTGTGGAGAAATCCGCCCGTCTGGCCGAACTCAACGCTATGCTCAACATGGACGAGCGATCCCCTGTGGAGACTCTGGGCGTGGATGAGGAGACGGACCAGTCAACTCACGAAGGCAACAAAGAAAGATATACTGCCACGGTTGCCGACCGGGCAGCAGGATCAGAGACCTATGCCGACAAGGCAGCTTCTCTGAAGGAAAAGCCTCTGAGGAAAGAACATGTATCCGGAAAGAATAAAACTACAGGCAAAGAATCTCTGATTGAACGCCTGCAGAGCAAAAAAGCAGAAATCGCAGAATCAGCAAGATGTACTGATGTACGGATAAAGGCAAGACCGGAGCCTGCTTTGTAAGCATCGATACATTTGGCTTTAGATTTGTTTATAAAGTTTCGGAGCCTGTCTGTTACTTTTGGGAACGGACAGGCTTCCGGGAAAGGAGAGTAATAAATGGCAGAAAAAAATGTAAGTGATCGTTACGTATCTCGGGAACAGGAGCTGTCTGTGTCCGTTTCGGAGAAGGCCCCCAACAGGGTCAATGTTGTCGGGGATAGAAAAGCGCAGGAAAAGAAGACCCAGGATAAGAACGAGAAGGTACCAGAGCATGTTTCCGACTCTGGCATGAAGGGCAAGAAAAGCTATGAAGAGATTCTGGCAGCCAGAAAGGAGCAGATGAAGGAAATCACAGAACGTCTGGAGGCTGGTCTGAAAGAGTATATGGCATCAGACGAGCAGTTCAAAAAGGTCCTGGATACGATGGCCAAATTTCATCATTACAGTGCCAACAACGTACTTCTGATTGCCATGCAGATGCCCTCAGCTACACGGGTGGCATCATACAACACCTGGCAGAAGCGTTTCAATCGGCAAGTCATGAAGGGGCAGCATGGAATCTCCATTATTGCGCCGGCGCCTTATAAGAAAAAGACATCACAAGAAATACAGGATCCACGAACGGGAAAGACAGTGCTTGGACCGGATGGAAAGCCGAAGACAAAAGAAGTTGAGATTACCGTTCCCCGCTACAAGGTCGCAAAGATATTTGATATCTCTCAGACAGTTGGAGAACCGCTTCCTGAGCTGGATGTTCCTGAACTGACGGGTACAGCTGAAAACTTTGAGATCTTTATGGACGCTATGCGTGCAGTCTCACCTGTGCCGATCCGGTTTGATGAGATCAAGGGAGAGTCAAAAGGCTATTACGACAGCACCAGCAAGGAGATTGTTATCCAGAGCGGAATGAGTGAGGTTCAGACCATGAAGACCACAGCGCATGAGCTGGCTCATGCCCGGCTCCATGATCGGGATACCATGCGAGAACAAGGTGTTATAAAAGACCAGAACACTCGGGAAATTGAGGCTGAGGCCTGTGCTCATGTTCTGCTGTCCCATTATCATCTGGATTCCTCTGGCTATACGATTCCGTATTTGGCTTCGTGGTGCGGAAGCCAGGATACGTCCGCGCTCCGTGCTTCGATGGATACGATTCGAAAAACAGCCTCAGAGATCTTCGATGAAGTCGAAGCCTATATCGCAGAGCGGGATGTGGACCGCTACACAATCTATCAGATCGATAAGGATAGTCCCGCAAGAGACTATTCATTTATGGATCTCGGATATGCCAGGGAGACAGGAATTCCTCTGGCAATGGAATTCTACCAGGATGTTTATCATGGATACCTGCGTCCCGGTGATACTCTCGACAGCCTTTATGAGAAATTCAACCGAGATGACCGCCCTGCAGCAGGGCAGATGCATTCCCTCAGTATGAGCGATGTGATTGTTCTTCATCAGGACGGAAAGGATAAAGCCTATTATGTGGATCGCGTCGGATTCGAGGAGCTTCCAGAGTTTTTCATTCCGGTACAGGAACAGGAAGCCTTCGAGCAGATAGACTCGGAAAAAGAAGAAATACCGTTTGAAGAGGCGAATCAGGCTGTACCAGTAAATCCAACAGTCGTATCCCATGAACCCGATAAATCACAGGAAGTACATTCATCAGAGAACAGACCGAATATCTCAGATGACAACACGGATCATTCTGACTCTGATGAACAGAAGGATCACAAAGAAAGAACCCTTACCTTTTACGTTGCGGAGTGTATGGAGTTCCCTGTCATGGGGGAAGTTCATCGGGGACTTACCCTTGAGGAGGCAGTAAAAGCACTCCGGGACATTCCGGATGACCGTATGCACGGAGGAAAAGGCATTGGTTTTGAACTGCAGGACGGAAGCGAATATGCAGGCAGCTTTCCTCTCGTCGTATCCGGACAGGTAAGGGAGGAGACAATCAACTCCGTGGATTATTATCGTGACCATACCAGTCTTCAGGCGGCCATTGCTGAGGCAAAGTCTTTCTTCCCGGATCATTCTGTCACCGCCAAAGAAGAGCAAAGGGCAGCACCTGCCAGAAAAGAGGAGAAAGCACCTGCGGGAAGAAAAGAATCAGTCCTTGCTGCCCTCAGGGCTCATCAGGAAAAAGCACGGGCTGAGGATAATGGACATAGAAGCAGGGAAACCACCAGGCAGCACAGAAAGGGGGAATTATCCTTATGAAGAAGATTACCTTTGATGAAGAAGAAATGTTTGTCATTGCCGTTTTCAATCCGGATACACGTTCCAATACGATTCATATAATGAGTGAAGTTCTTCCTGAACTGAAAGATGATCAGGATATGTTTGACCTACTGTTAAGTGCCATGGAAAAGCTGAAAAGGATCTCTGATGATGAGTATAAAAAAATGGATCTCACGGAATATCGTGATGAAATCGAATGGGCCATCGAAGAGGAGGGAAAGGAGGATCCCGAGGAAGAAGGGCAGCAGATGGAGCAGATTGGCACAGATAAACCTCAGGAGCAAGCAGAGTCTGATTCTGCATATGTTGATAATAGCATGGAGGAAGATGAATGATTGGCAGGGTGAACCAGTTTGTGATCTATCGTCTCAGACGTGATAAGAAAGAGATTCGTGCCTTGCGCCACCAGTCCTACCAGTATCTTAAGGAATACGGCTTTACGATCAATTCAGATGATTACGTGCAGCTTTATCTTGCCAGCTTTGACCCTGCATTGATACTGACACCGCAAGATCTGCGTAAAAGTATCGATCAGGACCTGCCGAGAGGCGTAACTGGAAAAGCCCTTGAAACAGGAGATATCCTTGCACTCACCAGAGAGGGCATCTCAAAAGCCTATTATGTAGATCCTGACAGGCTTATTCCTCTCAGTGGCTTCTTCCATGTTACATCTTCATCTACAGTCCTGAATGCAAACACAAGCGGCTATGCAATTGAAGGACGGGAGGGACTGTGGAGCGTAGCAGAAGAGATGTGGATCGATGGCCAGAACTTCCTGCTTATGCAGAGTGACGAATATGGCAATGAAGTGGCCTTTGCAGTTCTTGACAGCCATGGAAAAACAGCGGCGGCAGATACCATGGACGGCTTTACAGACCAGGTTATCGAACAGATTCGGGAATACATGCACAGACGCAGTACGCCGACGCGCCAATCGACTGAGAATGCTGACAAGGGATCTGATGCAAACAAATCTTCTACAATGGCGTCTAAAAACACCACTAAGAATACAGAGGCAGAGCTCTCGCCTGTGGGGAAAACGGAGATTCTTCCTTCCGGAGAAACAGCAAATGAAAGAGGCCGACTCAACTGGGATGAGAAGAAAACACAAGAAGCACGACAGCGCAGGAAGAAAAGACGAAAAAAAGGAAAACTTCCACTAAAGGGCAGGGACTCTGTCCTTAACAGGCTAAAGAGATACCAGGAAGAGCTCAAGAAAAAAGCGATGGCAGGCACAACCGCGTGATTATTTAATAAGATAGGCAGGGAGACGGTACTGGGGTATCGTTTTCCTGCCTTTTTTACGTGGGCAAAGAGCAGGAAGAAGCAACGATAATGGCAAGACAATTCACTGTGTAAAATCATAGTATATTCTGACTGCCTGATAAATTTGCCCCATGATATAATGAGTACGAATTAATGCTGAGCGATAAGGAGTATAAGCATAGATGTAGAACTTGCTTAAGAAAGAAGCAAGTATTATCAGCAGTTAATCTTTGAATAAAGAAATTGTAGTTTTTTATGAATGAGGTGGAATAAGAAATGAACGACATAGAAAGTGCAATATTCCAATTTATAAGCCAGTGGTATGATTCTTTTAATGGTGACAACTTATATTCAAAAAGTGGAAAGCTGTACCAAATAATACAGCCTTCAGAAATATTAGAAAGATATTGGTTTGAGTGTGATTCTTGGGGCTATGATAGATTTGGAGCACTGGAGGATATTGGCAATGAACAGTACTCTACCGATGATATAATAGACGGTTTACTGGGCAATGTTGGTTTGGTTTTTTCAATGATATCTGACATTAGAGATAGAGGGTATTTTATCAGATCTATTATTGATTTATCTGATATAGTTCCGGTAAATAGTTTACAGTATGTAATGATTGAATATGCTAAAAGAAAACCTAAAAAAATAAAGATATGTAGCTATAAAGGATTAGTTAAGTATACAGAAGAATTTGAACTGGAAGATTGTATGGATGAATGGGATCCTGTATTAATTGACGAAGATTATAATAATTATCTTTATAATGTAAATGAATGGGTCTTTTGCAATTCCGGTAAACCTGAGGATGACAGTAATTCAAACTTTTACTATTGTAAATATGAGGACTTGCCGTATTTTTTTGAACACCTAAGACCGGAGTTATTAACTCCAGATTTATTGGCATGTAGAAAGCAGTTACAGTCATATTCGAGAAACGGTAAGACTAAAACGCTAGGGGAATTAGCCACAATCGTTTACCCTAGAAAAATTAGTGATGAAAGGTCATATTTCTTAAATGATACTTTTGTATCAGCCGTTAGGCCAAGAGGGATTGGTAAAGATGTTTCGATAGAGGATGGGGATTTAGGTTTTGATGACCATAAGTCTGTGGTTACCTATCATGCTCGTACAGATACTCAACTGCATAAAGGAGACTACTATATGCCGTCTTCGTATGTATTTATGTGGTGTCCAATTTTTGAAGAACCGGCTGTTCCTTTATATGCAATGGAAGGGTCTTGTGTTATCAAAGTGAAGAAAGATATAAGTCTAGAATACTTATTTATGTACTTTGAGACTGATGTTGGAAAGATTGCTGTAGATATTTTAAGTACGAAAAATTCGGTTTCATATTTGCCTGATGAAAATATTGAATTAATACAAATTGTCCTCCCCCAAAAAGATAAAATATATTACAAGAATATGCTGTCCGATCTTTATTATAATGATTATCATTCTATTAAGAATCATTTAACATATAGACAACAGGCAGAACTGTATGGGACAGGTCTTGATGATGATTTATTGCTGATTAAAAAATTTCAACTTGCTAATCTGGGCTGTCATACAAACCTTAGGCGTATGATTCTTCTTGATATAGAAGAAGTCCATAGATGTATAAAGGTGGAGGCATATAAGGCGGCAATAATATTATGCGGAGGTATATTGGAATCCGTTTTAATGGACTGGGTAAGCGAAATAGATAATGTGGACTACTTTGGAGAAAAAGTATATGATCGCAATAGACGTATAAACTTATATGGCAGTGAAAAGAAGTGCTTCCATGATAAAGATGGGAAAGCATCGAATATTGATCTTTATAAATTGATTGAGCGAATAAAATGGTTAGAACCACCAGTATGGATTAATGATGAAGCGCAATATGCCACGATTATCAGGGAAAACAGAAACAAAGTCCATGCAAGTTTGGCAATATCGGATCCTGTTATTACGAAGGAAGAATGTGAGAAGGTGCTTGAGTATTTAACGAAGGTGTTAGATACAAGAGGGCTGATTGTGTAGTGATGATTGACATGTCATTCACGATTCGATAAAACATGGTCTCATGTATAGATAGGTGGGAAATGACTTATGATGATAAGCCCAGAAGGATTTTTTGAGAAATATAGAAATAAGACGTATACAGAGCTTCTTACGGTGAGAGATGAACTTTTTGACCAGATCCGTACTTTTGAAAAACATACATATGACCCGAAGCTTGCCCACCTTCATCCATCGCCGGAAGTTGTGTATCAGTGCAATCTTGAATATCTGGGGCAACTGTGCAAATTGATTGCTGAAAAGTATAATCAAGAATATATTTGGGGAGATTCGGATGAAGATTTCTCTAGAGAAGGAATAAAGGGTTAAGCAATTATGCATGTATTGAAATCTGATGAAAAATCCTAATGGATACTGTCATATCCCAGGGTAAATATTACCATCTTACCAACCGACTTTAATCATCATGTAAAGATAGTATCGAAAAAACCGACTGGTATTTTAAAAGTAGAGAAGGGAAAGGTGTAACAGATTTGATACACCTTTCCCTTCTTTGGTTTTTTGGAGTGGCAAAACGGTATGTTGTTGTAACCGCATATCCATTCTGAGGAACGCTTATTAGAACAGATCGACAGCACCGGCCGCTTCTCCGTTGACAACATAGTATGCCTTGCCTTCCTCAGCTTTAACATAGATGTCCAGGGAAGTAACATCCTGAATTGTGATGGCGGCCTGCACCTTTTCAACTACAGCTGCGTAAGTGATGCTGTCTTCTGCGTTGTTCTGAATCACGAAGTTCGGAACGACAGCTTTCTTGCGGGGTTTCCTGGTGACGGTCTTTTTCACAGTTTCCTTTGCCTTTTCCTCAACAGATTCAGCTTCGGCTTTTTTTCTGCGTCCGCCGCGTTTCTTTGGGGCAGGAGCTTCTTCAGCAGGAGCCACGGTCACAGCAGCTTCAACAATCTCAGTGTTCTCAACAGCGACTTCTTCTTTTTTCTTTCTCGGCATTTTTTATTCCTTTCTTTTCTGAATTCAATACCATGACCAAGTGTGAAATATTATATATTGCAACTTTATTAAAATCAAAACGTATTGTCAAATGTACATACTATCAAATATTTTTTGGGGTGAAGAATAAAGAAAAGTACCTCGCAGTGGTGCTGATTCATCAAATAGCGAGGAAATGCAGTTTAAAGAGAAGGATCCGTATTCCTGGAAGACTGCTTGATTTGCGGCACTTCTCTTACTTTTGCTTCTTCGATTCCAAGAATTGTATCAACATTTGCAGAAGCGGTCTGCAGATTTCTTTGTGCCTGCAGAAGAGTATTCCGTGAAGTCAGTTGCTCTTGCTTTTGGGATTGAAGAATTTCTTTTTTCTCTTTTAAATCTTTGATAAGAGGAATATTGCCAGCATTGTTTTCTTTGAAAAAACTAACGGCTTCATCGTAACGATCCAGTTCATTCCGATGGGTTGAGCGGAACCATCCTTTTTTCCAGGATTTCATAAAGTCAGAATGTACAGCCCGGTTTGCATAGTATTGACCAGCAAAATGAATCTGCTGATTTATTTCTTTAGTCTCGGCGTCGGCATTTCTTATTCTTGTTTCTAAGCCTTTTAATTGTTCAGTAAGTTCTGCCTGTTTTTCTTTTAATTCCTCTCTTGAATGGATTCCATGCTCCTGAATGTAGACAACTGTTCTAGCCATTTCCTTTAGATTTGAGATCTTTACTTTTCTCGCATATGCTGTGCTCATTTGGGCTTTTATATTTGTCTGTAGATCAACGACAAGTCTGAGCTCTGTGCGGATAAATAGAATCGCGACCGGATCTGCATGGTAGTCGTAAGAGGGATTGTAGTCAACTAAGATTCCTTTTTTGCCGGCGCAGTAAGTGGCAGCCATTTTTCCCCCGGTCATTTCGGAAACAGGCAAAGTTTCCTGATTTGTTTTGTCACCGGTCTTATTATTTCCCTGCATAACGACTATCTGAGAAGGGATAGACTTTTGACGGGAAGATACTTTGCTTGGGTGATCAGGACTACAATTGTCTTTTTCGGAACATATCCTCTGAATTCGTTCAAGCAAGCACTCTTTTTCATAATCCGTTCCTAAAGCACGCCCTGTAATAAACTTCTTCCGGTCAGGATGCAGGTAGCTGAATCTGCCGCGCCGGTCTTTCAATTCTATTCCGTATTTTTCTTTTAGAATTCTTCTAAATTCTTCCACCGTGGTGGAATGATCTGCCGCATCGAGAATAGCATCACGGAGAAATTGTTTTTGCGTTCGGAAGACAGTGTTTCGCGGAATCATTTGTGCCGCCCGGATCTTTTCGTTACGGGCATCCATAGCAATTTGTCCGGATTCACGTGCTTCATATTCAGCGTTTGTGATTTTAGTTTTTGCAGGAGTCAGAAGATCCACCTGATGAAGTCCTTCCCGCTCACAGATTTTCATGACTTGCGCCTGCATATATTTAAGATATCCCGGTGTCAGGTTGTGTTTGTAACCTGCACGGCTGTCTATATCCCTTTCCATGAATGGCTGCTTCTCAACATCCAGTTTCCGCAGACTGTTTAGAATCAAATGAACATGAATGTTGCCGCTTCCGTGATGCCCGTCACTATGCGTACAGACGAGGATCTGGTGTCCGGGAAAACATCTTTGGGCGAATTCCATTCCAAGCTCATGAGCATGCGCAGGATCAAGCAATCCTTCTTCCTTATCTTTTGGATCAAAGCTCAGGATGTAATGATGCGACTTGATATCATTGTAATTCTGGTTTTTGTGATACTGCCAGTTCAGCATCTCACATTCCTTATCGAAATAAAGCGGAGTGCAGTTGATTCCGTCCAGGATGAACGAATCTCTCATGATGAGATTTCCATCCGAATCCCGCAGAGGAGTTCCATTTCTGTCATGCTCGAACATCAGATACTTAATGGGCTTTCCATAGTCGGCACTTTTACTTGCGAGATGTTTTAACGTAGCCACGATACTCACCTCCAAATGTCAGAAGTTCCTCCCTCATTTTCATCACCTCATTGATACAGCGGCGAAGCTCTTCCTGCATTGCTTCTGACTTCACTCCGCCCATGTGAAAATACTTTGTCAGCTGGTTCAGATTATTGCTGATCGAAGACAGTTCGGCGGCAATCCTTTCCAGCGAAGAAAAATTAGCAACAATGTGATTATGAATTTCAATCTTCCCATAGATTGCTTGATGTCGCATATATGCCGCCATCTTCATACCTGCAGCTTTTGCCGCACTTTGCACCAAGGCATATTGTGTGTCATCCAGCAGTACTTTCATGTTGTGAGTTTTCTTAATTCCGGGATTCTTTTTAGGGTTAGGCATACGGTCTCCTTCCTGCCATGCACTTCTGCAGGCCCTTAATACATTCATGCAAAGCATGACCGATGTGTTACGACGAAGGAGAAACACAGCGCTGCGGACACAGTTACTGGGGAGCCAGAGATTCATTTCCGGTTTTCAAGCCCTTGGTGATGGAAAACAATTTGGAAATGAGACGCGAGGGAATGGGGAGCCGCAATCCCCATCAAGTTTTGCGATGACTTTTTTTCGAAACTGACGAAAAAATGGTCAATAGCAGAATCTTGCGTTGATTTGTTAGCCCCCTGGGATTTGCTGGAAAATAGCTGAGAAATCCCCTTCTATTAACCCCAAAGTTTTAAAATCATAGGAAAGCATCCCGAGAAAAAACAAATAGTTTATATGATGTGTGGTATGATTGCTGTAGAGTACTATGGATGACTATGAAGAAGCAGTGAACTATAGAATGCCAAGGTCTATCCAAGAAACAACGTAATATTGCGATTATTAATAACGAGGAGGATTTATGCACAAGATAGAATTGACTGTGGATGAAATAGAATATGCAAAGGAGTTGTTTGATCTTTCTGAAAATAATGAAGGGATTGACATTATAACTGAAAAGAATTTCACTGGGGACTTAACAACGATTGAGTTGTATATAAGCCTGGCTATTAACGTTATCGTAGTTGTAATTCCTGTCATTAAAACAATAATCAAACAAAACAAAGTGTCTTCATTAAAAATTGACGGAGAAAAAATTGAAGTAACCAATGTTTCCCAGGAATTGATAGAATCGATTCTTAAGAAAAACGAGGAAAAAGAGGCAAAGAATAAAAAGCGATCAAAGGGATAACTTTTCATAAGGATTATAGGGGATAGATAAGATGATCTCAGAAAGGGAAATCATTGCCAGAAAAGTTGCTGATCGATGTTGTCGGCGTGATATTCACAATGGCTCTGATATAAATAATATTGTTGAAGAGTGTTGTGAAGACCTGCAAGTAAATATCCCTGAAATCATACAATGTGAGACCCTTACCAGAAGCTTTTGTGCCTTTTATTTGCGTGGGCGGCCATATCTTATATATGATAGCTGCCTAATGGAAGTGCTCTATATTTATGATTCTATTATTATGACCGAGAATAACGAACAAGATATGGAGAAGTTGTTCTACAAATTGATTGGTGAAGAATTGATTCGAATGAATGATTTACCAAGAAGTTTATATTTTAGCGGAAAATATCGCAATCTAAATTACTCTTTTGATGATAATAAAGAGCGGATTGAACAGAACATATTACAAATGGTTTCTTTACAATCGTACTTCCTGATTGGACACGAATTAACTCATCTATCGCTAGAGGCAAGCAGTTCAAAAGGTCTTCCACAAGATTTCTGGAAGTTTGCGAAGGTGAGCATGCAAGTTCTTACTGAGAGGCTCATAAAAGATTACCCAATAGATACATTTTTGAAAGAGAGGGCAGGATACTTTTTAGATACAATACCTTCTTCACTTAAGGAATATTTTGATGCCTTGTGGAACAGTAATCGGTTTAGGCACTTTGCTGAAGAATGTTATTGTGATTTGATGGGATTAAAGCTTCTTTTGGAGCATTACCGGAATCCGAAGGATTCTGTGCGGGCAATATCTGCAGCAATCAATTATTTGATTTTTCAAGAGGCTGTTAGGAGTGATGTTTCAGACAGTGGGTTTTTCTTTGGAAACATTATCCATGATGTTTCCAGAACCATGTACTTTTCTGTTTTAAGAATGGAGTTTTTGCTGATTATCCTGCAGTATAATGGACATGAACACATTGAAGAGTGTTTTTTTGAAATACAAGAGCGCTCTATTCTAACTCGATATTGGTCTGAGCTTATTAGAAAAATTCCAAGCGAGGAATCCTTTTCTGTGCTTTCGGAAGAGGATCTTCCGAATTTGGATAGAGAGCACTTGGTATCTGTACTTATCAAAACATTTTATTATGCACATATTGGTTAAAATATGATGTAGGAATGACGAGATTTAGAATGCTACAGGGCTGTTGCATTATCAGAACGAATATCATTCTCTTAATGCGACAGCCCATTCCTATTGGGCATTCACTATTTATCGCGTACACTTTTTTCAATCACTCCGGAAAAGAGACAGAGAACGACTCCCTGTCCACTTATTCTTTTTTGTGTAAAAAACTAACATACTCAGGAAAATCCTGTTGATCTATGGTGTTCAATTCTTCATCTGTAATTTCTGCCTGGTCAGCCAATCTGTTGGCCTGATTGGAAAGTGAGAGTTCGAACAAATTACGTATTGCGCGGCTATTCGCAAAATTTTCAGGCTTGTGCTGAACAAGCCAATGTAAGTAAGAATGAAGGGCTTGCCCTGTCTACGTGTTGAGTTTTATCCCAAATAGATTACAGAAGGAAATAAATATAGAGAATTACTCTTCTTCTGTGCTGTCTTCAAAGAATATGATCATACTGAAACCAAACATACGTCAAACGTTAACTTCGAAACACTTCCTCACCCTTCAAGGTGACTGGAAAAGCTTTTTGAGCCTTAAAAATTCAACTTTTACAAGGTCTTGATAATATTTTTCATCATTTCTTTTACATTCCTGATGAGTAGTTAGGAGATGATCAACCCATTCGGATGCCTTCTTATTGTTTTTCTTTATGCTCTTTTCATATAGTCGTATTGCTCCAGAATTGGAAACACCCTTAGAATAAATATCCCCTAACATTTCGTCAGATGATACCAAAACCATTTCATATTGATTAGATGGATATCGATCCAACGATAATAATGATAAGTAGCTTATATCTCTAGCCTGATTCTTACAACCACTGACAACATTCTCAAAAGATTCGCTGTTAATATTTTTGGGGAGTTTGTATTTATTGCACGAAGCAAGAACAGAGCAGATATATATCACCATAAATCGTGAATACTTTGAATGAGCATAATACCATTCGAAAAATGATTTAAATTTTTCAAATGAATCCTTTTGTGTTCTCCAAACATATGCAAAATGAATAAGAGCCGCATAGTGACTCAAATAATCAGTTGTATCTTCATGAAAACTGATTGATTGAAATGCTTTTTGTGGTAAAGTTATTATTTTATCTAGTCTATCTTCAGCACCGACTGCAATTTTCAACCAAGAATTATATGAAATATTCTTGAAAATACTATCGAATATATAAAATTCATTTTGCGCTATCAACTCTTGATCTTGACCAGCAGAATACTCGTTTATTGCAAAATAAGGACAAATGTCAAAACTAAGGATTGCGCAAAAGGACATCAATACAGCGATATCCCTCGTATCTCCTTGGTTTGTTTTTCCCTTTGTTACAACGTCCATTAATCTAGAAAAAATATTTCTGTCTAGAACTAAAATAAGGCGTAGTCCTGAGTCTCTAAAGTTGATAATATTTTCGATAGAAACCTTAGACTCTTTGAAATAACGAGGACTATAAAACCATTTAAGGTCTGTCAGACGTTTACAGAGATAGCCAATCATTTCGAGTAATTCTTTTTCTTCTTCCATTCTGGTCCTTTCTGAAATCCGTTATTAACTTGACCGCTACACTATTTTGAAATCACTACTAAAAAATACGGATTTAAATACGCGATTCAAAAGAGATTGAATTTTACATCAGATACGTTAGGCTAAAACAACCAAGTATGCTCGACCATGAGAACATGCATTGGGAATACTACGGGTACTATTTCAAAAGATTTCTTAGCTATTGTTTCCTCTTTTGCTTTATTTGAGTATTTACAGTTTATTCTTTCCGGATTTTTCAGCCACCTTCTCGATGTATTTTACAGCGGATTCAAGATCGAGGAAAGTTAATTTGTTTTCTTTGTCCGACATACTCTCCTAGGGTTGCCTGAATTTTGAATCGATTGACAGAGAATACCAGAAGCCCATTTCTTTGCCAACCCATAAATTAACCAAATCTTTTCTTTCGTCATACCAGAATTGCGCGCGAAGCCTCACTCGACTTACGTCTCCAATGTTGATATACGGACCGGCTTTTCTGTCGTTACGTATTTCTCCATTGAAACCATAATTATTGAGAATGCTCTTGATTTGAAGGAGCATTGTTTGTCTTTTCTCAGAGCCAGAGTAAGAACCCTGGCCACACTCATTTCCGTTTGAGTGACGGCTTTTCTGGCTGCCAATCAGTCCATTAAGATAGGCTAGTACTTCTTCTTTTGATGATCCCTGTTCAAGCAAAGAGATGAGCTTATCCATATAGCTCTTGAATTCAGCCTCTGAAATATACCGTTTGTCCATAGTCTAAATCTCCGATTTTCAAATACTGTCTCATGTTTATGTAGACACCGTCGCTGAAAAAATTGCTGATGTATTAAATGGCTGTTTCTGTAAACTGATAAAAAGAGTTACAGATATTATTGTACACCTAGGGAAGAGTGGTTTGTAAACAAACGTTGAATCTTTTCTCGAACAGCTTACCTGCGAGCTGTATTTTTTGGGGTTAATAGGAGGGGAACGTCGACGCCAAAAGAAATGATCTAATGTGGCAGGCACGCCTTTCCTATACTGGATCAAGTCAAAGTAATATAGCGGGAGAGGTAGATGAATAAAGAACTGGAGTTTGCCAAGAAGATAGCTTTGCTTAGAAAGCTGGTGAGAGAAGGACTTTTGACAGAACAGGAATATAGCAAAGTAAGGCAGAGGCTTATCAATATAGGTGGAGAAATTGAGGTGGTTCCTGATAACACTCAAAAGCAGCATAAACGAAGAAAAAGACGAAGCAGAATCAATCCTGTTCTCACGACAGGGTAAAGGTTGATTGTTTTCAAGACGGACTTCCGACAGTCGTTCATATTTTCCATTTGAATTATGATGATGCTGAAGAAAGTCATAACCGCAAGCTTTTGCCAAAAGACGTAAAGAGACAGGAAGGAGGAAGGCTTTTTGAGTGACGTAAAGGTATTTGAAGCAACAAGATCAGGTCCCAACAGCAGGCGCAGGGTAAAGAGCACTGGTTTTCAGGCACCGGAACGGATTCGTGTAGCTGCATATGTGCGTGTTTCAACGGATGACGATGAACAGCTCGGAAGCTTTGAGTCACAGAAGAAGTATTATGAAGAAAAAATCCGTGACAATAAAGAATGGGCTATGGTCGGTATCTTTGCGGATGAAGCGATTACAGGGACAAACGTAAATAAAAGAGAGCAGTTTCTGGAAATGATTGACCGCTGTATGGCTGGGGAGATCGATATGATCCTGACAAAATCCATTTCGAGATTTGCCAGAAACACATTGGACACACTAAACTATGTCAGGATGCTGAAGGACAAAAACATCTCGGTGATCTTTGAGAAGGAGAATATTGACACTCTCACCATGAATGGAGAGCTGATGCTGACGATCCTGAGTTCTCTTGCACAGCAGGAAGTGGAATCATTGTCTTCCAATGTCAAGATGGGTCTTGCCATGAAAATGCAGCGTGGTGAAATGGTCGGGTTTAATGGATGCCTTGGTTACGATTACCATCCGGAAGACAAGAGCCTGACAGTCAATCCTGATGAGGCAGATACAGTAAGACTGATCTATGATCTTTACGTGCAAGGCTATGGAGCTCCCAGTATTGCCCGCATGCTGACCGAAATGGGCCGGAAGAACAAAAAGGGACAGGTACAATGGCTACAGAGCGGTGTGATGGGTGTAATAAAAAATGAAAAGTATACCGGAGATCTCTTGATGGGGAAGACTTTTACGGTTGATCCTATTGGAAAACGTCGGATTGCGAATATGGGTGAGGAAAAAATGTATCTGACCCATAACCATCACGAACCAATTGTTTCCAGAGAGATCTGGGAGAAGGCGCAGGAAATTCGCCTGTCCCGCAGTCAGGGCAGGATTATGGAAGACAACGGGATGCGGGAATGCAAGACCAGACAATATACTTTCAGCAGCATGTGTGAATGCGGTTTTTGCGGCCATAAACTCTCCAGACGAACACGACAACAGACCCGTAGTCAGTATAAATCTGTATGGCAGTGTATAAATGCAACGAAAAATGGGATCGCAAATTGTCCCAACTGTAAGTCGGTTGACGAAGCTGTATTGGAAAGTGCGTTTCTGGATGTTTTCAGGCAGCTTACCAATAATTATGATGATGTACTCGACGCAGTTATAGCAACAGTGGAAAAAGTCATCGGAGATGAAGAAGAGCGAAAAAGATTAAAGCAGATTATAGCCAACATCAACAAGCTGGAGTCAAAGAAAAGTCGATTAACAGAACTGCTTGTGGATGGTACAATTGAGAAGGAAGAATACGATAGGAAAATGGCAGAGTATAATGCAAGGCTGAACAGACAGATTGCAGAAAAAGAGATACTTGCCGAAAATTCACTGAAAAAGAAAAGCATCAACAGGCGCATACGCGACCTGCGTCATACACTCGAAACAAAGGATCCTCTGGATCAGTTTGACCGGCTTGTATTTGACAGTATCGTTGAAAAGATTATTGTGGGTGGGTATGACTCTGAAGGAAAGCCTTCCCCATATAAGTTGACTTTTGTTCTGAAGGCGGATCAGAAGGTCGTAGCCATTAACAACCGGGAACGTTACAAAGAAAAACAGAAAGAGATCAAGAGGAGGAACAGGGTGTAATGAGAAGGCAGCGCGATGCTGCATTCACTGATGAAATAATCACAAATATAAAACAGTTTCAACCGGATACAGATTGTGAAAAACCGGATGAGATGACAGACTCACATGCGAAAAGAAAAACGTGTAACTCGCTTGTAACGGGTCAAAAAAATGTCGGTTATCTCGGAGATTCCGATGCACGTCGAGGTCGTATGTCAGTTGAGCAACCAAAGAAGACGACCGGATTCTTACGTGAAGCTGGAAGTGGATGCGGAGGATTACTATCGTCACATCAAATACTGTTGACAAAGCGAGAATGCCATGATACCGTGTAAAAAATGGCGAAATATATACATTAATAGTCATATAAATCGCCAAAATGATAAATGTTTATGCTTGTTTGGCGATTTATAGATGTGTGGTGATAAGCATGAAAATAATAGGAAGAAATCGGGAAAAAGATGTGCTTTCAAAGTGTCTTTCATCAAAACGACCGGAATTTGTTGTGGTTTACGGAAGACGCCGCGTAGGGAAAACATTTCTAATTAAAGAATTCTTCAATGGACAATTCTCTTTTTCTGCAACAGGTCTTTCTGACGAGAAAACGAAAGGTCAGTTAAAGGCATTCCATGCGAGTCTTCAGGTGTATGGCTGTACGGAGAAAAAGGCTCCAGCGGACTGGTTTGAAGCATTTGCACGTTTGCGGGCACTCCTCGAAACAAAAGATGTTTACAGGGATCCGGTAAGTAACAGACGAGTTGTTTTCCTGGATGAGCTTCCGTGGATGGATACAGCCAGATCAGATTTTAGAAGTGCTCTTGAGTATTTTTGGAACAGCTGGGCATCTTCGCAGGAGGATCTTTTACTGATTGTCTGCGGATCAGCTACGTCATGGATTATTAAGCATATGCTGAAAGAGCGGAAAGGATTTCATAATCGTGTTACCAGGCGGATCAGGCTTCTTCCTTTCACAGTGAAGGAGTGTAAGGAACTTCTGGAGAACAACGATATCATTCTTACAAGGACGCAGATCATAGAGTGCTATATGGTATTTGGCGGTATTCCTTATTATCTGAACTTAATTGATTCCCGCCTTTCCCTTGCACAAAATATAGAGGAACTTATGTTTAAGCCCTATGGCGATCTGAAAGACGAATATACTGAACTGTTTTATTCATTATTTAAAAAGCCGGAAAAGCATATGGCGATAATTAAAACTCTTTCCGAGTCGAAAAGCGGTAAAACGAGGCAGGAATTATCGGAAGTCAAGGCAATCGGAGGAGGATCAGTTCTGACCGAAAATCTGCAGGAACTCGAACAGTGCGGATTTATCAGAAGATACACGAATTATACCAAACCGTCTAATGGAGCTTATTTCCAACTTGTTGATCCATTTGTATTATTCAGTCTGAGGTTTCTGGGATCAGGCAAACAAAGCTCCTGGATGGAGTACATACATTCTCCTTCCTACAATGCCTGGAGAGGGAATGCCTTTGAGATCTGCTGTGTAAACCATGTTTCTGAGATTAAGGCAGCACTTGGGATTTCCGGGGTAGAAACCATGGAATATGCATGGAAAAGTGAGAAGTCGGCCCAGGGGGCACAGATTGATCTCTTAATTGATCGTAAAGATGGTGTTATTAATCTTTGCGAGATGAAATTTACAGATGATGCCTTTGAAGTAGACAAAGTTGAATACGGAAAGCTTATGAACAGGTTGAGCACATTTCAGAAAGAGACTCAGCCCAGGAAAGCTATACATATGACGCTTGTTTCAGCAAATGGATTTGTAAACGGGAAATATGCCTCTGTGTTTCAGAATGTAATAACCGGTGAGCAGTTGTTTTAAAAAGATGAGATGGTTTGGACAAAAAGGCTCACGTTTAAACGTGTATCCTACTCGTTAGGGAATTAGTCAAAGATGATGACATGGCAGCAATCATGGATGCCTTCCGGCATTTTCATCTGATCGTGATTATGGGGACGGTCCTTTTGTTTCTGTCCCTCTGTTTTTATGAAACAGGGGGACAGAAACAAAAGGACCGTCCCTATACATAACTGTCCAAAAAATGATGCCGGGTACGGCCCTGCTTGTACGCAATCACCGTATCCAGATTTACATTTTCCACGCTCCGGAAGATGTTTTTCTCTATCTGCGGGTTTTGCGCTGTAAGTGTGCGGATCAAGTCCTTGACCGCACCCCGTTTGGAGCCCTGCTCTGTGCCGCCGCAGGAAGCGCAGCTCTCTGTCAAACGACAGGCACATTGGATAAAATGCAGATCATTATAATCTCGCCAGCGAATGATATCCTTTTCCCGGATCAGATACATGGGACGGATCAGTTCCATACCGTCAAAATTGGTGCTGTGGAGCTTGGGCATCATGGTCTGAATCTGCGCGCCATAGAGCATTCCCATCAGGATGGTCTCAATCACATCATCATAATGGTGCCCCAGGGCGATCTTGTTGCACCTCAGATCTTTCGCCTTGCTGTACAGTGAGCCTCTGCGCATTCGGGCACAGAGATAGCAGGGCGAATCGCTCTGCTCTGCGACGATATCAAAGATTTCCGTGCGGAACACCTCGATCGGAATCCCCAGCAGTTTCGCGTTTTCAACAACCGCACTGTAGTTCAGTTCGTTATAGCCCGGGTTCATCACAAGGAAAACAGCTTCAAAATTCCGTTTGCCGTGGCGCAGCAACTCCTGAAACAGCTTTGCCATCAGCATGGAATCCTTACCGCCGGAAATGCAGACTGCAATACGGTCTCCGTCTTCAATCAGGCGATACTCTTTCAGCGCTTTTATAAAGGGCGTCCAGAGCTGCTTTCGATATTTTTTGATGAGGCTGCGTTCCGCCCTTTCGCGTCGCGCAGTCATTTCTTCGCCGCTGGCCATCATGCGCTTTAACTGGCGTCTCAAATAGCTGTGGTAGCCGCCCTTTACACTGTAAGCCTCACAGCCCAAATCTTCCAAGTCATCCGCAACATCCATCGAAAGCCTTCCGGTATGGCAGAAAAGATATACCGGGATCGTGGTATCAGCCGCAATGATCTCCGGCTTCAGTTCCTCTAACGGGATGCTTTCGGCAAATGGAAATGTTCCCTTTTCAAACGCCTCCCGGCTGCGAATGTCGATGACTCGCTTCGGGCCGGTAATTCGCTCCAGTTCTTCAATTGTTATCTCCTGTGCCATGAGCAAATACTCCTTCTCAATTGGCTGCTCAAATTCGATGTGTAACTATACACCTATTCCCATACTTGGTCAATAGGAGAAGAGGGGGCAGCTTTTTTTTGATTATCCGCGCGCAATGTTACAGTAATGCGCAACGTTACTGTACACGCCCTTCGAGGGGGCGTGTACAGATTAGTAACGCAATAGGGCAAACACAGTTATCTGTTTTTCCGATAACAGGATATGGGAAAAGCAGTTTTACGGAGGAATTGCTTTTGCAGGAAAGATATGTTACATTTTTTTAAGCCTACTAAACCGATAGATAAATAGATTTTATTTTGCCGGCTGAAAGAAAATGAAAGGACCTGGAAAAAGGTGAGAATGATGAGAAATATGTGTATGTCTGATATGGGAATGTGTCGCTGCTGTTCTGGAAAGATTACTAAGATTAAAGCGGTTTCGTTTCGAATGTGCACAAAAAACTGTTGACCTGCCAAAAAAGAGAGCAGGAACAGATTTGTATGCGGAAGCGGGAGCGTTATAGTATGCCCCGCTGTTTTTATGCTCAAAAATGAAGCAGGAGCCGGGGCTTTCGCAAAAAAGTGCTTCAAATACCATAGAGAAGCAGCAGAGGAGCAGGATCTTTTTGAGTTTCAAATGCCATGCAGAAGCACCGGGATAGAGCGAGTCTTGAATGTGAAAGGAAGAAAAATGAGAACAGAACAATATCCACACAGGAATGGTAACAGAGAAGTCAGATTAAAGGAAAACAGCAGGCCCGGAGCAGGAAAGCCGGAATACGGTGTTTTTAAAAGAGCCGCGGCCGTCTTTCTGGCAGTGCTGGTGACAGCCGGCGCGCTTGCAGGCTGCGGCGGATCCTCCTCCGGCGGGACCGCGGCAGGCAGTTCCGCAGGCGGCAGTACCGGCGCAGGAGACGCCGGAAATGATACGCAGACAGCAGACGGTCAGGGGGAAGTGATCGAACTGACGAATGTGTCTTATGATCCAACCCGCGAACTCTATGCTGCCTACAATCAGATCTTCGAGCAATATTATGAGGAACTGACCGGCCGGCAGGTCGAGGTGACGCAGTCTCATGGCGGATCCGGGAAACAGGCGCTGGAGGTCTCCAACGGTCTGGAGGCGGATGTCGTTACTCTGGCCCTGGAAGGAGACGTGCAGGTGGTGGCGGACTCAGGCCTGATCGACGACGGCTTCATCTCGGAATTCCCCGTGGACAGCTCCCCCTATACATCAACGATCGTATTCCTTGTGAGAAGCGGCAATCCGAAAAAGATCTATGACTGGAGCGATCTGATCCGCGAAGATGTCGGCGTGATCACCCCCAATCCGAAGACCTCCGGAGGGGCGATGTGGAATTATCTGGCTGCCTGGTATTTCTTTGAACAGCAGGGGCAGAGCGAAGAGGAGATCCTCGAATCGATCCGCAAACTGTACGGGAATGTCGTTGTGCTGGATTCCGGAGCGAGAGGAGCCACGACTTCGTTTGTGGAAAACGGACAGGGAGATGTTCTCCTGGCATGGGAGAATGAGGCTTTCCTTTCTCTGAAGGAGTATCCCGGAGAGTATGAGATCGTCGTTCCCTCCGTCTCGATCCTGTGCCAGCCCACGGTCGCTGTCGTCGACGAGGTCACCAGGAAGCACGGGACAGAGGAAGCTGCCGCGGAATACCTGAACTATCTGTATTCCGATGAGGCGCAGATCATTGAGGCCCAGAATTTCTACCGTCCCAGTACAAAGGAAATCTATGACGAATTTGTCCTTGAGACTGACTCCAGTACCATCACGGAGATCCCTGCGGACGGTCATTGGATCAACGACAAGATCGTCCTGACAGATATCACCCATTTTGGCGGCTGGACGCAGGCGCGCAGCAAGCATTTCTCAGACGGCGCATACTTCGACCAGATTTATGAACAATAAAGGGGCCTGACCGGCGGCAGGCTGGAAAGATGAAGAAATGAAAGCAAGTAAAAGCAGAAGCATTATTCCGGGATTCGGGCTGAGCTTTGGTGTGATGATCACGATATTGAGCCTGGTGGTTCTGCTGCCTTTATGCTCACTGGTGGTTTTTACACTGAAACTGACGCCCTCCGAATTCCTCTATACGATCACAAGACCGAGGGTCCTTTCCGGCTACCGGGTCAGCATCTCGACGGCACTTGCGGCGGCATCTGTCAATACTGTCATGGGTCTGATCATGGCCTGGGTGCTCGTGAGATATGAGTTTCCGGGGAAAAAACTCATTGACGGCATCATTGAGCTGCCCTTCGCACTGCCGACCGCAGTGGCGGGCATTTCCCTGACCCACCTGACGACCACGAACGGCTGGGTGGGAAAGATTTTCTTCGACCGGTTCGGGATCCGGATCGCCTATACCCGTCTGGGCATCACCATTGCCCTGATCTTTATCGGCATCCCCTTTGTGGTCCGCTCCGTGCAGCCGGTTCTGGAAAAGATTGATATTCAATATGAGGAGGCTGCCATGATCCTGGGGGCGGATCGGCGGACGACCTTCCTGCGGGTCATTTTTCCTGAGATTCTTCCCTCCCTGATCTCCGGCTTCACACTGGCGTTTGCCAGGAGCATCGGGGAGTACGGAAGCGTCGTCTTCATCGCCGGAAACACCCCCTATGAGACGGAGATCGCCCCGCTTCTGATTATGTCGGAGCTGCAGGAATTTGATTATGCGGCAGCGACTTCCATAGCTCTTGTCATGCTGGCCATTGCCTTCGTGATTCTTTCGATCAATGCAGTCCTGCAGAGCAAGGTCTCGCGCCGTATCAGCGGTCTGGCATAAAAGCAAGGAGGAGATATCAAAATGACATTGAGGAATAACTCCGGTCCGGTGAAATGGATCCTGATCATTCTGGTCATTCTCTTTCTGGCGGTCTTTCTGATCCTGCCGCTGGTCTATATCCTGATGACTGCTCTCGGCAAAGGTGTAGAGGTCTATAAGGCATCCATTACAGACAAATACGCCGTGAAGGCGATTCAGCTGACAGTGCAGGCCACACTCTGGGCAGTCGCCGTCAATACAATCTTCGGAATCGCCGCCGCATGGTGCCTGACCAAGTATGCCTTTCGAGGAAAGAAGATCATTTCCACTTTCATTGATCTTCCCGTCACGGTGTCCCCGATCATTGCCGGCCTTATTTATGTCCTTACCTTCGGGCGCCAGAGTTTTCTGTACCCGATTCTGGACAGCAGAGGGATCCAGATTATCTTCGCTGTTCCCGGAATCATTCTGGCGACCATTTTTGTCACCTTTCCCTTTATATCCCGGGAGCTGATCCCTGTTCTGAATGCCCAGGGGACCGACGAAGAAGAGGCCGCCGCTCTGATGGGGGCTGGTACCTTTACCATCTTTCGAAGAGTGACATTTCCCCACATCAAATGGGCTCTCTTGTACGGGATTGTTCTCTGCACGGCGAGAGCAATGGGAGAATTCGGAGCGGTCTCCGTTCTTTCAGGGCATCTGAGAGGAAAGACCAATACACTGCCGCTCTATATCGAACTTCTTTACCAGGGATACGATTATACAGGTGCTTTTGCAGCGTCCTCCATCCTGGTGATCATGGCGGTTCTGGTTCTGATCCTCCGCCTCTTCCTCGAGCGCCGCGGGCAAAAGGAACTGGACATCCACAAATGAGCAATATGTTACAGTTCACCTCCTCTCGGAGGGCGTGAACTGTAACAGAAATATCAATAAAGAGTAAAAAAATGAATGAGAAGAACGGATATGTTGAACTCCGGAACATCAACAAAAGTTACGGTGATTTCCAGGCATCCAAAGATATCAATATCAGTATTTCCAGGGGAAAACTGGCAGCTCTGCTGGGACCGTCCGGCAGCGGCAAGACAACGATCCTGAGAATGATTGCCGGTCTGGAGCATCCGGACACCGGGCAGATCCTGATCGACGGGAAGATCGTCAATGACGTACCCGGCAGCGAGCGGGGAATCGGATTTGTTTTTCAGAGCTATGCCCTGTTCCGGTATATGACCGTATTTGAAAATATCGCTTTCGGGCTCCGCGTAAAAAAGGCGCCGGAAGAGAAGATCCGGGAGAGAGTGGCAGAACTTTTGAAACTCATAGGCTGCGAAGGACTGGAAAAGCGCTATCCCAGCCAGTTATCGGGCGGACAGCGCCAGCGGGTGGCTTTCGCGCGGGCACTGGCGCCGGATCCGCAGATCCTCCTGCTCGACGAACCGTTTGCGGCAATCGATGCGAAGGTCCGCCTGGAACTGCGCACCTGGCTGCGGGAGATGATCAGTCAGATCGGAATTACCAGCATTTTCGTCACCCATGACCAGGACGAGGCGATTGAAGTAGCAGACGACATTATTGTCACCAATCAGGGACGAGTGGAACAGGCCGGTACGCCGGCAGAGTTATATGCTCATCCTGCGACGGCATTTGTCGCACGCTTTATCGGAACTTCCGTCCCTGTCGCAAATTACGGGGACTTCCGCTTTTTTGAGTATGCCGGACCGGATTCTGTGGGAATCGTCCGGCCGGAATTCATCAGCATCTTTAAAAAGGGTGAGAGCGTCCAGTTTGCCAGATCCGCGGAGGAAGGCATCGTGGAGGACATCATCTTCCGGGGCAGCAGCCTGGAGATCCGGGTGCGGATTCACGGGAACCTGCTCTCCGTGCTGAGGAGTTTTAATGATCCGGAGATCCGGATCGGGGAGACGGTGGATGTTTTCCTGCATCGCATGTTCATTGTCCGGGAAGACAAAGTGGACCTGGTCTTCAACCAGTCCATAAGGACAGAGAGCGTCTTCCTGTAACAGGTCTTAAGTCAGGAGAAACGTTCCTGTGACACAAGGGGAACTTTCCCTGTGAAACAGGATAATGTCATTGGAACCGTCCCCATGACACATTTAGAGGCGTAAGGATATGGAAAAGAAACTGCTGACGACAGACATCCTGATCATAGGGGGCGGCACTGCCGGATGCTATGCGGCGGTCACAGCTGCCAGGAAATCTCCGGGAACTAAGATCCTGGTGGCAGAAAAGGCAAATATACAGCGCTCCGGCTGTCTGGCCGCCGGCGTAAACGCGCTCAATGCCTGGCTGGGAGAAGGGCAGACTCCGCAGGATTATCTGTCCTTTGTCCGCTGGGACGCGGAGGAGATCGTCCGGGAAGATCTGGTCCTGACAATGGCCGAAGGTTTTCATGATGCCGTGAAGGATCTGGAAAAAATGGGGCTGGTGATCCAGAAAAACGAGGATGGTTCCTACGCCGCCCGCGGCAGGCACAATATCCGGATCAACGGAGAGAACATCAAACCCCTCCTGGCGGAGGAAGTCGCCCGATATCCTGATGTCAAGGTCCTCAATCATGTGATCCTGACAGATCTTCTGACAACGGGATCCGGGGAAAAGCGTGTCTGCGGAGCTGTGGGCATCTCGGCAGACGGATCGACGGCCTGGGGTATCCTTGCCCGCGCCGTGCTGGCCGCGACCGGAGGAGCGGCAGGACTCTACCGCCCCAACAATCCGGGCTTTTCCAGGCACAAAATGTGGTATCCGCCCTTTAATACCGGCGCGGGTTATGCCATGGGCATCCGGGCGGGCGCGGAGATGACCAGCTTTGAGATGCGTTTTGTCGCGCAGCGGTGTAAGGACACGATCGCCCCCACGGGCACTATTGCTCTGGGCGTCGGGGCGCGGGAAATCAACGCGCGCGGAGAGATTTTCGAAGAGAGATACGGACTGTCCACTTCAGGCAGGGCATACGGTGTCACCGAAGAAAACCGCCAGGGCCGCGGGCCCTGCTTCCTCAGGACCAGCGAAATCTCCCCACAGCAGGAAGAGGACCTGCTGCGGGCTTACCTGAATATGGCGCCCGCCCAGACCCTGCACTGGATCGAGAGCGGAGAGATGCCATCCATATGCAATGTAGAAGTGGAAGGTACAGAGCCCTATGTGGTCGGCGGACATACCGGGAGCGGATTCTGGGTGGACGAAGGACGCCGGACTACCCTCCGGGGACTCTATGCGGCAGGCGATGCGGCCGGCGGCGCGCCTAAAAAATTCGTCCCCGGCGCGCTGGCGGAGGGAAAGATCGCAGCCATGACGATACTGGAAGATCTTCCGGACCTGCAGCAGGTACAATGGGATTCGATCGACGGACAGGTGCAGGCCTTTTTTGCGGACTATGAGAGCAGAGTCAGGCCGGCAGCCAAAGGAGAAAGCAGAGGCAGCGATGTCTTTGCGCTGGAAGAAGCCATGCAGAAAGTCATGGACGAATATGCCGGCGGGATCCGGACGGGTTATCAATACAATACTGTCCGGCTGGGACTTGCAAAGGAAAAGATCCTGCAGCTTAGAAACCTGGCAGGAGCACTTGCGGTGTCGTCTGCGGAAGACCTGTACCGCATTTATGAACTGCTGGACCGGCTGGAGGTATGCAGGACTTTGATCGCCCACCTGCAGGCCCGCCGGGAGACCCGATGGCCGGGGTTCGGGATCCATACAGATTACCCGGCCCGGGATGACCGGTATGCCATGTTTGTCAATTCCGTTCTGCAGGACGGCGAGATCCGGATGATCTTCCGTCCGCTGCAAGTGCCTTGAATTTATCTCAGTGGGGGATGACCCCCGCTTCTATAAGCTAAAGGAGATACCGATGAGTGTAATGATAGACACCGGCAGGTGCATCTGCTGTGGTGCCTGTGCAGAGATCTGCCCCGGAAATCTGATCCGGATCCGGCAGGGGGAGGCGGCTTTCCTTCCTCATCCGGAGGAGTGCTGGGGCTGCGCCTCCTGCCTGAAAGCCTGCAGAGCGGGTGCGATCACCTACTACCTGGGTGCGGATATCGGCGGGCGGGGAGGCAGGATGCGCGTCGTGCAGGAAGGGAGATTTTCCCGCTGGATCATCACGCTTCCCGACATGCCGCTCGCAAGAGCGGCCTCAAGGCGAAATCGCGGAGACGGTTTCGGCGATGGGATCACTCTTCCGGAGAGTCCGGAAATCACTGCGGAGCCTGAAAGAACCGTGACAATTACCGTGGACCGAAATGACGCCAACAGATACTGATGATTGAGACGGCACACTAGAAGATACAGGAGACATTTATGCAAACCTTATCACATCTTGACAAGCTGGAGGCTGAGGCAATCTACATTCTGCGTGAAGTCGCTGCGGAATGCGAAAAGCCGGTGATGCTGTATTCGATCGGAAAAGACAGTTCTGTCATGCTGCATCTTGCATTGAAGGCATTCTGGCCGGAGAAACCGCCCTTTCCTTTTCTGCATATTGACACCACCTGGAAATTCCGGGATATGATCGCTTTTCGCGACTACACCATGCAGAAGTACGGGCTTGACCTCCTGGTCTACACCAATGAGGAGGGTGTCCGTATGGGGATCAACCCCTTTGAACACGGTTCTTCCTACACAGATATCATGAAGACGGAGGCCCTCAAACAGGCGCTTTCAAAGTACGGGTTTACGGCAGCCTTCGGCGGAGGGCGCCGGGACGAGGAGAAGTCCCGCGCCAAGGAGAGGATTTTTTCTTTCCGCAACGCACAGCAGGCCTGGGATCCAAAAAACCAGCGTCCGGAAATGTGGAAGCTCTACAATACCAGGATCCGTAAAGGGGAGAGTATCCGGGTATTTCCTCTGTCTAACTGGACCGAGAAAGATATCTGGCAGTATATCCGGCAGGAACAGATTGAGATCGTTCCCCTCTATTATGCGGCGGAGCGGCCCGTCATCTACCGGGACGGCAGCATCATTATGGTCGATGATGATCGTATGCCTCTGTTTCCCGGAGAGGAAATCGTGCAGAAAAAGATCCGCTTCCGGACACTGGGCTGTTATCCCCTCACCGGCGGAATCGAGTCGGATGCGGATACCCTGGACGCCATCATCGAAGAAACGCTTTCTGCCGTAACCAGCGAGCGGACCAGCCGGGTGATTGACCGCGACGGCGGCGAAGCCAGTATGGAAAAACGCAAGCGCGAAGGTTATTTTTGACGGCTCCGGCCTGCATGACTGCACAATGAAATTTTCTTTCTGCAGCATGTGGACATCAGGAAGAAGCGATCATCGGAAAGAAGCGATAAAGCAGGTAAGACGAAGACAGGTGCAGTTATGAACAGTTTGCTGAAATTTATCACATGCGGGAGTGTGGATGACGGAAAATCCACCCTGATCGGTCATATCTTATACGACACCAAGCTTCTGTACGCAGACCAGGAGAAAGCCCTGGAACTGGACAGCCGCGTTGGCTCGCGCGGAGGGAAGATCGATTATTCCCTGCTCCTGGACGGTCTGATGGCGGAGCGGGAACAGGGCATCACCATTGATGTTGCCTACAGGTATTTTACGACAGAGAAAAGGAGCTTCATTGTAGCGGATACTCCGGGACATGAGGAATATACCCGAAACATGGCGGTCGGCGCCAGCTTTGCGGACCTGGCCGTCATCCTGATCGACGCCTCAAAAGGGGTCCTGGCCCAGACCAGGCGGCACACGCGGATCTGCAGCTTCATGGGAATCCGTCAGTTCGTGTTTGCTGTCAACAAAATGGACCTGACAGGGTACAGCCGGGAGATATTTGAGTCAATCTCCGGCCAGGTCAGGGATCTTTGCGGGAACCTGGGGCTGGAGAAGGTGCAGATCATCCCTGTCTCCGCGACAGAAGGCGAAAATGTGACCCGCAGATCCGTCCTGATGGACTGGTATGCAGGACCGCCCCTTCTGGAGTGGCTGGAGACAGTGCAGGTGGACGGATTCGCAGAGGAGGGCTTCTATATGCCTGTCCAGCGGGTCTGCAGGCCGGATCACACTTTCCGCGGCTTTCAGGGACAGATCGAGGCGGGGAGGATCTCTGCGGGAGATCTGATTACGGTTCTGCCGGGAGGCGAACAGGCTCCTGTCGAAGCCGTCTATGTGGGCTGCAAAGAGGTAAAGGAGGCGGTGCAGGGACAGCCCGCCATGCTCCGTCTGGCCAGAGAGGTGGACATCTCCCGGGGCTGCGTTCTGGTGAAAGATACGAATGTCCCTGTGGCTTCGGTGTTTGACGCCACGCTTTTATGGATGTACAGCGGGATCCTAATGTCAGGCCGCGATTTTCTGGCAAAGATCGGCACCAGGCTTGTTCCGTGTAAGGTATCGGAGATCCTCTATACAGTGGATGTCAATACCGGAGAGCAGCGCCACCCGGTCTTCATGCAGAAAAACGAGATTGCCCGCTGCCGACTGGAACTGTCATCGCCGGTAGTTCTCGATCGGTTTTCCGGACACCGCACCCTCGGGGAACTCATTTTGATCGACAGGGTCACCAATGCGACTGCTGCCTGCGGCGTGATCGAAGAGATCCACGGATCTGAAGAAAACAAAAAGGAACATGTCACGCCGCAGATGCGTGCCCGAAAGCTGGGACAGACTCCCTACATCATCCTGGCGGAGACACCGGAAGCGGCGGCCGGATTTGAGACGGAGCTGATCACACAGGGGCTCCATACCATGACGGTTCTGTTTACACAGGAGAGGGAAATCGACAAGGCTGTCTTTGCCGTCGATATTCTGCGGCAGGCAGGACTCATTACAGTCGTCGCATGCCCGCAGGGGCAGACGGAGTTCGAAGAGCGTCTGCGGGAACTCACCTCGGCCTCCCCGGCAGGCAGGACCCCTGCCCCGGATGAGACGGCAAGAACAGCCGGAGCAGCAGTCTCCCCTGCAGGCAGGATCCTGGACCTTCGCCCCGGCGGCCCCGAGGAAGACAGGCTGATGTATGAGAACACAGTAAATTATGTGTTCAGTTAAAACCGCCTTTAAGAGGCGTAAGGAGGAAAGAATGGCAGCGGATTATGCAGCACTCAAAGCCGGCGGATTTATGCGTCAGAAACAAAAAGATATGTTTTCCATGCGCCTGCGGGTGGTCGGCGGGACCGTCACGGTGCAGCAGTTAAAAGCAATTGCGGAGGCGGCGGAGAAATTCGGACACAACTATGTGCATCTGACAAGCCGCCAGGGGGTGGAGATCCCCTTTATCCGACTGGAAGAGATCGACGAGGTAAAGGATTTCCTGGCAGCGTCGGGCGTACAGCCCGGCGTCTGCGGACCTCGTGTGCGCACAGTGACAGCCTGTCAGGGCGGCAGGTGCTGTCCGAGCGGATGTATTGACGCGCTGGAAATAGCAGAGGAACTGGACAGGCGTTATTTCGGCCGCCAGCTCCCGCATAAGTTCAAATTCGGCGTGACCGGATGCCAGAACAACTGCCTGAAGGCGGAGGAAAACGACCTCGGGGTCAAGGGCGGCATGGTCATAGACTGGAACCTGGAAGACTGTATTTTCTGCGGTGTGTGCGAAAAAGCCTGCCGGCGCGGCGCCATAACGATCGCGGACGGGGAAATCCGCGTCGCCCCGGACCAGTGCAATCACTGCGGCCGCTGCGTGACTGCCTGTCCGACCGGTGCCTGGAAGGGCAGCGAAGGTTTCCTGGTCTCCTTTGGAGGGACCTTTGGAAATGATATTCAAAAAGGCAGGGAAATCCTCCCCGTAATCCGGGACAGAGAGACCCTCCTTCGCGTCGCGGATGCTGCGATCGATTATTTCGCAGATAACGCTCAGCCTGGAGAACGGTTTGCGAAAACACTGGAACGCCTGGGATGGGAGTCTTTTACGGAGAAAGTACTCAATGCCTATAACAGCTGATTAAAGGAGAAAATGATGGCGGAATTCAGGATTACAGATACTGTCGACATTACGGATGTTGTCTGCCCGGTGACTTTTGTCAAGGCCAAGGTCGCCCTGGAGGAACTGGAAGAAGGAGACATTCTCTCCATTCATATGAACGACGGGGAGCCGGTCCAGAATGTGCCCCGCAGTATTAAGGAAGAGGGGCACCGCGTGCTGAAGCTGATTCACAATGAGGATGGGACCTATGACCTGATTGTGCAGAAAACAGAGGCTTGAGCCGGGGGCGGCATGTTGGAAAGGGGATTATTTATGACGATCGTAGTTGCAGGAGAACGAAAAGAATATGCCGACGGACTGACCGTTGAGGAACTGATTGAGGCGGAAAAAGTCGAGACGCCGCAGTATGTCACGGTGACGGTCAATGATACCTTCCTCTCCAATGCGGAGAGGGCGTCCCGGAGCCTACAGGAAGGGGACGTTGTGGAGTTTCTGTATTTCATGGGAGGCGGCACGATCCCGTCTCTGTGCGCAACCAATGATTGATGAGAGTGCCGATCCTGAGGGAGGCATCTTTTTGAAAGGAACAGCATGGCTTTTACGAATGAACAGCTGGAAAGATATTCCAGGCACATTATTTTAAAAGAGATCGGCCCAAAAGGGCAGAAAAAACTGATGAAGGCAAAGGTGCTGATCATAGGTGCCGGGGGACTGGGCGCGCCGGCAGCTCTTTATCTGGCGGCGGCAGGCGTCGGAACCATAGGAATTGCAGATGCAGATTCCGTCGACCTGTCCAACCTGCAGCGGCAGGTCATCCACTCTACAGCGGACATCGGCAGACCCAAGGTGGAATCCGCCAGAGACTCCATGCTGGCGATCAATCCGGAGATTACAGTTCATACCTATTATGAATACATCACATCGGAAAATATCAGCGGGATCATCCGGGATTACGATTTTGTCCTGGACGGAACCGACAATTTCCCGGCCAAATTCCTGATCAACGACGCCTGTGTCCTGGAGGAGAAACCCTTCTCCCATGCGGGAATCATCCGCTTCGAGGGACAGCTCATGACCTATGTTCCGGGAGAGGGACCCTGCTATCGCTGCGTCTTCAAGGAGCCGCCGCCAAAGGATGCGGTGCCCACCTGCAGAGAGGCAGGCGTGGTAGGTGCAGTGGCAGGCGTGATCGGCTGCCTGCAGGCCATGGAAGCGGTCAAATATATCACGGGTGCCGGAGACCTGCTGACAGGGCGCCTTCTGACTTACAATGCCCTGAGATCCCAGTTCCGCACGGTCCCTCTTCCGAGGGACAGCCACTGTGCTGTCTGCAGCGGCGAGCGTACCATCCATGTGCCCTTCGATTATGAGCTGCCCGTTTGTGACTTAAAATAAAGAATAAACAGCGGGAAAAGCCGGGAGACCGACGCGCGCAGACTGCACAGCGGTTTGCTGTCGGATATGCTCCGGGAGCAGCATGGCCTGAGAGGAGAGACAGATGATTTATCTGCAGTTAAAAGAATATGAAAAGCTTCTGGCGCATGCCGTAAAGTGCCTTCCGGAAGAGGCCTGCGGCCTTCTTGGAGGCAAAAAGGATGAAACAGGAAACACTTATATCGAGGTCGTTTATCTGTTGGAAAATACAGACCACAGCGAAGAGCATTTTTCACTGGATCCCCGGGGCCAGCTTGCCGCTGTGAAGGAGATGCGGGCGAACGGATGGAGGCCGCTGGGAAACTGGCACAGCCATCCTGCTTCGCCGTCCCGCCCAAGTGAGGAGGACAAACGCCTTGCCTATGACAGCAGCGCCCTGTACATGATCCTTTCCCTCATGGAGCGCGATACACCCGTCCTCAATGCATTTCGCATCGAAAACGATCATGTAGAAAAGGAGGAGATCCGATTCATACAAGGATGAGTATTTCTTATGTAGGATCTTTTTCGAAATACCAGTCATAGAAAAGGAAACAGTGAAGTGACAGCGGTAAAGAACAGGTGATTTCATGACGATACAACAGATCGAATACGTGCTGGCGGTCGCTGAGAGCAGGTCGATCAACAGTGCTTCCAAAAATCTCTATATTTCCCAGTCGAGACTGTCCGGAGCGATCCGGGAACTGGAGCAGGAGATTGGTGTGACGATTTTTGACCGCACGAATCGGGGAATACGGGTCACACCGGAAGGCGAGGAGTTTCTGGGGTATGCAAGACAGGTAAAGGATCAGTTTCTTTTGCTGGAGGACCGCTATCTGCGGACAGAAAAGCGCCGCAGCCGGTTCTCTGTCTCCATGCAGCATTATACTTTTGCCGTACAGGCCTTTATCCGGACAGTCTGTGCCTGCGGGGCGGATCACTATGAATTTGCCGCCTATGAGACACGTACCGGGGAAGTGATCGGCAATGTCCGGACATTGAAAAGCGAACTGGGCATTCTCTACCTCAATGAGTTCAACCGGAATGTACTGACGAAAATATTCAACGACAGCGGGATTGAATTTATCCCCCTGTTTGACTGCCCGATTTCCGTTTATTTATGGAGGGAACATCCGCTGGCAGACCGCAGGGAGATCAGTATAGAGCAGCTTGCGCCCTATCCCTGCATCTCCTTTGACCAGGGAGAGGAGAATTCCTTTTATTTTGCGGAGGAAGTCATGAGTACCTATCATTATCGTCAGGTCATCCGGGTGAGTGACCGCGCGACTATACTGAACATGATGGTGGGACTGCGCGGATATACTCTATGCAGCGGGATCATCTGCGAGGAACTCAACGGGGATCTCTACCGGGCTGTCCCCCTGCGGACAGAAGAGAAGATGACGATCGGATATATCAAAAAGAAGCAGGTACCCCTCAGCAGCATTGCGCAGAAGTACCTGGAAGAGCTGAAGACATTTATATAAAGAAAGCTCCTGGAACAGCAGAAAGTCCTCACTGTACAGAAAGAACCGGGAAGAGCTGAAAGAATTTATATGAAGAAAAGCCGGCATATTCTCGTGACTGATCAGCAGTTGCGAGAATGTGCCGGCTTTTTTGGCGGCGCATCATTTCGAATTCGTTCTGAACCGAAATCATTCCGAACCGTCTTTCAGGGCAGTGAGGAAATCTTCAATCAGATCCTCCGCGTCTTCAATTCCGACGGAGACACGTACCGTGTCATTAAAGACACCGGCGTCCGCCTTCTGCCGGTCCGTGTTTTTTAAAAAGATTGTTGTCGAGGGGAGAAGTACAAGTGTACGAATATCACCGATGTTGGAAGCGATACAAGCGTACCGGAGCCTGTTGATGACCTTCCTTGCAGAGTCAGCTGATCCTGTGCGGAAAGTCAGGATTCCGCCGCCCAGTCCCCGGAACTGCTCCCTGCACAGATCCCTGCAGGGACTCTCATCTAACACCGGGTAATTGACCGGGATTCCGGCTCCCTTCAGCGCTTCTGCCAGCCGCGCCGCATTCTCACAGATGCGCTCCATGCGAAGACCCAGAGTCTCCAGACCGAGAGTGCCCAGAAAAGCATTCATCGGGCTCAGGCAGCCGCCGAGGTTTTCATGGATATCGGTGCGAAGCCGCATGAGAAAGGCAAGCTTTCCGAACTTTTCAAAACCCGCCAGGGCAGGCAAATGTGCCCGGTCCCAGGAAAATGATCCGCCGTCCACGACCACACCGCTGATCGCATCTCCACAATCAGAGGGAGCCCTGCCGTATGAGCTGCGCAGGCGGCCTCGCGGATGTTCAGAACGCTCAGTGCCGGATTGGCAATCACCTCTCCGAAGACACACCTGGTCCGGCTGGTGACCGCAGCCTGAATCGATTCCTCATCCAGACGGGAAACAAAGTGTGTGTGAATGCCCAACCGTTCCAGGTCATCGAACAGTCCGATCGTCCCGCCGTACAGACAGCCGGCTGCGATGATCTCATCCCCTGGGACCAGAAGACTCAGCAGGGTGTGTGAGACCGCAGCC
>ONKG01000021.1 GCA_900318375.1 uncultured Lachnospiraceae bacterium
AGTATGATTCGGACTCAATAACGTAAGTAATTCCTGTTTTCTTATTTGTTTGTCTGATGATAGCCAAGTAAACCTCCTCCTAGTGATAATTATAACATTACACTAGCTATTTGTAAATAGCACTAGCTTAATTTACTATGTTTTTCACTAAGAAAAGTATATCATGCAAGCGGAACACTCGCTTGTATTAGCAACTAATATTCAATTTTTAAGATGTAATTGACGGTGAGAACTTTTCACTGTCCAGTATTTTATCAGATTGAAAAAAAGGCAGGAAGCGGGGCGGGGGGATAAGAACGGATGAGAAGTGTCCGTCATCATCTTGTCTATCGATACTTGCGAAGGGATGATATAATGATGTAAAGGTCAAAAGGTATCCAATGGCTCTGAGTCTCGTCAAGTTGCACAAACAGCCGAAGGGCCTTGCGCAGCTCCGAAGGAGATGCTGCGTGCTTGTGCAACTTGACGAGACGGTGTTCCCTTAACCACCTTTTGACCTCAACATCATATAATATAGTCTGGTGTAACCTGTATATATGCGATTCGGGAGTATAAATGGACGATCATACACACACTCATTCTCACGGCAGCCACGGGCACCATCATGTACACAGTGATGAGGAGAAAAAGGCTGTGCTCAACAGACTCTCCCGTGCCATCGGTCACCTGGAATCTGTCAGGCGGATGGTAGAGCGGGATGAGGATTGCAGCGAGGTATTGATCCAGCTGTCTGCGGTCCGCAACGCGATTAACAATACCGGCAAGCTGATCATGAAAAACCACATCAGCCACTGTATCGTAGAAGCAATCGAACAGGATGATCTGGAAGCGGTGGAAGCGCTGAATCACGCGATCGATCATTTTATCAAGTGACAGACGGACAGAAGTCCGGCTGCTGATTTGGCCGGCGAGCATATGCTGACTGCCGATTTGGCCGGCGGGCATATGCTGAAGTCGGACAGGGCTCCGAAGAAGTGAAAGAGACAAAGAAGACAGAATAATGGTTATGGAAGACAGATTTTCGAGGAGCAGGATGCTCCTGGGAGAAGAAGCGATGAAGAGGCTCGCGGCTGCAAGGGTCGCGGTTTTCGGCATCGGCGGTGTCGGCGGCTATGTAGTGGAAGCCCTGGCCAGAAGCGGTGTCGGCACGATCGATCTGGTCGACAATGACGAGGTGGTCCTGTCCAACCTGAACCGCCAGATCATCGCGACCATGGATACGATCGGCAGGGACAAGGTGGATGTCATGGCAGAGCGAATCCTCTCCATCAATCCGCAGGCTGCGGTGTACCGCCATAAATGTTTTTACCTGCCTGAGACGGCGGGACAGTTTAATTTTTCTCTTTATGACTATGTCGTGGACGCGATCGATACCGTGACAGGTAAGATCCAGCTCATCCTGCAGGCAAAGGAAGCGGGCGTTCCTGTCATCAGCGCCATGGGCGCGGGCAATAAGCTGGATCCGTCCCGCTTCGAAGTCGCGGATATATACGAGACCTCCGTCGATCCCCTTGCGCGCGTGATGCGCCGCGAACTCAAGAAGCGGGGAGTGGATTCACTCAAGGTCGTATATTCAAAAGAAAAACCCCTGCAGCCCGGAAGAGAGGAAGAGAAATCCGTAACGGCCGATCAGATAGTTCAAAGTGAAAAAGACAGGGCACAGGAGACCCATGTGCGCCGCTCGACACCGGGGAGTCTGGCATTTGTGCCCTCTGTGGCGGGACTGATCATTGCCGGTGAAGTGGTGAAGGATCTGTGCCGTTGCAGCAAGTATATCCGGCAGCAGGTTTATGACAGTTAATGACCGGACGACATGGGAGATGTGATGGAAAAGAAGAGTATTATTCAAAACAGCATAATCTCGGACATGTCGGAAGGTGTCATGGCGATCCGCTTTGACGGCAGGATCGTTCTGGTCAACGATGCAGCCATAGCGATTCTGGAACGAACGAGAGAGGAGCTGGAAGGACGGTCATTTGCGAGTTGTTTTTTTGCCGAAGAGAATAATGATCCTTTTACAGGATGCGTCCTGGACGTGATCTATATGAAAGGCAGACGGCAGGAGAGGTATGTGCCCTATTTTACGGACAAAAACCGGAAGGAACTCCGCATTGTATCCTCTTACCTCAAGGAAGAGGATGAGCCGATCGGCGTGATCCTTGTCATCAGCGATATCACGGAGCTGACCCAGATGCGGGATGCTGTCATGGCCATGGAAAAGATCCGCAAGCTGAATGAGAGCCTGGCTCTTCGGAACCAGGTATTGCAGGAGACCTTCGGACGCTACCTGTCCGATGACATTGTCCGGGAGATTCTGGAGTCACCGGACGGATGGAAGCTGGGCGGACAGAAACGCACACTGACGATCATGATGAGCGATCTGAGGGGATTCACAATGATGTGCGAGCGCATGGAACCCCAGGATCTGATCGCCATGACCAATCACTATTTTTCTGAAATGTATGAGGAGATCAGCAGGTTCAACGGAACACTGATCGAGTTTCTGGGCGACGGAATGTTCGTGATCTTCGGGGCGCCTGCGGTCACACAGACGCACGCGTCGGACGCGGTGGCGGCGGCAATCGGCATGCAGAAGCGAATGAAGGCCGTCAATGAGTGGAATGCCGCGCGGGGCTATGAACACCTGTCGATGGGAATCGGCATCAATACGGATTCTGTGATCCTGGGCAATATAGGCTCCGAGCGCCGGACCAAGTACGGTGTCATGGGAGCAGCCGTCAATCTGGCGGGGAGGATCGAATCCTATACGACAGAGGGGCAGATCCTGATCTCATCCGCGACCCGCGCCATGATCTCTGAGGAACTCACTGTAAGTTTTACCCGAAAGATTTCCCCGAAAGGAGTGCAGGGAGAGATCACGGTTTACGAGATCTCGGGTATCGGCGCCCCCTATAATATCGTTCAGGAGAAAAAACGGGATTTCCCTGTCATGCTTTCTGCAGCTGTGCAGATCGGTTATTTCCTGCTGGAAGGAAAGCATGTCATGGGTGACAGAAAAGAGGGAAGGATTCTGGCTGTTTCCCGGGAGGAGGCGGTCATGGAGACAGAGGAGAAGACGACTGTCTATGACAATCTGAAACTGGATGTCGGAGACGGGCTGTACGCCAAGATCACACAGTGTGACGGGAATCGGCTGATGCTGCGGTTTACGGCAAAGCCTGTAAATTTTGACAGCTGGATCAGCAGGATCCCGCTTCCTCACAAGGGAGAAGACGTCGCGCCGGGAAAAGTCCGGAACAGTGTAAGAAAAGCGGGTGAAAGAATAGATGAACAATAATCCTGTTTTTATAGATACCTGTCTGTTTAAAAAATCATTCTCCCGGGTACGTGACTATTCGAAGGCTTATGGAAACAGGATCGGATTCGAAATCCTGTCTATGTTTGATCTGCCGGAGTTCGAGCAGGCGCTGAGGGACAATCTCGATGTTCTGCAGGAGCATCAGATCGCTTTCCACGGCCCGGTTTTCTGCGCGGAGCACTCCGCGGCACGGGGCTCGGCGGAGTATGAGGAGACAATGCGGCATGTCCGTCGGACTCTCCAATATGCCCGGATCCTTCACAGCAGACATTTCACCATGCATTTGAACAATTGCAGGGTGGATCCTGACAAAAAGGACCGGATGCTGCACAATGCGCATGAAAACTACCTGGAGCTGTGTGAACTTTTCGGTGCTGTCGGCTGCCCGGTCTATATCGAGAATACAGGCACGATCCTGCAGAAAAATATGCTGCTGGACCAGCAGGAATTCACGGATGTATGCCGGGACAGACGCTACGAAGTGCTCATCGATATAGGCCATGCAAACGCAAACGGGTGGGACATCCCCCGGCTGATCGATGATCTGGGACCGCAGATCCGTGCCTATCACCTTCACAACAATGACGGAAGTCATGATCAGCACCATCGCCTGCATGACGGAACACTGGACTTTACACCGGTCCTGCGGAAGATCATGACCAGTACGCCGCATGCGGACCTGATCATTGAATATACGAATCCGAAGCTGGACGGTCCGGGGCTTCATGAGGACATCCGTGAAGTGATGGAGCATTCAAAGACCTTTACGGCAAATGCCGGAGATGGATAATCCGATCTGACAGAAGATGGATCAGTGCAGTCTGCAGACAGTTCAATTATTTTTTGATATTCGAAATAAGGGATTGAAAAAAGGTCCGCAGCAAAGCTGAAATACGACGAAAGCATAACGATAAAGAGGATTAGAAAGGGGCAAAAATGCAGGAAAGAGTTTTTAAGAAAAATGAGGTTATTTTCTGGGAAGGCGCAGTGGGATCATGCTTTTACAAAATACTGGACGGAACTGTAGCCGTAGTTCTCAATTACGGGACATCGGACGAGAAAAAGCTGACAGAACTGGGACCCGGAAAAATCTTCGGTGAGATGTCTGTTCTCGAAGTCTGGACAAGGTCGGCAACGGTTGTGGCCATGCAGGATGATGTCAGGGCTCTGGAGATCAACAGTTCTGAGGTAGGGGAACTGTTTGAAGAGGACCCGGAGATGATCAAGCTGATCCTCAGGAATCTGAGCCGCCGTCTGCGTGAGCTGACCGGGGACTACACGGATGTCTGCAATACCATCAGTGAGATGCGCAGCACAAAAGGACAGGCAGGCAGAAGAAAAGAGGGCCTGCTCGCCAGGATCAGCAAGTTTCTGAGTGTTTCCTCGCATGTCCTTGGAAATAAGAGTGTTCTTGAGGCCATGGAGAATTATGAGTTCATCGAACAGTCCAAAGAGGATGTCGGGCAGACTCGTGAGAATCTGCGCTTCAAGAAGGGCCAGGTCATTTTCCGTCAGGGAGATCCCGGAGACTGCATGTATTATATTGCATACGGGACTGTCGGCATTTATATAGATTTCGGGACAGAGAAGGAGAATCTGCTCACAAAGCTGCATGAGAATCAGTTCTTCGGAGAGATGGGCATGATCGAAAAGATGGCCCGCTCCGCAACGGCAGTTGTTCTGGAAAATGACACTGTTCTGACCCGTTTCACAGAGGAAGGCCTGGACAGGATGTTTGAAGAAAAACCTTCCCTGATCCTGCTTTCTCTGCAGCACATTTCTTCGAGGCTGCGCAAGCTTACCAGGGATTATATGAAAGCCTGCCAGACCGTCGCCCGCATGATCGAGGACGAGAAGGGCAATGAGCCGCTGACGGAAGAGGACGAGGAAATGATCCGCTACTACATCAGCATGGCACAGGCACAGAACAACTACTGGACCTGGTATTGACGTCCCTGTTTTTCCCGGCCGTCAGTTCAAGCCTGTATGCTGACTCGTCTGTTCAATGCTGTACGTCAACGCTGTGATTCGATCCTGTACGTCAACGCTGTGATTCGATCCTGTACGTTAACGCCGTGATTCGATCCTGTATGTTAACACTGTGATTCAGCCCTGTACTTTGACAGGTATTTAACCGGTATTTTGACGCCGGACTTTAACATGGAGGAAACCATATGTCGAACCATCTTCTCGAAACACCAAAACTTGGCTTCGGTCTGATGCGTCTTCCTGTGATGAAGGACGATCCGGATACGATCGACTATCAACAGGTCTGCAGGATGGTGGACATGTTTATGGAGGCGGGGCAGACCTATTATGATACTGCCTATGTTTACGGCAAAGACGGCGCCTCGGAGAAGGCGGCAAAAGCCTGTCTTGTAGACCGTTACCCCAGAGACAGTTTCACCCTGGCAACCAAGATCAATGCCTGGCTGATGGCGGAGGATGAAAAAGCCGCCAAGGCACAGTTTTACACCAGCCTGGAACGCACCGGGGCAGGATATTTTGATTTTTATCTCCTGCACGCGATCCAGTCCAACACTGTACAAAAATATGATGAGTACCATCTGTGGGATTATGTGGCGGATCTCAAAAAGCAGGGCCTGATCAAACATATGGGTTTCTCCTTCCATGCTTCACCCGAGCTCCTGGAAAAAGTGCTCACCGAGCATCCGGAGGTGGATTTCGTCCAGCTTCAGCTCAACTACGCGGACTGGGAGAATCCCTCTGTGACCTCCCGCGCCAACTATGAAGTCGCGCGCAGACACAATAAGCCCATCGTCGTCATGGAACCTGTCAAGGGCGGGACGCTGGCAAATCCTCCCGAACCGGTCAGGAAAATATTTGAAGAGGCGGATCCGCACATGTCGATGGCCTCTTGGGCGATCCGTTATATCGCCTCCCTTCCCGGAATTCTGACGATCCTGTCGGGCATGTCCAATGTGGAACAGATGGCGGACAACCTCTCCTATATGCGCAGAGAGGCATTCCGCCCTCTCAGCGAAACGGAACAGGATGCCGTGCGCAGGGCGCAGGAGGCACTTGCCGCCATTCCTTCCATCCCCTGTACGGGCTGCAGCTACTGTGAGCCCGGATGTCCCATGAACATCCCAATCCCCGATATTTTTGAGGCAAGGAACCGCCAGATGATCTACGGCAGGATGGAGGAGGGACAGCGCAGGTACGACAATGATACAAAGGGAAAAGGAAAGGCTTCCGACTGTATCGCCTGCGGTCAGTGCGAGGGAGCATGTCCCCAGCGGATCAATATCATTGAGCGCCTGCAGGACTGCGCGGGCGTCTTTGACAGCTGATGATACTTTTGCGCAGAAAAGCGGTTATAATGGTTTCATAGCAAAAATATATATTGAAAAAGATGTTGCGCTGTGAAAAAATATAGACAATATATGTTCGTATGGTTCTGACGGAAGAACAACTGTCGGGAGTTTCCCGGGCACACCAATGTGCCGCAGGGTAAGGATTGGAAAAGCTTATGGCAGAGACAGAGCGGAAGCAGGATCTGAATAATCAGAATCTGAATATCGATGAAAAGCCTGCGGAGCGAAAGCCCGGGGCGGCCGGGAAGGCTGCGGAACAAGAGGCCGGGGCGGCCGGGAAGGCTGCGGAACAAGAGGCCGGGGCGGCCGGGAAGGCTGCGGAACAAGAGGCCGGGGCTGCAGGGCGGCCGGCCGGAAAGGGCGCAGCCGCAGCAGCGGGAAAGCGGAGTGCCGCAGACGGCGCAAGGACTGCAAAGCGCAGGACCGGCCAAGGCGCGAAGGCTCCCGGGCAGAAGACCGGAAACGCTGCAAAAGCGGCAGACCGCAGAAAGAAGGACTCCGCAAAAGGAAGGAAGAAAAAGGCAACCACGCAGACAATTGTCAAGAGCTTCGGACATGCATTTGACGGCATTATGTCGGGTTTCGAAGAACGCAACATGAAGATCCACTGCACAATGGCCGTGCTGGTCGTATTTTTCGGACTGGTGCTGCATATTTCCGTGACAGAGTGGTGTATCTGCCTGGTGCTCTTCGGCCTGATCATGGGCCTGGAGCTGGTCAATACAGCCATCGAGGCTGTGGTGGACATGGTGACAAAGGACTACCATCCCCTTGCGAAGCGGGCCAAGGACGCGGCGGCCGGAGCGGTGCTGATCGCCTCCATTATGGCGGCTGCTGCCGGGCTGATCATTTTTATCCCGCGCCTGCTGTATGTGCTCAGAAGCCTGTGACCCGGCGGAATTGTTTAGAAAAATTTTTTCAAAGCGAAATGATCTTTTTGGATTTTGAATCATTATTATTATTTTTCTGCCACAGTTTTGCAACAATTATTGATTAATATTTGTTTTGTTCACAAAGGTAGTTACGGCTGATCCGTGCAGGAGCGTCACGGTACTGCCGACAATATCACTGTCAGTATCGCTCCGGAAAGAGAGGAAATGAAACATGGCAATGGAGAAAATCGGTGATGGTCTCAAGAAAATCCTGCTTGTCGGTATCGGCGCTGCCGCTACAACAGTGGAGAAATCCTCACAGATCATTGATGATCTCGTGAAAAAGGGTGAAATCACTGTCGAGCAGGGCAAGGAGCTCAACAAGGAGCTTCAGCACAATGTCAGGAAGACCATGGAAGCCCGCAAGGCTGACGCCATTTCTGTCGAAGAGAAACTGGCAAAGATGAGTGCTGACGAGCTTGCTCTTCTCAAGCAGAAGATCGCTGAAGCAGAGAAAGCATTTGATGACGTCACCGGAGTCACTGAAGGTGATGAAGCGGCTGCAGTATCCGCAGAGCTCGACGCTATGGATGATGCCCTCAAAGATGAAGGCTATGCTCCCGCGGAAGAGAGTGCTGAGGAATAATCCGGAAGCAGCCTGCCGGCCGCCGGCAGAGCTGTGAAAAGAAGGTCATAGCCACAAAGACGATATAAACTGCCCGCTGCGGGCATGGCCGCCAAGGCCGGTTTCCGCTGCGGGCATTTTCGTATGTACTTACAAGTCATGCCTGTACAGGTCTCCGGGTCTTTTCGCTCCATTATGCGTGAAAACATGAGTGCAGGGGGAAGAAACTGAATGGACATCTGCGGTGCCGCCGTCCAATCCCCGACGCAGGGGGAAGGGCGGCCGCAGGGGATCTGTCCGAAGTGTGCAGCATGAGACAGACTGGGGAAGAATATGGAAGAGAAGGCGAAAATGGATAATCGGTCCAGGATGAGGGAAATCCGGGAGGTACTTTTCCGCAATCACATCACACGCGGTGTGACACCGGAGAAGCTCCGGGTCATTCTCGAGGAACTGGGACCCACCTATATCAAGCTCGGCCAGATCATGTCTCTGCATTCGGATATTCTTCCCAAAGCGTACTGTGACGAACTGATCAAGCTCAATTTCGACGTCAGGCCCATGCCCTTTTCGGAGGTGGAGGAAGTGATCAACCGGTCCTACAGGGAGGACTGGCATCACTTTTTTACGTCGATCGAAGAGAAATCTCTGGGCTCCGCATCGATCGCCCAGGTACACCGGGCAAAGCTGCGCACCGGCGAGGATGTTGTCATCAAGGTACAGCGAAAGGGTATCTATGATACAATGGCGCGGGATATCGGTCTTCTGCACAGACTGGTGCATCTGATGCCTTCGGTCGGCGGACTGAAAAACGTGATCGATCTGGGGATGATCCTGGATGAGATGTGGGCGGTCGCCCAGGAAGAGATGGACTTTCTGAAGGAGGCGGCCAATATTGAAGAGTTCACCCGCAATAATACCGGGATCGCCTATGTGCGCGTGCCGCATTTGTACAGGGAATATACCACGAGCCGCGTGCTTGTGATGGAATATGTCGGCGGCTGTGCGATCGATGACAAAGACCACCTTCTGAAACGGGGATATGACCTCAATGAGGTAGGGCGCAAGTTTGTCAACAACTATATCAAACAGGTAATGGAGGACGGCTTTTTCCACGCGGATCCGCATCCGGGCAATGTCAAGGTGCATGACGGAAAGATCGTCTGGATCGACATGGGCATGATGGGGCGTCTTTCCTCCCGCGACAAGAAGCTGATGGAGAGGGCGATCCGCTCGATTGCTGTCAGTGATATCGCCGGCCTCGAGAGCGCGATCCTTGAACTCTGCGAACAGAAGGGAAAGGTGGATGAAGGACGTCTCTACCGGGAGCTGCGCACTCTGATCGATCGTTACGGCAAGATGTCTCTGGGCAGCATAGACATTATCGACTTTTTTATGCAGGTGCTGGAGATCATGAAGGAGAACGGACTGAAGCTTCCGCACGGCATGACCATGCTCGGCAGGGGACTCAACCATATGCAGGGTGTTCTGACACAGATCAGTCCCGAGATCAATATGGTGGAGATCGCGGCGGCCCGTATCCGGGAGAATGCCCTGAGTGATTTTGACTTGAAGCGGGAGGTCAGACGGGGAGGACGAAAACTCTATACAGCCGCCTACAAGACCGTGGAGATTCCTCCTCTGGTCAAAAGTGTCCTGGAGGAGTATCTGAAGGGGCAGGCCACAGTCAATATGAGGCTGGATACCACAAGAGAGATGTCTGACCTGCTGCGGCGGCTGATCCGCAATATTGTCATGGGCCTGTGGGTCATGGCGCTGCTGATCGGATCCAGCATCATCTGTACGACAGATATGCGGCCAAAGCTTCTGGGGATCCCTGCTCTGGGCTTTTTCGGCTTCATGCTGGCATTTGCTATCTGCCTGTATATCTTTATCCGCCACTGGCTCACGCGGAATAAATAGTGCAGCAATTCTCAGTGATTCCCGGCGATTCCGGTTTTTTGCGCCGGTTTGCCGGGAATGGAGGAAAACAAAACACCCTCCGGAAAATGTTCTTTGATGATACATTTTCCGGAGGGTGTTCTTTGTACATTGATCCGCAGGGAATAAAAATGCTTGTGCAGTACGTTTTTTTCGGGCTCGCGGACAGGTCCCGGATTATTATTCGGAGTCGCTGCCTGTGTCTGTGGAAACACCTGTTCCGTTCCCGGACGAAGTCCCTGCAGCGGTTCCCGGTGTGCTTGCTGCAGGTGCGGCGGGCGTCCCTTCCGTCGATCCGCCTGTATCTTCAGGGGAGGTCTGCGTTCCGGACTGGTCCTGTGTGTTTCCCGTGTCTGTTCCGCTGTCTGTGTCAGCGGCGTTGTCTGCTGCAGAGCCGGTATCGCCTGCTGTGTTTTCGGCAGCAGCGGTATCGCCGGTACTGCTGTCTGCAGCGTCGGGACCGGCTTCCGTGCTGCCTGTACCGCCTGTACCGTCCCCGTCCCCGGCTTCGGTGGCTTCAGAGGATGTGCCGGCTGTGGAGGCGGTGTCGGAAGCATCCCCGTTTTCTGCTGTCAGGGAAGGATGCATGGAGAGCTCTTCCTCGGGCATTTCGGCAAACCATCTGTCCAGGCCGTCCGCGATGCCTTTGACCATTTTATTGTGATAGGAATCCGAATTCATATCCAGATCTTCATCGGGATTTGTCATGTATCCGAGCCGGATCAGGGTCGTGGGAACCTCCGCCCAGTTATTGCCGGCCATTTCGTCGGTCTCCACTACCTTTTCTTTTTCGGCTCCGGTCGCTTTGCAGTAGGTTTCCAGAAGGGTTTCCGACAGGCGCAGGGAGGAACTGTAGAGCTCGGGGTGGTAGGGGTTGTCTTTGGTGATACAGACCGTCCCGGCACCGTGAACCCCGGTGTCTTCGGAAGCGTTTGCGTGAATACGGATAAAGGCGTCCGCTTTGTTTTCATTAGCTACTGCAGCCCGTTCGGTATAGCTGACAGGAGTGAAGGTGTCGTAATGTGTGAGCTTCACTTCATATCCTCGTTCCTCGAGCTCGGTGCGCAGCTTGCGGCTGACCTTCATTGTCAGGTCATATTCATGCAGACCGCTGGAGGGACCGTAGCTGCCTTCGGTATCTGCTTCTTTCATCTCTGCGGAACCGGGGCCGATTGGTTCTGTGGTTCCGGGAACCTGGGAAGCGCATCCCGGGTCGATCACGATGACAAGTCCCTTTCCTTCTGCGGAAAAGTTGATTTCGGCCTGCTCATCGCTCCAGCCGGGATCGGCATACTGGTCGCCTGTGTCCGCGGCAGAAGCGGACTCGCCGGTTGCAGCCAATGCTGCTGCATTCTCCGGGGCGGCTGTTTTTCCTGCCGCTGCGTCGGAGACTGCCGCCGCGTCGGCGGAGGAAGCTCCTGCGGCGTCAGAGGAGGAACTGCCTGAAGCAGTCTCTGTCTGCTCTGAGACATCCGCGGTGTTTGAAGTATTTGAAGTATTTGAGCTGCAGCCTGTCAGAATCAGTCCGGCGCACAGAGAAGCGGTCAGAAATGAACTGAAGAGTGTGCGGGCTCTTTTTCTCAAATTGTTTTTATCCGTCATTTTTATCCCTCATTTATTTCTTTCGGGTGGTGATCGTCGGGGGCTGCTGCGGCAAAAAGCGGCGTCAGAACGTCATTCCTGACCTGTCAGCATGTCCCAGGTGTACCAGGTGCCCTCCGCGACGGGCGCAAGGGGCGTCACATAATCGCGGGTCACTTCACTTTCTTCCGCGGTGGAGCGGATATGTACCGAAGACTGCAGCAGGGTGACCCAGCCGTTATTGCTGGTATAGGTAAATTCATCTCCGGGGGTAAATGACCGCATCTGCTCTGTTGTGAGATTGAACATGTAGTGCCGGATGCGGCTCATGTACTCTTCATTGGTTGTGGCCTCAAGGAAAAGGTCATAGCCGTCTTCCGAAGGGGAGAGCGTAAAGTCCAGGTCATCCCAGGTGGGATCGACCTCATACCATTCGTCATCCAGTTCCACCAGATTCCAGGCGTGTTTTTCGGTGTCCCCTTCCGAAGGCCCCGCGTATCCGGAGACCACGATGCAGGTGATCCCTGCGCGCTGCAGCAGATATTCGTAGGCCAGTGCATAGCCGTCGCAGAGTGCCCCGCCGGCATTGCCCTGGCTGTCTTCCACCAGTGCGCCGTAGGCAGTGTGCGCGTAGTCGTATGTCCCGGCGCCCGTATTGTACCAGGCGTTGTCGATCAGCAGGTCATGCAGCTGCAGGGCAATGCCGGCGTCAGACTGCTGGTAATCGACCTGATCGAGCAGGGCGCTGGCTTTCTGCTCCATCCTTGCCTGCTGCTCCATATAAATACACGTTCCATCCTCATTGGTGATCGGCTGGCCGGTCGTATCAAGCAGGGAGAGCACGATCTTATATTTTCCCCCAAAGGAAGGAAGAAGGTAATATTTACACTCGTACTTTGCCTTTTCCTGAGCTATCCAGAAAAACTCCGGATGATCTCTTATCAGTGCATTATACGCCCGCGTATAGCTTTCTGCAAATGCATCAGAGGCGGGATCCGTGTCCAGAAGACGGGATTCGGAGACGGATTCATCTATGGCAAAACTGTTGGCCAGAATATACATGGCGTCGTACAGGAGCCGCTCCTCCCTGGAGAGCTGTGTGTAATAATAATAGATTTCCGGCTGCGAAGCCTCTTCACCGGCCTGGATCTGCTCTGCGATATCTTTTCTTTCCTCTCCGGATTCATTGCCTTCGCCGGAGCCGGTACCTGCACCGCCGTCCGGCGGGCTTGCGGCGTTACCGGAGGAGCCGGGTGTCCCCGCATCTGCAGACGGATCGCTGTTCTGTGTCTGTCCGTCGTTTTTGTCCTTTCCGGAATCGCTGTCGTTATTTCCCGTAAGATCGTCGATCGACTCCGCGAGCCGGAGTGTTGCCTCGCTCACGATTCGGGGAATCGTACTTATATAATCGTGCATCTGCCGCAGAAAACTGTCCGGAGCTGACAGTAAAGCAAAAAAAAGACAGAATACGGCGATAAACACGCGGATTAGCTTTTTCAAAAAGACCCTCCATGTGGTAAACTGATAGTTGTGCGTAAGCGGCCGAAGGCAGTGAAAGGCATCTCCTGCGGGGAAAGACATCTTCTGCAGCGAAATCCTGCTTATGATCCATAAGCCCCTATGCCGTGCCCCCGGACTCCGGATTATGCTTATCTTACACGTCAGATATATAAATCGTCAATCAGACAGCGGGATTTATTCTTCATTGAATGGTTCTTCATCAGGCGCTGTCCGCAGCCCTGCCGCCGGAGGATTTACAGATAAAGGAGCGTAAAAATGACAGATATGATGAATATGACAGTGACAACTCTTGATCTTCATTCAGGATATGAAATCATCGGTCCCGTCTGCGGGTCCGGACGGGAACAATCCGATCCCGACCAGGGATTTCTGCATGCCCTTCGGGAGATCCGCAAGAGCGCGGCTCTTCTGCAGGCGGATGCGGTGATCGGACTGCGTCAGACAGCAGTCCCCATGTCCGACGGAACAGGCCGTTTCCATGTACAGCTCTATGGAACAGCGGTGCGGAAGACCGCCCAGATGCAGTCCGAGATCAAGGCCGGCGCGGCTGCTATGAGCAGTATAATCCCCGGAGCGGTGCCGGGAGGGGCTGCCGCGATGGGACAGGCCGGCAGGCAGGAGGGTGATTTCCTTCTGGACGGATCCACACTGGTCCGCTATATCGGTCAGAGCGAATATGTGCGCATTCCGGACGGGGTCATCAATATCGGCGCGGAGGCTTTCCACAATGCACGCATAGTAAGTGTCGAGCTCCCCGACAGTGTCACGGAGATCCGTGAGGGTGCCTTCAGCGGCTGTGAGCATCTGGAGAGGGTGCGTCTGTCCACCCGTCTTCTGGTCATCCGCAAGAATGCTTTCCAGAGCTGCATTTCCCTTTCCGATATCGCACTGCCCGCAAGTCTCCAGGAGATTGACAAGGCTGCATTTTCCGCCTGCCCCGAACTGCCCGCCGTCACGGAATTTATCCGCCGCAAGGAGGCGGAAGCCAAGGATGCGGAATATCTGCGCAGCCGCAGGCCGGTCTGGAGAAGACAGGGACGCTGCCAGTACTGCGGCGGCTTCTTCAAAGGCGGTCTCAAAGGTGTAAAAGTCTGCAGCATGTGCGGCATGGAAAAGGATTACTGATTTTCCCGCCTTTCTTCTGCCTTCTTTATTGCTGTGCTGATTTTTGGCAATGTCTGTACAGTGATGCCCGCAGCACCTTAATTATCTTTAATTATGCAAATAATAAAAATAATCAAATATTCAATTATATTATCAGATAATTAGTGGTATAATTATTCCTAACTGTAGGGTTTTTTAAGAGCTGCCGACGGATGCTCTTCTCAGACGTTGCGGAGAGAGCGTGGCAGCAGGAAGGTGAGAGAATGGCAGCGAGAGCAGAGACAGGAAAGAAGAAAACATTTACACAGCGTCAGAAAGAAGAGGAAAAGAGGGAGCGGTCCGAAAAACTGAATGCTCAAAGGGATTCACTTCAGAGCAGACTGAATGCCGTGGAGGCCTTGCTGAGCGGCTTTGAGATTCCGCAGCTGGAGGGCACAGATGTCGAACACACACAATATGGACACGGCACTGTCATAAAACAGCAGGATGCGGTGATCACTGTGCGGTATGAAAGCGGAGAGAAGAAGCAGAAGCTTCCGTTCGTAGTCTCGGGCGGTTTTCTGCATCTTAATGATCCCTCGCTGGAGACGCAGATGACCCACATGGAAGAACTGAACAGGCAGAAAGATTCTCTGGTAAAGGAGATCCGATATACGGAGAGCCTGCTGGGAGACCTCGAAAAATCGTGACGGGAATGACGGTTATTTCTCTTTATTCTATTTAAAGATTCTGTTTAAAGATACTGTTTATAGCTACTAAATGTTTTAATGATAATACTTGTGTAAGGTTATGAAATGTGTTAAATGGCAGCAGCCGGACCTGTGATCCGGGGGCTGCCTCTTTTCATAACACGGCCCTGCCCTGTCAAAATTTTTTTAAAAAATGTAACCTTGAAGACCGCTGTTCCGTCTTATTATTCAGAGAGGAGCAATACGTCAAGTCCAAAATCAAAACAGTTCAAAAAAGGGACCTGATCCTGAATATTGTTGACTCCGATCTGTGAAAAATATTAAATGCGAGGGCACAGGATCCGGCTGCGGTTCCTGTGCGGAAAAATATCAGAATTTTTAATATCAGAATTTTTATGGAGGAAATAGTGATGAAAAAAATAAATATCAGACTGACAGCCGCGGCAGCAGCTGTGATGGTGGCGGCAGGTTCTCTGGCGGTCCCTGCCTTTGCAGCAGATAAAGAAGGCATTTCGGCCTCCTGCGGTGACGTCGTCTTGTCCGCCAGGTCCACAAGGGAGCGCGACGGACAGTCGATGAACAGCAAATACCTGCTTCCCGACAGTGACACATATTATATTTCCGAAGCGGACATCAGCTGGATGGACGACAATGAGCTGATGTTGGCGCGCAACGAGTTCTATGCGCGCCGGGGACGCAAGTTTGCCACCAAGTCGATCCAGGATTATTTCAACAGGCAGGCCTGGTACGTGGGCACGATCAATCCGGATGACTTTACTTCCGAACTCTTCAACCGCTATGAGCAGGCCAACGTGGATTTTATCGTCGCCTATGAGGCAAAACGAAAGGAGATCCGCGAGAAAAAGAAGGAGGAATACGATGCGGAAGCTGTTCCCGTTGTTCCCGGCGGGTCGGCGGAATATCCCCAGGAATACAATGAGGTCGTGGAGCTGTACAGGGATGCAGCCCTTGAGGACTGGGGAGAGGAGGACTACGTCTACAGCGGGATGAATGTTATGGCGGCAGACCTTCCCCGTCCGGAGGACCTCGGATACACATACAGAGACCTCGACGAAAACGGAGTCTGTGAGCTCCTGATCGGACCTACAGATCCCCAGTACTACGGAGAGGGCGCTGTCTTTGAAATCTACTATATGGAAGACGGTATTCCGGCCATGCTTGCTTCGAGTGACGAGGAAAATTTCTTCTACATCTGCGAAGATAATACGATCCGCAGAGAATCGACGCAGGACGGCCAGTGGGAGATCGATTATTTTGATCTGCAGGACGGAGAGCTCGTCTTAAAGGATGCTCTGATCATGGATGAGAGCATGGACGCAGAGGAACCCTGGTTCCTGATCAATGATACAGATGAATATGTGCTTGATGTGGAAGGTGCCGCAGAAGGGGAAGAGGTATTTGCAGCGGATGACTACCAGCCAATCTCCTACGAGGATGCTTCCGAGATGCGCGCATCGTATGCTTCCGGTTCCCTTGATCTCATACCCTTCCAATGATGCGTGCGGAAAAGGGCGCACGAACCAGACCTTTCTGATCTCATATTCCGGAGGATACAGGACAGATTCTTTTGACAGGAGAATCCGACGGAAAAACGCTGTGAAAAAAGAAGACTTTGAAAAAAGGACCTGATAAAGGGAATCTGATCATAAAGGACATAAAGAATTTGATGATTTGAGAATAAAAAGACCGGGCAGGGATGATTTCCTGCCCGGTTTTGGGTTTTATCGAAGGCAGCCGTAAAAGGATCTTCCGCCTGACAGCGAACGGCAGCCCGCGGGATGGCAGAGGACGCATATGAACTGCACAGCAGTTCATATTGCCGCCTCTTCCCTGTTTTTGCAATCGATTACTCCCAGAAATCCTTTGCGCCGGTCTCGGGGCTCAGAGCGTCCCGAAGTTCCATCATGGAGGTGTAGTTGGGGAGGAGGAAGACCGGATTGGGCTCCGTCTTCAGCTTCTCGACAAGGGTGCTGTAGTCGGTGAAGGACTCGAGGATCCGGTCGTCGGCACCGGCTTTTTTCAGGCGGCTGCAGAGTTCTTCCGCACAGTCTCCGCCGGCATAGATTTTCTTCAGGTGGGGATCGGAGACGAGTTTCTCATAATCTGTGGTCTCGATCCAGGAGATATCATGACCGTCGCCGGTGCGGTTGTTGAGGCACAGGACAGCGCTGAAATCCTCGCCGAGCCCTGTGATGTAGGAGAAGGCCTGGTTGCAGCCCGCGGGGTTTTTGACCAGGATCATCTGCAGGCGGTTGCCGTTGAGCTCGAAAGTTTCAAGGCGCCCGAAAGAAGCGCGGGCGGAGGACAGGGCGTCGACCGCCTCCCGGGCGGGAAGCTTCAGGGCAAGGATCGCTGCCACGGAAGCGGCGGCGTTGTAGATGTTATAGACAGCCGGAAGGGCGATACGGACATCCTGTTCAGCTGCCTTTTTTCCGGAGCGCATGCGCACGACGGAACCATCGGAGGTCTTCTGTGTGATGGAAGTGACAGCAACGTCGGGATCCTGGCGCTTATGGCCGCATTCGGGGCAGCGGAAACCGCCCAGATCTGCATAAATATGGTAATCGTAAGTGTATTCGCCTCCGCATTTGGGACATTTTCCGGCATCGGAAAGATCGACATTGCCCTGGGTGCCGACTGTCTTGTCGAGGCCGTACCAGACAATTTTATTGGGGACATCGATGGCGAGGGAGGCGGAGAGAGGATCTTCCGCATTGAGCACCAGGACGGATTTGGGGCTGCGTTCGACACCTGTGCGGATTTCCCTGAGAGTGTTCTGCACACCTCCGTAGCGGTCGACCTGGTCGCTGAACAGATTGGTCACGACGATCGCCCTGGGCCGGATATAGGGTACGATCTGTTTGAGCGCCGCCTCGTCGCATTCGAGAACAGCGTATTCGTGACGGGCTTTGCCCTTCCAGTCGGCGCTGCAGATGAGATCGGAGGCGATTCCGTGCATGAGATTGGCGCCGGATTTGTTCAGCAGGCAGTCGTGTCCCGCGGAAGTGAGCGCGTGCTCGATCATGTTGCAGGTCGTGGTCTTGCCGTTGGTCCCGGTGACGACGACGATCTTCATCCCCTGCGAGACGGCAGCCAGTATATTTTTAGAAACCTTCAGTCCCACGATCCCGGGAATGGCGGTTCCTCCCCGGCCGGTCTTCCGCAGAATCAGACGTGTCAGTTTGCATGCCGCGACAGAGGCGGCTGCATGAAGCTTATTGGGTCTTTTCATATTGCTTCCCTTTCATTATATAAGGTCTTTCCCGGGGACAAGGATTCTCCCGGGAATGGGAGTATGCTCTTAACATTCTGCTATTGTATCACGTTACAGGGCAAAGAGAATATTTTTTTCAAACCAAATTCAGGCTAAAAAAACGAAAATCAAAAATCAAAAACACCGTCTGCGTAGCTTGTAAGTTGACGATTCAAATGATAGGATTGTTCTGGACAACTCCGAAAGGATATATAGTGATCTATGAAAATACTTATTATAAGCGATTCGCACGGCAATCACGATCTTGTGCGCAGGGCGATCGGGCGGGAGGCTCCGATCGACATGCTGATCCATGCAGGAGACGTGGAGGGTGATCTGGAGCGGATTCTGGGCGACAGGCGGGAATATGAGATCCGCGCAGTCGCCGGCAATATGGACTGGTCCGATTCGCTGGAGGACGAGCTCTGCATTGAGGTCCCGGGACATACCATCTATGTGACGCACGGGCACCGGCTGGGTGTGTACAGCGGAACAAAACGTCTTGTGGAACGGGCAAAGGCCGTGGGGGCAGATATCGCTGTTTACGGACATATCCATATGCCGGATTACGGCAAAGAAGACGGTGTTATGGTGATCAATCCCGGCAGTATTGCAAAACCCCGCCAGGAGGGGTGGCGCAAGAGCTATGTGGTCATGACGATCGGAGAGGACGGCGCTGTCGATGTAAAGCTGAAATATCTGCCCAAACGTCCTTTTTTCTGATTCCTGATTCTGGCTTCTGATTTTGAAGAAACAGCCGGCGCATCCTTGTGACTTCAGTCATGAGTCAGCCGGTTTTATAGAGGTGGCAAAAATGAACTATATGGTAGAAGTACAGGGCCTGCGGAAGGTTTTCCGGACCCGCGACAGTGAAGTGGAAGCGCTCTCGGACATAAATCTGCAGGTGGAGAGAGGTGATATTTACGGGATCATCGGTATGTCGGGCGCCGGCAAGAGTACGCTGGTGCGCTGTCTCAATTATCTGGAGGTGCCGACAGAGGGGCGCGTCCTGATCGAGGGACAGGATCTGCGTGATCTTTCGCCCAGGGATCTTCGCAGACTCCGCAGCAATATCGGAATGATCTTTCAGGGGTTCAACCTTCTGATGCAGAAGTCGGTCATCGACAATATCTGTTTTCCGCTGCTGATCCAGGGGATGAAAAAAGACCAGGCTGTGCAGAGAGCCAGAGAGCTCCTGAAAACCGTAGATCTGTCGGAGAAGGAAAGAGCTTTCCCCGCCCAGCTTTCCGGCGGTCAGAAACAGCGTGTCGCCATTGCGCGCGCCCTTGCCAGCAAGCCGGGGATCCTTTTGTGCGACGAGGCGACCAGTGCCCTGGACCCCCAGACAACAGCATCGATCCTGGCTCTTCTCAAAAAGATCAATGAGGAGACCGGTATTACGATCATCATAATCACACACCAGATGTCTGTTGTACGGGAGATCTGCAATCGTGTGGCGATCATAGAAAAGGGTCACCTTGTCGAAAACGGGACAGTCGAGGAAGTCTTCACGCATCCCAAGTCCAAAGCGGCCCGCCGTATGGTCATCGAGGGCAGAGACCCTGACGAACTGGCGGATGAGGAGACGGACTTCGGAAAGAACTCCCCTGCGGCGCAGCAGGGACAGGATTCTGTCTTCGGAAAAGAGATGGATCTTCTGCACGAGAAACGCCGCATCCGTATTGTCTATACGAAAAATTCTTCTTTTGAGCCCGTCATCGGAAACATGGTCCTGCGGTTCGGAATTCCGGTCAATATACTGCGCGCCGACACCAAGGATGTGGCGGGCGTAGCCCGCGGCGATATGATCCTGGGGCTCCCGGATGATGTGCAGGTACAGGAGAATATGATCCAGTATCTGCTCGACAGAGGCCTTGCGGTGGAAGATGTGTAAGCTGCGGCAGCGGTTGAGAGAGAGCTGCATGCGGCAGGAGGTATGACGATGTTTACAAAAGAAGTTATTGATATGATTATTCTGGGAATCGGACAGACTCTGTATATGGTGGTCCTGTCCACCCTGTTCGGATATGTGCTCGGACTGCCCTGGGGGATCGCTCTGGCAGTCACCAATAAGGAAGGAATCCGGCCCAACGCGCCGTTTTACCGGGTGATGGATTTCATCACCAATATCATGCGAAGCATCCCCTTCCTGATCCTGCTCATTCTGATCATCCCGCTGACAAAGCTGATCGTGGGCAAGAGTTACGGATCGACCGCGACGATCGTTCCCCTGGTCATCTCCGCCGCGCCCTTTATCGCGCGTATGGTGGAGTCCTCGCTCATGGAAGTGGATCCCGGCGTGATCGAGGCGGCGGAATCCATGGGTGCGGATGCCTTTACGATCATTACCAAGGTGCTCCTTGTAGAGGCCAGAGTCTCCCTGCTCGTAGGTGTGACGATCTGTTTCGGCACGATCCTGGGCTACTCCGCAATGGCGGGCGCCGTCGGCGGCGGAGGACTGGGTGACATCGCGATCCGCTACGGCTATCACCGTTATCAGGCCGATATCATGATCGTGACCGTCATTCTGCTCGTGATCCTGCAGCAGATTTTCCAGTATGCGGGTATGTTTTTATCCAACCGGATCGACCGGCGCAGAGTATAAAGCGCCGTTGATCATATAGATCATCGCTCTGAGCCTGTAACTGTGTCACAGGGCATTGCAGCATGTATGCAGAGCCCGGCAATAAGACGCCGGGATTGCGGCATCTGATGGAGGCCTTACAGGTTGTACACAGAGACCGGGCAGCAGAGCGTGAATTGCAGTTATTCACGGAGGTAAAAGTTATGAAAAGAAAAGTAATGGCAGCGTTACTGGCAGGTGTTCTGGCAGCGGGTTTGATGACGGCATGCGGCGGTTCATCCTCCGCATCCTCTTCTGCACCGGCTGAGACAGAAGGCGCAGCGGGTGCGGGTGCATCTGATGCAGCTGCCGGTACAGCGGATGCAGGCGAAGAGGACAAGCATATCACAGTGGCCGCCAGTCCCACTCCTCATGCGGAAATCCTCGCGCAGGTCAAGCCCATCCTGGAGGAGCAGGGCTACGAGCTTGAAGTCATCGAATTTGAGGATTATGTACAGCCTAACAATGTCGTTGACAGCGGCGAGATCGATGCCAACTATTTCCAGCATATCAACTATCTTGAAGACTTCAACGCCAACCATGGGACCGACCTTGTAGTCGCAGGCAGGATCCACTATGAGCCTTTCGGCATTTATCCCGGCACAAAGGCTTCCCTGGACGAGATCGCGGACGGCGACACCATCGCAATCCCCAACGATCCCACCAATGAGGCCCGTGCCCTTCTCCTGCTCGAGGCCAGCGGTATCATCAAGCTGAAGGAAGGCGCAGGAATCACTGCGACTGTCAATGATATCGAGTCCAAGACTGTGGACGTTCAGCTCAACGAGGTAGAGGCCGCACAGGTTTCCCGTTATAAAGATGAGATGTCCTTTGTCGTCCTCAACGGCAACTATGCCCTTGCGGCAGGCTTCAAGGCCGACACCGATGCTCTTGCCCTGGAAAAGGGTGATTCCGAAGCTATTCAGCAGTATGTCAACGTCATCGCTGTCAAGGCGGGCAATGAGGAGCTTCCCAAGATCAAGGCCCTTGTAGACGCGCTCAAGTCCGATGTCGTCAAGAACTACATCAAAGAGAACCTGGACGGCGCCGTGATCGCTTACGAAGAATAAAAACTGCGATAGAAAACTGCTGTTCAGGCAGCTGCGATAAAGAAAACAGAAAAAGCAGAGATTTAAGCGGAGGCGCGGCGGACATGCCTGCGTGCGGGATGCGGCAGTCTATCTCCTGCAGGGGCTTTGCAGAGCAAAGCCCCTGCACATTTGCGCCCCATCTTCGAATCTCACAATTTTGAACTTAATCCCGGAAAAAAGTATGCCGGTAGAAAGGATCATACTATGACGGTATTGCTTGCGTTAACGCTTATTCCTCCCTTCTTTCTCTTGTGGAGAGTGTATCAGAACGATAAGATCGAAAAGGAGCCCCCCAAGCTCCTGTTGATCATTTTTGTATTAGGCATGCTCTCGACAATCCCCGCCGGCATACTTGAGATGGCGGGCGCGATTGTGCTCGAGTTGATTTTACCGCAAGAGTTTATTAATTCCGCGGCAGGTTCCAGGATTTACAACTTTCTCTTCTATGTGATTGTTGTGGGAGGTGCGGAAGAACTGGTCAAGTTCCTTGCCATGAGGATTCCCACCTGGCGGAACAAGGACTTTAATTATGTATTCGACGGTGTAGTCTATGGTGTCACAGCTGCCATGGGCTTTGCGGCGCTGGAGAATGTCTTATACGTATTCATCGGAGAAAACGGTCCCAGCCTGTCAACAGCCGGAATGCGTTCCTGGACATCCATCCCCATGCACTGCATCGCAGGTGTTTTTATGGGACATTATTACGGAATCGCCAAAGCAGCGGAACGTTGGAGTGACAGCCGGATCCGGGTTCCCTCCCTTCGCTATAAGATCAGGAACAGAATGCTCTGCAGCTGTATCCTGATCCCCATGGTGCTCCATGGCATTTACGATTTCATCGTGACGGACGGTAGTACGATAGCATTACTGCTGTTTTTTGTTTATATCATTGTTCTGGATATCTTTGCTTTCCGGTCACTTAAAAAATACGCGAAATATGATACAAGTCTGCAATGATCCGGAGACCGGGCCGAGGAAGCAGCTGATCACGAAGGAGATACAGGAGACAAGGAGCTTTCCCCTGCCTCCTTCGTTTTCTGAAAACCCTGAGAAATTTCTGAAATTTCCGAATATATTTTGCTGAAAAAATTTGTTGACATCCGCCTGCTGTTGCGGTATATTAACTATTGTCCGTTGCGGCAGCGACGGTCGGAAAATGCGATAGTAGTACAGTTGGTAGTACGCCACCTTGCCAAGGTGGAGGTCGCGAGTTCGAGCCTCGTCTATCGCTCTGATGAGATCATTCAGGGATTCCCATCACAGGAGGAACTTCTTGTTCCCCGGCAATTTTATATGCGATAGTAGTACAGTTGGTAGTACGCCACCTTGCCAAGGTGGAGGTCGCGAGTTCGAGCCTCGTCTATCGCTCTTTCAAACCCGGAAATCCAGAGAAGATTTCCGGGTTTTCTTTTTCCGGGGGGGATTCTCATTGGAATCTCCGCGCGTGACGATGTATATATAAGCCTTTCGGGCGGGCGCAATGTAAGGAATTCCCCAAAAAAACAGGATTCGCGCTGCCCCGGGACTGCCGGCTTATTCGGAGAAAAAACTTATGAATACCATTCTGGACGAGATTGACCGGATGCGGGTGTACCTGCCTCCTGTGGATGAAGGAAAACTGAAATATTTTGCCGCCTTTATAATGCTGATCGATCATGCGGCATACGCTTTTCTGGAAGTTGCGCGTACGGAAAACCACTGGCTTTTGATGAGTGTGGTCCCGCATGGGAAACTTCTGGACACCATTCTGCGGGGAATCGGCAGACAGGCCTTTCCGATTTTCTGTTTTTTCCTGGTGGAGGGATTGAAGAAAACGAGCAGCAGGCTCAAGTATTTCGTCAGGCTGCTGATCTTTGCCGTGCTCTCGCAGTTTCCTTTCCAGAAATGCTTCTTTCCGCAGTCTCCGCACATTCACGGCAATGTGATCTGTACGCTTGCAATCGGCTTTTTGACGATCTGGGTGATCGACTCGATGAAACAGGTCTTCCTGGACCGGGGGCCGGAGAGCAGTCCGGGCGGCACGCAGCCCGCCGGCCTGTTCGATTCCCGGGAGGATGCTTCACCGGGCAGGTTTATGTCCCTGTACGGGAAACGCATCTTCAATACGGGTATCTTCCTCTTTGTTTCCGCCAGTACTGTGTACGGCTTCTCCATGCTGGCCGACAAACTCTCCACCGATTATTCGTATGGAGGCGTCCTGACGATCGTCATCATGTACCTCCTTCAAAACTACAGAATTCCATCCTTGTTCATTTCGTGGGCATGGCTGTCGTGGTATAATAATAATGAACTGTTTTCCGCCCCGGCATTTATTTTGCTTGCGGCTTATAACGGAAAAAGAGGCAGGCAGCAAAAGTATTTCTTTTATGTTTTCTATCCGCTGCACCTCCTGATCCTGTGGCTGGTGCGCCTGTATTTCTTCAAGATGTGAATAAACAGCGAGTCAGGCGGACGCAAATGCCGGGCTGTCTCGGGCATTTGCCTGCATTTGCCGAGTGCCCACACATGACATGAGTATATTGCGCGAAAGGAGAAAGTATGGAACTGCAGTTTATTGGAGCGGCTCATGAAGTGACGGGAAGCTGTCATTTTTTACAGGTGGGAAACAAAAACATTCTGATTGACTGCGGAATGCGGCAGGGGGGTATGAAGTATGAGAACGTGCCTCTTCCGGTCGTTGCGTCCAAAATCGACTTTGTGATCGTGACTCATGCCCATATCGATCATACCGGCATGCTGCCCAAACTCTACAAGGATGGATTCCGGGGGCAGGTTGTCGCGACGGAAGCGACCGCAAGTCTGTGTGATATCATGCTCCGCGACTCCGCGCATATCCAGACGATGGAGGCGGAGTGGAGAAATAAAAAAGAGAAGCGCAGCGGCAATGAGGAGCCCTTTGAGGCAATCTATACCATGGAGGACGCCCTCAATCTGATCCGTCTGCTCTCGCCTTATTCCTACGGGAAGGTCTATACACTCTGCGACGGTGTGCGCTTCCGTTTTACCGATATCGGACACCTTCTGGGATCCGCCAGTGTGGAGCTGTGGCTCACCGAGGGACGCACGGAGAAAAAGATTGTTTTTTCCGGAGATATCGGCAACAAGGATCAGCCTCTTCTCAAGGATCCCGCGCCCACGGATTCTGCGGATTATGTGGTGATGGAGTCCACCTACGGAGACCGCCTGCACGAGGGAGACTGGGCACCGCCCGTCAGCGAACTTGCCGAGATTCTCAAAAATACTTTTGCCAGAGGCGGAAATGTGGTCATTCCTTCCTTTGCGGTGGGCAGGACCCAGGTCATGCTCTACTATCTGCGCCAGATCAAGCAGAATGATATGGTACCCGGCTTTAAAAACTTTCCTGTCTATGTCGACAGCCCGCTGGCGGTAGAGGCGACAGAGATTTTCCTGGAGAATGAAGACAAGTGCTTCGACGAGGAGGCAATGGCTCTGATTCATCAGGGAGTCAACCCCATCACCTTCCCGGGCCTCAGGCTGACGATCTCCACAGAGGAGTCCAAGGCCATTCTCGAGGACTACGAGCCCAAGGTCATTATCAGTGCGTCCGGCATGTGTGATGCGGGCCGTATCAAGCACCATCTGAAGCATAATCTCTGGAGACAGGACAGCACCATTCTTTTCGTCGGCTATCAGGCCGCAGGGTCTCCGGGAAAAAGGATCCTGGAAGGCGCGGAGGAGATCAAGCTTTTCGGTGAGCCGGTGGCAGTGAAAGCAAAGATTGAGAGCCTGAAGAGCCTCTCCGGACATGCGGATAAAAACGGGCTGCTTGAGTGGATCGGCGCTTTCAAGGAGAAACCCCGTCAGGTCTTTGTCGTCCACGGAGATGACGAGGTGGCGTCGGAATTTGCCATGACACTCAGTGACAAGGGCTATTCCGCCATGGCGCCCTTCAGCGGCACCCGCTTTGACCTGGCGACAGGCAAATTCATCGAGATCACCAAGGGTGTCCTGCTCTCGAAGGCAGCCAAAGCCCGCATGGTTTCCGATTCCTATACAAAGCTGAAACTGACATCCAAAAAGCTTCAGGAGATGATCGAGGAGAGCACAGGGCTTCCCAACAAGGACCTGGAGAAATTTGCGAAAGATATAGAGAAACTTATAGAAAAATACCGCACTTGAATCTGCCAGAAAACGCAGCCTGTCACCGGGCGTGGATCAGGTGCAGGATTATATTTTTTAAATATCCTTTATAAAATAATGAGGAGAACTGATTTTTATGAATCTGATCGCAGCAGTGGACCGTAACTGGGCCATTGGAAACAAGGGGCAGCTTCTTGTCCGCATCCCGAATGACCACAAGATGTTCCGTCAGGAGACAATGGACAAGGTAATTGTCTACGGACGAAAGACTCTGGAGACATTTCCGCTCTCCCAGCCCCTGGACAGACGTGTGAACATTATTTTGTCGAAAAATCCCGATCTCCGGGTGCGTCATGCGCAGGTCGTCCACAGTGTGGAGGAACTTCTGGAAGTCTGCAGGGCTTATGACAGCAATGACATTTACATCATCGGAGGCGCCAGCGTTTACAGCCAGCTTCTGCCTTACTGTGATACTGCACACATCACTAAGATCGATTATGCCTATGAGGCGGACGCCTTTTTTCCCAATCTGGATGAAGACCCGGAATGGGAGATCACTGCGGACAGCGACGAGATGACCTATTTTGACATTGCCTATCAGTTTGTGAAGTACGAGCGAAGGAAGGATTGAATTTGAAGAACAGAAGAATTATCATGGCAGCACTGTGCGCGCTGCTGTGTGCGGCTTTTCTGGCAGGCTGCGGACGCTCTCTGATCATAACGACCGGCTTCGGCAGGGGAGAGGTTTTCCGGATCGGCTCGGAAAGATGCAGGATTTCCGAGGTCCGGGTTTATCTGCTGGATCTGCAGAAGAAAAACGAGAGACTGTTTCAGGATGCCATCTGGGAGAGTGAGAGCAGTGCGGAGCTGAAGGAAGCCGTCAAAGAGCAGGCCCTGTCACAGATCACCCGGGTCAAGTCCCTCAATCAGATCGCAGTCAAAAGAAATGTCATGCTGACGGATTTTGAGAAGAGGCAGGCAGAGGAGGCCGAGCACAACTATTATGCCGCCCTGTCCCCCGAGGAGATCAAGTACATCAATCTCGATGAAAAAAATCTTCAGAGGATGTTTCAGGAATATGCTCTGGCCTATAAGACCTGGGTAAGCCTGGGAGATAATGCTGAGCAGATCTACAGTGAATTCTGCGAGAAGACGCAGTGCGACCTCAACACAAAATACTGGCAGACGGTCGGCCTGAAAAAGATTGAAGGCGATCCGCAAGCCCCGGGGTTTGCCGAGTGTTATGAGGCGATCTTCGGCAGTGAAGGAGAGGACAGCGCCTCGGGCAGTACATCTGAGGAAGCAGCCGAAGAAGAGGAAGAAGAGCCGGCAGAACAGGAGTAAGAGAATGCCGATGCATCATTTATTGCTGCGGGCTTTGTGCTGTGAGACGTCCGAAGCTTCCTGTGACTGCATTCGGGATTGTCTGAACTGATGCAAAGAAAGGATACGCTGGTACTGACGTGATTAAAATGATTACTGCGCTCGCAGGCGCAGCAGGACTTTTTGTATTCATCCTCCCGGTCTTTACCGGGAGGATACTTAATATAGGGAACATGACAGGGATCCTGGTGAGCCTGTGTCTTTTGCTTTATCAGGCCAGGCAGAGTCAGATTCATGCCCTGGCCGTGAGGAACTGGAAAGCGGGAGGGCTGAGGTGCGGCCTTCTTATCCTGACGGGCACCGCTCTGGCAGCGATCGTTCTGACAGCCCTTGTCCTCACCTTTATGATCGTGCGCGCTGCCCTGACCCGGCCGGCCCCCCATGCCAATGTCATTGTCCTCGGCTGCGAAGTGAGGGGGGAAAGGCCCTCCAGAATGCTGACCGGCCGTATGGACGCCGCGGTCGACTATCTGCTGGAACATCCCGATGTATATTGTGTGTGCTCGGGCGGAAAAGGGGAGAATGAGACGATCTCCGAGGCGGAATGCATGTTTCGTTACATGAGTGCCCGGGGCATTTCTCCGGAGCGTCTGATCAAAGAGGACCGGTCCACCTCCACCCGGGAGAACCTTTTGTTCTCCGTAGGCAGGCTGGAGGAGGCGGGGCTTTTGAGTACTTCCGGAGACGGCGGCGGGACGCAGATTGCCGTCGTCACCAATGAATTCCATGCCTGCCGCGCCCACCTCATCGCGAAAAAACTCGGCTTTCGTGCAGGCACTGTTTCGGCGCCCTCGCCCTGGTGGCTTCTGCCGACCTTCTATGTCCGTGAGCTTTACGGATTGCTGTATCAGATTTTCCTGTGAGTTTAACAAGGGAGCGGAGATAGAGAACTGCTCTGTTTCCTGAAGATGTGTCCCTGCCTCTGCAGATGCCTTACCGTTTTTAACGGATAATGGTTACGCTCCAAAGGATAGAAATACTTGTATGTCATCTGCAGAGGGTACACACCGATGCTGACCCGGCAGTGTTGTTAGCACTCAATATCATTGAGTGCTAATTTTTTATTGACAATTGTCTCCGATAAGACTAAAATCTTCTTTGTTTAATGGTACGGTTTTTTCGGTGAAGAGAAGGCGCGAGGGGACCCGGAGACTTGCAGGTTCGGAGACAGAGAACCGTCCCTTGTCTCCTTGCCGTCTTCCTCTCACCGGAAGTGATATTAGATGGAGGTTTTATTATGGCAATGGAAAGAGGACCCTTATCAATCAACAGTGAAAATATGTTCCCGATCATTAAGAAGTGGCTGTATTCGGACCATGATATTTTTTACAGGGAACTGATTTCCAACGGCTGTGATGCCATCACAAAGCTGAAAAAGCTGGATATGATGGGGGATTACGAGCTGCCGGAAGGCTACAAGGCAAGGATCGATATCGAGGTCGATCCTCAGGAGAAGACCATCAAGGTCACTGACAACGGCCTCGGCATGACGGCCGATGAGGTCAAGGAGTATATCAACAACATCGCTTTCTCCGGTGCGGAAGCTTTTATGGAGAAGTATAAGGACAAGGCCAGCGATGACCAGATCATCGGTCATTTCGGACTGGGCTTCTACAGTGCTTTCATGGTGGCGGAGCTGGTGGAGATCGACACTCTGTCCTACCAGGACGGTGCCAAGGCCGTGCACTGGGAGTGCGACGGCGGCAGTACCTTTGCCATGGATGACGGTGACAGGAAAGCCATCGGAACGACCGTTACCCTGCATCTGTCCGAGGACTGTGTGGAGTTCTCCAACTACTACCGCGCGCAGGAAGTCATCGAAAAGTACTGCTCCTTCATGCCCATCGAGATTTATCTTTCCGAGCATGACACCAAGATGACAGAGACCATCAATGAGTCCGAGCGCAGACCTGATGACGTGGTCATCGAAGTCATCGAGCCCGCCAAGAAGCCCGAAACCGAAAAGAAAGAGGGCGAAGACGCTGCGGACGGGGAAGCTGAAGAAAAGCGACTCAAGATCCGCCGCCGCCCCATCCTGTGCAATGACCCTCATCCGCTCTGGGCCAAGACACCCAAGGACTGCACAGATGATGAATATAAGGAGTTTTACCGCAAGGTTTTCCACGATTACAAGGAGCCTCTGTTCTGGATCCACCTGAACATGGATTATCCTTTCAATCTCAAAGGTATCCTCTACTTCCCCAGGATCAACCTGGAGTATGAGTCTGCAGAGGGCGTGATCAAGCTTTACAACAGTCAGGTTTTCATCGCCGACAACATCAAGGAGGTCATTCCCGAGTTCCTGATGCTGCTCAAGGGCGTCATCGACTGCCCCGACCTGCCTCTGAACGTCTCCAGAAGTGCTCTTCAGAACGACGGTTTCGCACAGAAGATCTCGGATTATATCTCAAAGAAGGTCGCGGAGAAGCTGGCCGGCATGTGCAAGACGGACAAGGAGAACTACGACAAGTACTGGGATGACATCAGCCCCTTCATCAAGTACGGATGCCTGCGCGACGACAAGTTCTGTGAGAAGATGACAGATTACATCCTCTTCAAGGATCTGGACGGAAAGTATCACACGCTTCCCGAGGCTCTTGAGATCAACGCCAAAGATGCCGAGACGGAATCCGCCCAGGACGAGAACGGCGAGAAGGTCGAGGCCGAGGTGGTTTCCGACGGCGACAAGGCCGAAGCAGATGCCGCAAAGGAAGGCGCGGAGGACAAAGAGGAAGAGAAAAAGGAACGCACCATCTACTACGTGACCGATCCCGAGCAGCAGAGCCAGTATGTCCGTATGTTCCGTGAAAACGACATGCAGGCATTTGTCCTGAGCCACAACATCGACCAGCCCTTTATCTCCCAGCTGGAGGCAAAGAACGAGGGAATCCATTTTGCCAGGATCGACGCGGATGTCCAGGATGCCCTCCGCGCGGACGGTGAGACCGCCGGAAACGAAGAGCAGACAAAGGAAGACGGCGAGAAGATCGAGAAGATCGTCCGCAAGGCCCTGGACGATGAGAAACTCAAAGTCCAGCTTGAGACTCTCAAGGACGCAAATGTCTCCTCCATGCTGACCGTGAACGAGCAGACCCGCCGCATGAACGACATGATGAAGATGTATTCCATGAACGGAATGGATTTCGGAATGGATAAGATGACCAAAGAGGGCCAGACCCTGATCCTCAATGCGGCGCACCCTCTGGTCAAATATGTCCTGGAGCACGAAGAAGGAGAGAACACAAAGCTCATCTGCGAGCAGCTCTATGACCTGGCTCTGCTGCAGAACGAGCCCCTGACCGGCGACGCAATGGCGAAATTCGTCACACGCACCAATCAGATCATGATGTTCCTGACCGGAGAAAAGTGATAGATTGATAAAGTATTGAAAAAATAATGAAGAGATAGAGAATCCCCCGCAGGCAGACCGGAAATAAACGGCGGTCAATGCCTGCCGGGGATTCTCTTTCTGATGAGCACTGACGAATGTCATTAAGTATGTTATAATCCCCTTTGACGGGTCTGTTGACTGCAGAACGGATGGATAGATACGGTGCTGCGCAGGATTGCGGAGCACGGCGTCTTTTTTCTGTGTCTGCCGGTGTGAAGTCCCGGAAAGGGGAGTTCTTTTTGCTATGAGAGATTTTTACACGAAAGAAAATATGCAGGGCGCAGCCTTCCATGTACCGGATGCAGGGCTGTCTTTTGAACCGGCGGAGCTGGTCTTTGAGACGGAGACTGACACGGGGCGGGAGGGAGTGATCCGCGTTCGCCATAAGGCCGGAAAACCTGCACGGGGATATGTCTATCCCACGGAGTACTGCATGCGCGGTGTGCGCGAGCAGTTTGCTCCCGCGGCGGACGGAACCGGCTATATTCGCTGGCAGTTCGATGCCCGCGGAATTGCCCCGGGCAGGATTGTCCAGGGCGCTTTTCGTGTGATCTCTCCTTATGGCGAATACAGTATTCCCTACACGGTGGAGATTTCCGCAAAGGGAGAACTCCTGCGCAGGAAAAATGCTTCCCGCCTGCAGCCGGGCAGCGGAATGCAGGGAAAGTCTGCGCAGACAGACGAGGGGAACAGCAGCGGTCCTTCCGGTGTCGATGAGACCGCTTACAGGATCCGCACCAAGGAGGACTTTCTCTCTCTGGCGGAGGAGCATTTCGATCAGGCGGCAGCCTTTTTTTACAGCAGCAGGTTTCCGGAGATTCTGACGGAGGAAGAGGACAGGACACTTTACCGCGGTCTTTCCATGCAGGAGGGGAATCTGCAGAATGTAGAAGAGTTTCTGATCGCCGCCTGCGGAAAAGAAAAAACTGTATTTGAACCGGTTGAAAAGAGTCTCTTCCTGCAGACGCGGATCAAGGCAGGCCGGACAGAAAGAAGGCTTGCCGGCAGCAGGGCCGAGCGGGCGCTTGAGGCACACAGACAGCGTGTCCGCAGGAGCGGAATAGGAGGCGGCACCGTCCGGCAGGATACCGCAAGGGAAGAGGATCTGGTCTATATCCCGCTGCAGATCCGTCAGACCGGAACGGGCTTTATCGGTCCTGTGATCCGGACGGAGGGGAGATTTCTGCCGACAGCACCCTTTGCCGTACCGATGAATGCGGCATCCGGAGCAGGTTCTCCGGCGGGGGACACGGAGTCCGACAGATCCGGCAGGGAAGGACAGGGCACAGACAAGTCCCGCTTCATGCTGCAGGAGGACGGCAGGGAAGAAAATGCCTCTGCTTCAGATCCCCTTGAAGGCAGCGGTAATACACAGGAAACCGCCAATTTGAGTTCAGAAAAAGAAAAGATCCTCATTGTCCGGATTCCTGTAAACCGCGCGGCCCTGCATACCGGGCGGAATTTCGGCCGTGTCATTGTGCAGGGACCCTTTAACGAGGCGGCGATCCCGGTGGAGGTGCACTGTCCGGGTTCCACAGTGCAGATGCGCCGCAGGCAGGGAAAAGAGGTGGAGCTTCTGCAGCTGCAGCTGATGCGCCTGTATGTGGATTTCCGCCTGGAGGAGGAGCACCCGGAGAACTGGTTTTCACAGGCTGACCGTCTGATCGATGAGATTGCCCTGCGCAGCCATCGAGATCTGGTGCCGCGCCTGTACGGCGTTCATCTCCTGATCCTGCGCGGTCAGGATGCGGAGGCACAGAGAGAGCTGGGACGCATCGCGATCCGATATGCCGGGTCTGATGAGGCTCGCAGCTTTACAGCCCGTTTTACGGGTGAGCAGGAACTGGCTTACAGCTACCGCCAGTACCTCTACGCCCGCTGCAGGATGGAGGACGCTCAGCTGCGCGGCCGGGTTGTCCGTTTCCTCAGAGGCATATACCGCCAGACCGGAGACTGGCGCACAGCCTGGATGCTTCTGGATCTTTCGGAGGAATACGCGCCCGGAACTGCGGCCAGATGGAATTTCCTGCGCCATCAGTTTGAGAGCGGCTGCAACAGTCCGGTCATCTGGATCGAGGCCTGGGACATGGTGCGCCAGGACCCGCATATCCTTTTGCCCGGGAGCAGTGTACAGGAGCGTTGGGCCAGGGACGATTTCGGCCTGCATGTGCTCTGGTATGCGGCCCGCAACAGGGTTCTGACCCCCAAAGCCGCAGAGGTCATGATCACCCTCGCGGAGAAAAAGAAAACATTTTCAAAGCTTCTCTTCAGTGCCCTCGGCGCGGCATATGAGATGTGGAACGAGTCACAGAGAATGAACGAGGATGAGGACGGAACGGCAGCATTTATGAAAACACAGATGCTGCGTGCGGTCTGTATTCTGCTTGTGCGCGGCCAGGATCTCTCCCTGCAGGCGCACAAATGGTATACGCGCGCCGTGGAGGCGGAAATTCCCCTGACCAATCTCGAGGAGAACTGGCATCGCAGCATGCCGGTGGAGGATGCCGCCTACCGGATTCCGGCGGGGCGAAATGCAGTGCTGAGGACAACGGCTTCCCGGGCTGTCCGCGCCATACTGGTCTACGATCGATTCCGCGGGGAGCAGACATTCCAGGTGCGCCGTGGGGTATCCTTCCTCTCGGTATACGGGGATGCCAACACGATCTTTCTCGAGGATGAAGCCGGAAACCGCTATGCGAAGAGTCTTCCCTATGCGCTCGATGAGAAGCAGGAGCAGAAGGATCCGGATGAAATCCCCCAAGATGCCTGCGCGCTGGCGGAGTGGATCGGCTTCGGCTGCCGCGGGCAAGCAGTCCTGAGGACAGTCCCGCAGACAGACGATCCGGCATCGGAGAGCTTTGCCAGGGCAGTCGGAAGCCTGCTGGACAGCAAGCTTCTGACGGCGGAAGCGCGCACGGAGCTCCTGCTGATGTGTCTTGCGGACAGCAAAGGAAAAAGGGACTATCTGCGTTTCTATCTCTCCAAGGCAGATCCCGCCCAGGGAGGCAGCAGGGAGAGGGCAAGGCTTCTTGCCTATCTGGCGGAAGCGGGGGAATTTGAGAAGGCCATGCGCTGGCTGGTCACATATGGCAGCGAAGGTGTCAGCGCAAAGCTGCAGGGAAGGATCAGTACGGGACTTTCCTGGGAAGGCGGCGCGCAGGCAGTGCTTTTACCTCTTGCCTGGGAGGCTTTTCTCCATGGAAACGAGGAGGCCGATCTTCTGGAGAGGCTGTCTGATTCCTTCAGCGGACTGTCGGAGGAACTGCTCAGGCTCAGAAAAGCCTGTGCGGACACCGGCGTCTCTACGACTGCTCTGGACCGCAGGATCATCCGTCAGGTCCTTTACAGCACAGCTGTCTCGACACAGCACGGACAGATCATCGTCAGTGCCGGCAGAAAGCTGGAAGACGCCTTCCTGCCTGCAGTAGCCCGGTATGCGGATTATGCCTTCTCGAACGGCATTTCCATGGGGAACCGCATGACAGATCTGATCGCCGCGCTCATAGCGGATGCCGGCGCCGGATTCGGCAGCAGCGCAGGTCCTTCCGGCGTGACAGGGGGAACGGGCGGTGCAGGCAGTCCGGGAGGATCCGGAAGGGCAGACAGAAATGATGCGGCTCCCGGCCGTAAGACCGACAGGGAGGAGATACCGGATATCTGCCGGATCGCCTGTCTGAAGGAACTGTCCATGCGCCAGGGGGAAATAACAGGCCGCGAGCGCACGGCTGCCAAGGCCAGTCTCTCGGCGCTGCTCTCAAAAAACATCATTTTCCCTTTTTACAGGCAGTTCCCCGGATATGATGACCGGCTGGACCTCTATGCAGAGGAGACCCTGGTCCAGTATCATCCGTCGGAGCCTGATCAGGGCCAGGGACGGCAGATCGTTTTTCATTACACAACTTCACGGAGAGGAGAGGCGGGCAGCTACCGCAGCCGTCCGATGAAGGAAATGTACAGAGATTTCTATGTATCGGGCTTCCTGCTCTTTTACGGGGAGCAGATGCATTACTATATCACTGATGACCCTGCCGGCAGACACGTGGTGCAGAGCGGCATCATCGGTCAGGATGCCCGGATCCTGGACAGCTGTTCAGGGCGCTTCGGTCTCATCAATGAGACGACGCGGGCGGCGGCTCTTCGTGAATACGACGAGGCACTCTCCCTGCTGACAGGCTATTACCGCAGGAGTTATCTTGAGAATGAACTCTTCCGAAGATAAGCTGTTTTATTCCTCACCGCCCGGTTCCCGTGACTTCAGCCGCGGGATCAGCGCGCAGAGAAGGAAACCCGCTTCATCGCGCAATTCCCCTTTCTTTTTACATAGGATATGCGCGAGGTGTGCAGGACTCGCAGGCGGGTCTTGAAAAATAAGGAGGTCACAGTCAGAAGGATGATCATATCCAAAACACCTGCTGGCAAGTTCATGCTGGGGATCGATTTCTCGGATGAGTATTGTCAGATTTCATACTTATATAATAAGCGGGCTCGATTCGGCCGCGGTTTTGTCAACGCCGCGACCGGAGGAATCACCAGAGAACCGGTGACTTTTTCTGCCGTGCAGGGGCAGGAGGCCTATGAGATCCCTGTGGCGCTCTGTAAGCGGACAGGTTCTTCGGTATGGCTGGCGGGACAGGCTGCTCTTGAGACTGCGTCGGACGGCGAAGGCACTGCCGTGACCGGGCTGCTTGAGAAGGCACGAGAGGACCGGCCGGTCATGGTGGAGGGAGAGGAGTATAACGCAGGGTCACTTCTGGCACTGTTTCTGCGCAGATGCCTTGCCATGCTCGAACCCGAAATCGCCCCTGAACAGATTGCGGCGGTTGTCTTTACGGCTCCTTCGATGGATTACGCGACAGAACAGATTCTGCAGAGAGCTTTCGGAAGGCTGGAGACAGGCGCGCAGCAGGTCATCTGCGAAAGCCATCAGGAATCATTTTTCAGCTACATGCTCATGCAGGATGCGGAGCAGAGACGGGCAGGAATGCTTCTCTGTGAGTACGGTGCGGACGGAGAGGTGTCTTTTTCGACGCTGCTCTACAACCGGCGGACCAGCCCGGTCGTCTACTGGGCCCAGACAGGAAAGAGGAATATTTCTCCTTCCGTACACGGCCAGGGGAGAGACAGGGAATTTACGATCGCTGTACAGGACTTTCTGCAGGAGAATGAGGCCTCCGCGGTTTATCTGACCGGAGAGGGCTTCAACGGCGGATGGATGAAGGACGCGGCTGTTTTTCTGTGCCGCGGGCGAAGAGTTTTCCAGGGTGAAAATCTTTTCAGCAAGGGGGCTGCCTACAGCGCTCTGCTGCACGTGGACAAGCCTTCTGAAATTCCTGACAGCATCTTCCTGGCTCAGGACGCGCTTCGCTCCAATATCGGCATCGAGGTACTGCTGCGTGAGCAGAAGGGTTACCATGTCCTGCTCGATGCGGGGGTGAAATGGTACAATGCCGAGGTAGAGGAGGACTTTATCCTCGAAAACGGAAAGGAGTTCAGCCTGCTGCGGACGCCGGTGACCGGCGGTGACCCGCAGGAGCTGACAGTGAAGCTGAACGGGCTGCCGGACAGACCGGACCGTACGACCCGCCTGAGGGTGGTACTGACTATGCCCGCCGCAGATCGTCTGCGCGTGCAGATCTCGGATCTGGGCTTCGGAGATATTTTCCCCTCGGGCGGAGGTGTCTGGGCGGAGACCTTCGCTGTCTGATGATATCAGGCCGGGAGGCGGATTCACAACTCTGACGAATAGAGCATTGACCGGGGTGTGTTTTATCCCGCGGGTCCTGAAAATTACAACATAGAACAAATAATAGCAAATAAATCTATAAGCAGTAATGACATGATGTAAAGGTCAAAAGGTATCCAATGGCTCTGAGTCTCGTCAAGTTGCACAAACAGCCGAAGGGCCTTGGCGAGCGGCCGGTACTTGGCCGCTGATAGCGAGGGTAGAGCGAGAGCGTGCCCAAGGCGTTTGTGCAACTTGACGAGACGGTGTTCCCTTAACCACCTTTTGACCTCAACATCATGACATTTAAGGAGCAGCAATGGGCAGAGTTTTGACAGTGGCCGGCAGGCTTGCCGAAACGCCGTACAGAATACGGAAAATTGAGCGGAATGTGTACTCCGCGGAAGAACTGTGCTATTCGCTCGCGCAGTGCGCCGATTTTATGGATGAGGAGATCATGGATCCCGAACTGGCGGAATGGCTCTCGGAATCCTGCGGTCTGCACGAACTGGCCAGAAATCTGCAGGGGATGCTGCGGGGGCGTCACACGCCCAAAGATTTTGTCGGCGCGATCCTCAGGGACTGCGGATATCTTCCTGCGGGAGAGACCGCGAAGGTGCTTGACCGTATGGAAACAGGCAGGGGTATGGAGTCGATTTCCAAGGATCTCTCCCGGGCCCAGTCTCTGGCCGGCCGCGGCCATATGCGGCAGGCCCAGAACACCTACACGGAGCTTCTTGACAAGCTTCCTGATATGGAGAGGGGAACGAGGGCACAGATCTGGAAGGAAAAGGGACTTCACTACGCCGACGGATTTTTGTTCGAGCGCGCGGCTGATTGTTTCCGGGAGGCCTATGAGCTCTCGCCGATGCCGGAGCATGCTTTCTGGTATGTTGCTTCCTTATACATGTATATGGACGGCGAAGAGTACAGACGTTTTCTGGAGGAGCATCCGGCATTTTACGAGAGCGCCTATCAGGTGGAACAGCGGGCAGCAAAGGCGGAGAGCCGTTTCAAATCCGGCAGTGAGAGCCGTCAGATGCGCAGACTCCGTCAGCTGAGACGTGAAAAGCAGGAGGAGGCCTTTTCTTCCAGGCTCGGCCACACACTCAAGGGCATGCAGGAGGATTACCGCCAGCGCGTGTCGGCCTTCGTGTAAAACGTGCCCCTCCGCAGATCTGCCGGCACATTGAGAAAAAGCGGGAAAAAAAGCACCCTTGAGGCCTGCTTTTTCAGTTGACGAAATAATCCTGCTGGAGTATTCTATTTGGCGTGTTTTTTGCTTCAGTTCAAGACTCGCCCGCGGGACTTGCGCCTTGAAGCAGGTTTCCTTTTTTGCGCGTGTATCCGTGACGGAAGCCGCGGGTCTTGCGCTGGGAAGAAAATACGAAACCCTTTTGACGGCGGATTGGGCCGCACAGATTCCTGAGAGGAGAAATTCATGGCGACAGACAGATATTCGAGCCCGCTTTCCGAGCGATATGCGAGCAAAGAGATGCAGTATATTTTTTCACAGGACATGAAGTTCCGTACCTGGAGAAAACTGTGGATCGCACTGGCTGAGATTGAGCAGGAGCTTGGTCTTCCGATCACAGACGAGCAGATTGCGGAATTGAAGGCGCACGCGGAAGATATTAATTATGAAGAAGCCCGCGCTCGTGAGAAAGTGGTCCGCCATGATGTCATGAGCCATGTATATGCCTATGGTCTGCAGTGCCCCAAGGCAAAGGGAATCATCCATCTGGGAGCGACGAGCTGCTATGTCGGCGACAACACTGACATTATCATCATGCGCGAAGCTCTGCAGCTGGTGCGGAAAAAGCTGATCAATGTCCTGGCAAAGCTGGCCGCTTTCGCTGACGAGTACAAAGCTCTGCCCACATTGGGATTTACACACTTTCAGCCCGCACAGCCGACGACAGTCGGCAAGCGTGCCTCCCTGTGGATGCAGGAGTTCGAGCTTGCCCTGGCAGAAGCGGAGCACGCTGCAGCCAGCCTCCGCCTTCTGGGCAGCAAAGGCACGACCGGGACACAGGCTTCCTTCCTGGAGCTCTTTGACGGAGACCTGGACAAGGTGGATCGTCTGGATCCCATGCTCGCGGAAAAAATGGGCTTTGACAGATGCTTTGCTGTCTCCGGCCAGACTTATCCCCGTCTTCTCGACACTATTGTTGTAAATGCTCTGGCCATCACTGCCTCCGCGGCCATGAAGATGGCGACGGATATCCGTATCCTGCAGCACCTCAAGGAAGTCGAAGAGCCTTTTGAGAAGACCCAGATCGGCTCTTCCGCCATGGCATATAAGCGCAATCCCATGCGGAGTGAGCGCATCTGTTCCCTGGCCCGTTATGTGATGGCGGATGTCCTCAATCCCGCCGTTACCGCCGGCACCCAGTGGTTCGAGCGCACACTGGATGATTCCGCCAACAAGCGTATCTCCGTCCCCGAGGGATTCCTCGCAGTGGACGGTATCCTTGATCTGTGTCTGAATGTCACGGACGGCCTCAAGGTTTATCCCAAAGTTATTGAAAAGCACCTGCGCAGCGAGCTGCCCTTTATGGCGACCGAGAATATCATGATGGATGCCGTCAAGGCAGGCGGCGACCGCCAGGAACTTCATGAGCGCATCCGCACCCTCTCTATGCAGGCGGGACGCCGTGTCAAGGAAGAGGGCCTGGAGAACAATCTTCTGGAGCTTATCGCAGCGGACCCCGCCTTCGGCATGACTCTCGAGGAGCTGGAAAAGTCTATGGAGCCCTCCCGTTATATCGGCTGTGCTCCTCATCAGGTGGAACGATACCTCAGTGAAGTGATCCGCCCGATCCTGGACGCCAATAAGGATGTACTCGGTGTTGAAGCCCAGATCAATGTCTAAACTGTTTATGGAGGAAAAGGAAATATGGTAAAAGCGGTAGTAGGCGCAAACTGGGGAGACGAAGGCAAGGGAAAGATCACTGATACACTTGCCGATACCGCTGATGTTGTCATCCGTTTTCAGGGCGGCGCCAACGCGGGACACACAATTGTCAATGAATACGGCAAATTTGCGCTTCACACACTCCCTTCGGGAGTCTTTCATCAGAACGTAATGAACATCATCGGGAACGGCGTGGCACTTAATATCCCGATTCTGATGAATGAACTGAAAAGCATTGAGGACAGAGGGGTGCCTGCACCTCAGCTGATGATCTCGGACCGCTGCCAGGTCGTCATGCCTTATCACATCCTTTTTGACAAGTGTGAAGAAGAGCGCCTGGCGGGTAAATCCTTCGGGTCCACCCAGTCTGGTATTGCGCCTTTTTATTCCGATAAATACGCCAAGGTCGGCTGGCAGGTCAACGAACTTTTTATGGATGATGACGCTCTGATGGAAAAAATCGAGCGAATCTGCGTGCAGAAGGATATTCTCCTGACACATCTGTATCACACAGATCCCATTGACCGCGCGGAGCTCATTGAGACGATCCACACCTATCGGGACATGGTTGAACCCTATGTGGGAAGTGTCAGCGAGTATCTTGAAAGGGCGATCAAAGAGGATAAGACCATTCTTCTGGAGGGCCAGCTCGGCACTCTCAAGGATCCCGACCACGGCATTTATCCCATGGTCACTTCCTCTTCGACACTGGCGGCCTTCGGCGCGATCGGAGCGGGAATCCCTCCTTATGCCATCAGCCAGGTCGTTGTAGTCAACAAGGCATACTCCTCCGCAGTCGGCGCGGGTGAATTTGTCTCCGAGATTTTCGGGGAAGAAGCGGATGAACTGCGCAGACGAGGCGGCGATGGCGGCGAATACGGCGCCACCACCGGCAGACCCCGCCGCATGGGATGGTACGACTGTGTTGCGTCCCGTTACGGCTGCCGCCTGCAGGGCGCGACCGATGTGGCGTTTACTGTTCTCGATGTCCTGGGCTACCTCGATGAGATCCCCGTCTGTGTCGCCTACGAAATCGACGGCGTCCGGACGAAGGAATTTCCGGTGACCAGACTCCTCTCCAGGGCAAAACCCGTTTACGTCACCCTTCCCGGATGGAAGTGCGACATCCGCGGCATCAGGAAATACGAAGATCTTCCCCTGAACTGCCGCAACTATATCGAGTTTATTGAAAAAGAGATCGGATACCCGATTACCATCGTGTCCAACGGACCCGAGAGACATGACATCATCTATCGTTAAAGCCGGTCTGGCAGACGTGTGTCCGGATATATCCGCACATCCGGACACGCGGACATTTATCGGACAGGAGATCCGGAATATCTAAGGGGGATCCTGCAGAAGGGAAAAAGCATGGGCGTAGAGGAAAAGAAGGGCAGCCCGGAGGGAAAAAGCTCATCCGGGCAGCAAGGTATTGCCGGGAAGGTCCGCCGGATCGCGGCGCTGGCAGGAGTGATCCTGCTGGTCGGGCTTTACCTGGTCACGTTTGTTCTTGCGATCGCGGGCAATGAGAAGAGCACACAGCTTCTCCGCTTTTGTTTCGGGATGACAATATTTGTTCCCCTCTTTATCTGGGTCGTGACCTGGTGCGTTGGTGTTCTTTTTCATAAGAAGACATTCGCCAGCCTTGATCTGCTCGATTCCAATCCGGAGGAGAGAAAGAGGATGGAGGAAGCTGTCGCCCGTCAGATGGATCAGGATGAGCAGTGACTGTTCGGGTTTACCGGAAGTACATCTGTTCCGGAATGTTTTGAGTAATCAGGGAAGGTTTTGAGTCGCGAGGGACGGTTCCGTCTGACTCATTGCGCGCAATGAGTCAGACGGAACCGTCCCTCGCGACTCAAAACCGGAGATTGTGGCAGAGAAAAATAAAAAAATCCGGTTGACAATCTGACGCGGTGATGTTAACATACACTTTGTGCCGGCAGGCACTTGCATACAATCAAGCAGAGCAACACTCTCACCCAGCAGCGAAAGCTTCTGGTGTTCATATCTGATTTGTTCTTATTGCAGGATGCGCAGAAGTATGGAGCATGGTTTTATGAGAAAACTGTTTCCCGGGCTGTGCAGAGAATCAGAGAACAGACATGTGTGAGACAGTGGAGCTTTGCGCCACTGTTTTTTTGCGCCAGGGCGCGTGGAGGCTATGAAAGTAAATAATAGAGACAGGGACAAAGACGAGTTATTTATCAATGAGAGGATCCGCGACAGGGAAGTGCGAGTGATTTCCGCTGACGGCGAGCAGCTGGGAATTATGTCATCCAGAGACGCGCTGAAGCTTGCAGAGGAAGCCGGCCTTGATCTGGTCAAGATCTCCCCCAATGCAAAGCCCCCCGTATGCAAAATTATCGATTACGGAAAGTATAAATACGAAAAGACACGTAAGGAAAAGGATGCCAAGCGCAAACAGCACATCGTGGAGATCAAGGAGATCAGGCTTTCTCCCAATATCGACACGAATGACCTTACTACCAAGGTAAATGCTGCGCGCAAGTTCCTCACCAAGGGAAACAGGGTTAAGATCACCCTTCGTTTCCGCGGCCGTGAGATGGCGCATATGAGTTCCAGTGCGCATATCCTTTCTGATTTTGCCAACCAGCTGACGGACTGCGCGGTTGTCGAAAAGGCTCCCCGCGTGGAAGGTCGTTCCATGACCATGTTTTTAGCTGAAAAGCGCTGAGCCGCAGGAAGATTTGTTCTGTGCAGCGATACTGCCGCACAGAGACAGCGGATCTCCGTTTTGGAAGAACAGTTAAGATATAAGGCCCCGGCCTGAGCAGTCACAGACCCGGAATGCGGGCGGATCCCTTCTGCCGCAGGATATTCGGGCAGGGAACTGCATATACCGGTGCCCGTGCTCCCGTTTATTGTAATCCGGAACGGGACGGTACAGATACGAAGGAAACGCACGGAACAGTAAAACCGCCGGCCTTGCATTTTCCACAGGAAAATGAAGGAGGCGCGCTGCATAATGTGCGCAATTACAAGGAGGAAAGACAAATGCCTAAGATGAAGACCAAAAGAGCCGCGGCTAAGCGTTTCAAAGTTACCGGCACCGGCAAGATCAAGAGGTTCAAAGCTTATAAGCGCCACATCCTGACCAAGAAGTCCACCAAGAGGAAGAGAGATCTGCGTCAGTCCACGATTACGTAAAGAACATGAAGAAGGTCATGCCTTATCTCTGATTTCAGACAGCAGAGATTCGTATTCAGACAGGCAGGACCGGCATAAGGCTGTTCTGTTCGGATCCGGATGGCGGATCCGGCGGTCAGGCTGACCGCAGAGAACGGCATTGACACAGAATTTCAAGGAAAATTGTGAGGTAATAAAAATGGCAAGGATCAAAGGCGCGATCAACGCGAAGAAAAAACATAAAAGAGTATTAAAGCTTGCGAAGGGCTACAGAGGAGCCCGTTCCAAACAGTACAGGATTGCCAAGCAGTCCGTTATGCGCGCAATGGCTTCCGCTTTCGCAGGCCGTAAGCAGCGCAAGAGAGATATGCGCAGACTGTGGATCACCCGTATCAACGCAGCTGCAAGGATCAACGGCATCTCCTACAGCCAGATGATGCACGGCCTGAAGGTCGCAGGCGTTGAGATCAACCGCAAGATGCTCGCTGAGCTCGCTGTCAATGATGCAGCAGGCTTCGCTTCTCTGGCAGAGATCGCAAAGGCAAACGCTTGATTTCCGGCGGAAAACCGCCTGACCATAGTTTTTTGATCATAGAACCTGTCCTGCAGACTGCGGGGCAGGTTTCTTTCTTGTTTTGCGATGCTGTGCATGGTAAAGTTATAAGAAGGAAGCGGATTCCGTGAGAGCAGGAGGTCCCCGGACAGGAGCTGTCATGGAAACCGGATGTTGACAGAGACCGCGGATTGGAAAAACAGGGAAATTGTTCCTGATACAGCTTTGCCATTCAAAAAAATCTGCGGCGGGAATGAGCGGCCTTTGAAAGGAGAGCGGAACATGAAGCCTTACGCATTTGGAATTGATATCGGCGGAACCACTGTAAAGTGCGGATTCTTTAATTCAGACGGTACATTTGTAGAAAAATGGGAGATTCCTACAAGGAAGGAAGATGACGGGGCGATGATCCTTCCCGATATCGCCGAAGCAATAAAGGCAAAGCTTGCGGAGCACGGGGTCAGCATGGATGACGTCGAGGGAATCGGCGTAGGTGTCCCGGGACCTGTCCTGGATGACGGCGTGGTCAATGGATGTGTCAACCTCGGATGGGGTGTTTTCAATGTCGCGGAGAAACTGTCCGGTCTTCTGGGCGGCGTCCCTGTACAGGTCGGCAATGATGCCAATGTAGCTGCCCTCGGTGAGCAGTGGCACGGCGGCGGCAAGGGTTTCAAAAATGTCGTCATGGTGACCCTGGGAACAGGCGTCGGCGGCGGAATCATCATCGGCGGCAGGATCCTGGCAGGCAGCCACGGTGCCGGCGGCGAGATCGGCCACATCCAGATGCGCAAAAACGAGACAGCAGTCTGCGGCTGCGGCAAGAAGGGCTGCCTTGAGCAGTACGCTTCCGCTACAGGAATTGTCCGCATGTCCAAAATTCTTCTTGAGAAGGATAAAAAGGAATCCTCCCTGCGCAGCCTTGCGGAAATCACCAGCAAGGATATTTTCGACGCCGCAAAGACCGGCGATGCCCTGTCGCTGAAACTGGTTGATACTCTGGGAGAAATGCTCGGAACCGCTCTTGCTCATATCACAGCGGTTGTGGATCCCGATGTCATTGTCATCGGAGGCGGTGTCTCCAAGGCGGGACAGATCCTCCTCGACGCGATCGAGAAGCATTATCGTCCGACAGCTTTCCACGCCTGCCGGAATACCCAGTTCAAGCTGGCTGTTCTGGGCAATGATGCCGGTATGTACGGCGCGGTCCGTATGGTGCTGAACGACTGACCGCAAAAAGCCTGCGCACATCTTACTGATTGTACGGGACCGGGAGGAGACTCCCGGTCTTTTTTTATCGCGGGGCTGCCGTAATGGTACTTTGCCGTAGACATTCGGCGGAAATTGTTTATTCCCACACAATTCAGTGTCTGCTATAGTACTTGTGGCTTAAAACAGACCCGGATTGTTCTGCCGGGTACAGAATATAACAAAGACAAAACGAAGGAAGTGATCAAAATTGAAACTGGGTGAATGGATTGCGAGACACAGAATATTGATTTTGCTGATCGGCATGCTGCTTCTGGTCCCGTCGGTGATCGGCATCGTGAAGACGCGCGTCAACTATGATCTTCTGAGTTATCTTCCGGATACCCTGGAGACGGTGGAAGGACAGGATATCATGGTGGATGAGTTCGGCACGGGTGCCTTCGCCATGTGTGTTATCGACGGCATGCCCATGAAGGATGTTCAGAAGATGGCGGACGAATTCAAGCAGATCGACCATGTCAAGGATGTGCTCTGGTATGGCGAGGTGATCGATATCAGTGTTCCCGCACAAATGCTGCCTGACAATCTGAGAAAGAAGTTTTTCGATGGCGACTCACAGCTGATGGTGGTATTCTATGACGACACGACTTCATCGGATGAGGCCATGGGAGCGCTCACACAGATGCGGCGGATCGCCGATGAGCGCTGTTTTATCGGCGGCATGACCGGGATAGTCACGGACATCAAGGACCTGTGCATGCAGGAATTGCCGGTTTACGTTGTCATCGCTTCAATCCTCAGTTTTATCATTCTCCTGCTGGCCACAGAATCCTATATAGTCCCCGCCTTTTTCCTGATCGGCATAGGCGTCTCGATCCTCTACAACCTGGGCAGCAACTTTTTCCTCGGCTCCATATCCTATGTCACCCAGGCGCTGACGGCTGTCCTGCAGCTTGCAGTCACAACAGACTATTCGATTTTTCTGCTGGAGAGCTATGAGGAAAACAAGAAACACTATCCCGGAGACCGGGAGAAGGCCATGGGCGTGGCGATCAGCCAGACCTTCCGCTCGATCGTGGGAAGCTCCGTCACGACTGTGGCCGGCTTCCTGGCCCTCTGCGTCATGACCTTCGCCCTGGGCAAAGATATCGGTATTGTCATGTCAAAGGGTGTTCTGATCGGCGTTATCTGCTGTGTCACAATCCTTCCGTCAATGATCCTTGTTTTTGACAAACTGATCGATAAGACATCGCACAAGCGCATCATTCCCAGCCTGGACAAGATCAGCGATTTTATTATCCGTCATTACAGGATGTGGGTCCTGGTCCTTCTGATCATGGCGGCTCCTGCCCTCTACGGCAGTAAAAATGTAAGTGTCTACTATAATATTGCACAGTCATTGCCGGATGATATCCTGAGCAATATGGCGAACAAAAAGCTGCAGGATACTTTTCACATGGATGCGACCCATGTCATTCTTTTGGACAAGGATCTTGACCGCAAAACCAAACAGGACATTATGTCGGAGGTTGAAAAGCTGGAGGGCGTGAAGTCCACAGTGAGTATCTCCTCTCTGATCGGTCCTCTTTTTCCCAAGGAAATGATCCCCGGGGATATCCTGGAAATGCTGGAGAGCGACGAACATGAGATGGGACTGGTGGTATCAGAGTATGCGCCTGCGACGCCGGAGGTAAATGCCCAGATCGCAAAGATCAACTCCATCGTAAAGACAAAGGATCCGGGTGCTCTCGTCATCGGTGAAGCCCCCATGATGAAGGACCTGGAGGACACGACCAATGTTGACCTGCAGCGTGTCAACTTCCTCTCGATGGCGGCAATTTTCATCATCATCCTGCTGGTGTTTAAATCCATTTCGCTCCCCTTCCTGCTGGTGCTGGTCATTGAGTTCGCCATCAATGTCAATATGGCGGTTCCTTATTTTCAGAACATCAGCCTGGCTTTCGTCGCCAGCATCGTCATCGGCACGATCCAGCTGGGAGCGACAGTCGACTATGCGATCCTGATGACGAACCGCTACCTTGCAGAGCGCATGGCCGGTAAGCCAAAGATGGAGTCTGTTTCCATCGCCCACAGGACCTGCATCCTGTCCATCATCACCAGCGGCATGAGCTTCTTCGTGGCGACTTTCGGCGTGTCTGCCTATTCGCGCGTGGACATGATCGGTTCCATCTGCACACTGCTGGCAAGGGGCGCCCTGGTCAGCATGGCATCGGTCATTCTGCTCATGCCTGCCATGTTCATCATCTTTGACGGCCTGATCATGCACACGACCATGGGATTCAGGAAGAAAAAGGCCGTCCCGGCGGACAAGCCGGCGCTCAAGAGCCGGTGAGCCGTCAGCGTTTTCAAATTGATCATTTCAGCCTTTATCATTTCAGAAAACGCATGGACTCTTTACTGAGTTTATTATTAATACCGGAGAATCATTAAATCGGCAGCCTGCCTTCTGTGTCGTTTATGCACAGGAGACAGGCGGTTTGTTCATATGTGACGGCAGATACAATATCTGCCGGATCGGCTGAAGCAGACTCGGAGAGTGCGTGACAGGTGTTATCAAGTGTTCTCAAAACGAGCGCCTGGATTGTGCTATTGTTACAAAAATATCAAAATAGTGAGTGCGCTGATTGAAAAATACTACTATAAGAAAAACAAAAATGGTCCTCATTTTATGCAATATTTGTTGAAATAATCTAAATGTCGAGAATTGTATTTGTGCATTATTCGGATTATAATGTTAGTGTCACTAATTTATATACCGTACGGGGGAGAAAGTACGGTTCCTATTTGGGGAGGTGTTGATATGTATGCAATTATCTCGTTCATACCGATTATTGTGACGGTTGTCTTGATGGTCGGTTTCAACTGGCCCGCCAAAAGGGCCCTGCCCCTTGCCTGGGTTCTGGCATGTATTATTGCTGTCACTGTGTGGAAGATGCCTGTTTTCAGCACAGACGGAACAAGTGCCGTTGCAAACACAATTTCGGGTTTCCTGGGTGCTTTTGAGGTTCTCGTCATCATCTTCGGCGCGATTCTGATCATGAACACTCTTTCACAGTCAGGCGCTATGGCTGCAATCAACGGCATGTTCAAAAGTATTACTCCGGATGCAAGACTGCAGGCTATTATCATCGGCTTCATCTTCGGCGCATTCATTGAAGGTGCTGCAGGATTCGGAACACCCGCCGCTCTGGCTGGTCCCCTCCTGATTTCCGTCGGTTTCCCGCCTCTTTGCGCGGCAATGGTAGCTCTGATTTTTAACTCTGTACCTGTATGTTTCGGTGCTGTCGGTACACCTACCAATGCGGCATTCACTACAGTTTCGGAATCAGTAGAAAAACTTGGCGGAAACCTTGATGAATGGAAGGCTGCACTGACACTCTGGTCGGCTCTTCCCATGGCAGTGGGTGCTGCGTTCATTCTGTTCATTGGAGTAGGTTTTGTCTGCAAATTCTATGGCAAGGACAAAAAATTCAGCGATGTTTTCCCTGTAGTTCCTTATATCCTTTTCGTAACAGTGGTTTTTGACTTCTTCTATCTTATGATTGCTGCATTCATCGGTCCGGAGCTTGTATCTTTGCTCGCGGCTATGATTACACTTTTCATCGTTTTGTTTACCACCAAGAAGGGATTCCTTGTTCCTAAGGAAGTATGGACATTCGACAAGAAGGAGACCTGGGACAGCACATGGCTCTCCACCACCAAGGTTCCGGAACCCAAGCAGAGTGACATGAATCTGGTCAAAGCTTGGACTCCTTATGTTTTGATTGCTGCAATCCTTGTTGTCACCCGTGTTGTTCAGAAGTTTGATCCGGATCCCAAAAATAACCCTGGTTGGGCAACTATGCTCAAGGAAGTTATTTTGGTTGGTACGGGTAAACATGAAGCCGGGCAAGGCCTTATTCTTGGCATGGACTGGAACTATGCAATCTTTTGGAGTCCTGGTGTTGTATTCATTCTTGTTGCTTTGATAACCATCGTTCTTCATGGCATGAATGGAGATAATGTCAAGACTGCTTGGAAAGCTGCTTTCAAACAGGTCAGCGGCGCTGCGATTGCACTGCTCTTCGGTGTCGCAATGGTTAGGATTTTCAGTAATACAGCCATGCCTGCGGACAGAATCCCTGCAAGCGCGCTGCAAGCCCTGGGAGAAAAACCTTATAATATGCTGTTTGCCATGGCAAAAGGTCTTGCTGATGTTGCAGGTAGTGCTTACCTTGTCTTCGCACCCTTCATCGGTGTTCTGGGCGCTTATATGTCCGGTTCCAACACAGTTTCGAATACTCTGTTCAGCTCCCTGCAGTTCACAACCGCAGGTATCGTAGGCCTTCCCTATGTACTGATTGTTGCCCTTCAGAACAACGGCGGCGCGATCGGTAACATGGTCTGCGTCAACAACGTCGTATCCGCCTGTGCAACAACAGGTACCAACGGAAATGAAGGCCGTATTATCAGAGCCAACATTATCCCTTGCGCGGTATTCTGCATCATCGTCGTAATTGTTATGGCGGTCGCAATACTGCTTGGTCAGAATCCTGCGGCGCTCTAGTATTCGTATTCGAGTATCAAACAGCCTGACAGATCTATTCTGAAACATTTTTATGACATATTTATGAAACACATATAAAGGGAAGTATCAAAAGGCGGAATCTGACACTATTAACTTTTATTAACAAAGGAGAATGCAAATGGCTCAATACAATCAGGTTACACCCGAGATCATCGAGCAGCTGAAGGTTGCGGCGAACGGACATGTGTATGTCGGAGAAGATATCAACGAAGACTACATGCGTGACGAGATGCCCATCTATGGCAAGAAGATGCCCGATGTTCTGATCCAGCCTCTGACCACGGAGGAAGTCTCCGCAGTCATGAAGATCTGCAATGACAATCTGATTCCTGTAACCCCCCGCGGCGCAGGTACAGGTCTGGTCGGCGCCAGCGTTGCCGTACTCGGCGGCGTTATGCTCGACACCCAGAAGATGAACCAGATTCTCGAGTATGATTATGAGAACATGGTAGTCCGTGTACAGCCCGGCGTGCTGCTCAATGACCTCGCTGAGGACTGCGTACGTCAGGGACTGCTGTATCCCCCGGATCCCGGTGAGAAGTTTGCCTGCCTGGGCGGCAACGTCTCCACCAACGCGGGCGGCATGCGCGCAGTCAAATACGGCGCAACACGTGACTATGTCCGCGCAATGAAAGTTGTCCTGGCAAACGGCGAAGTCGTAGACTTCGGCGCACAGGTCAGCAAGACATCTACAGGCTACAGCCTGATCAACCTGATGGTTGGCGCAGAAGGCACACTCGGCGTTATCACAGAGCTGACCCTTAAGATCATCCCTGCTCCCAAGGCAGTCGTATCCCTGATCATCCCCTTCGAGGATCTGGAGACCGCAATTTCCACAGTTCCGAAGATCAAGATGGCTCAGCTGGATCCCCAGGCTCTTGAGTTCATGGAGAGAGAGATCATCCTCTCCAGTGAGCGTTTCATCGGCAGAGAGACTTTCCCCAAATCCCTCGGCGGACAGGATATCGGCGCATATCTGCTGGTTACCTTCGACGGAAAAGATGAAGAAGAGCTGAACAATGTTGTTGAGCAGGCCTGCGAGCTGGTTCTTGAAGCAGGCGCAATCGACGTCCTCGTCGCAGACACATCCACAAAGATCAAAGATGCATGGGCTGCACGTTCCAGCTTCCTCGAGGCAATCGAGTCCGAGACCAAGCTCCTTGATGAGTGCGACGTCGTTGTCCCGATCAACAAGATCGCTGAGTTCCTCACCTTTGCCAAACAGTTCGGCGAAGAGTGCGGCCTTGAGATCAAGAGCTTCGGCCATGCCGGCGACGGTAACCTCCACATCTACCAGTGCAGCAATGACCTGGAGGAGGAAGAGTTCAAGAAACGTGTAGACAAGTACTTCAATGTCCTGTACAAACGCGCTACTGAGATCGGCGGACTGGTATCCGGTGAGCACGGCATCGGCAGCGGCAAGATGAAATATCTGCGTGAGTGCCTGGGCGAGACTTCCATCAATCTGATGTTCGGCATCAAGAAGGTCTTTGACCCCAACCTGATCCTGAACCCCGGCAAAGTCTGCTATCCGCTTGATTAATAACTAAAATTATTCAGGCTGCTGTTTGCATAACAAATTGTTATGTAAATAGATTCGTCCGGTGCAGAAAGGCGGCTGCAAGGTCCTGATCTGCCGGGCGGATACTAGAGGGATGTATCAGTAATACAGAGGGCTGCGGGTTACTGTTCAGGCCTTACTGAAAAATCAAAATAGAAATCCGCAACCTCCCCTGTGGGCAGCAGCGGCTAAATCGCCCCTGCTGCCCTGAAGGCGCAAACCTGCGTCAGTTCCTATA
>ONKG01000049.1 GCA_900318375.1 uncultured Lachnospiraceae bacterium
GCCTACACCCATGATGCGGGGATCTACGCCGCCGAGGCAGCCGCCGAGCCACTCAACCTGTGCCTTGACGCCGAGCTCTTTAGCCTTCTCTTCGCTCATTACGACGACTGCTGCTGCACCATCGTTGATACCGGAAGCATTACCAGCTGTGACGACGCCGTCCTTGTTGATGGGGCGAAGCTTGGCAAGACTTTCAGCAGTTGTTCCGGGACGAGGGCCTTCATCCTTATCGAAGATAACGGTCTGCTTTTTCTGCTTGACTTCTACAGGAACGATTTCCTTGTCAAACCAGCCGTTCTCCTGAGCCTTGACAGCCTTCTGCTGGCTGCAAGCTGCAAACTCATCGAGCTCTTCGCGGGTCAGACCCCACTCTTCAGCTACGTTATCAGCTGTGCGGATCATGTGATAGTTGTTGAATGCATCCCAAAGAGCATCCTTGATCATGGTGTCAACCAGAACACCATTGTTCATTCTGTAACCATAACGGCCCTGCTCAACAGCGTAGGGAGCCATGGACATATTCTCAGTACCGCCTGCGACTACGATGTCAGCATCGCCGGCTTTGATCATCTCTGCTGCCATGTTGATGGCATTCAGACCGGAACCGCAGACAACATTGATTGTAACAGCGGGGCATTCGACAGGAAGACCGGCCTTAAGTGTGCACTGACGTGCAACGTTCTGTCCCTGGGAAGCCTGGATAACACAGCCCATAATGACTTCGTCAACCTGATCAGCGGGTACATTCGCGCGCTTCAGAGCTTCCTTAATGACGATTGCGCCAAGCTCTGTAGCAGGCGTCGTGGAAAGACCGCCACCCATCTTGCCGATCGCCGTACGGCATGCACCCGCAATAACAACTTTCTTAGACATACGTAAATCCTCCTTTGCCGATTATAAAGTTTACCGGGACATTCCCTTAGAACATCCCTTTTAAAAGTGATCTGCATCTGTAGCATCTGTACTCTATATTTTATGCAATATTTAACAAAGTCGCAAGTTGTAATTTCCTTCTTTTTGTACATTTTTTGCTACTATTCGTTTTTTCTCTGCAAATAATTGTATTACTTGCATGATTTCTTATTTTTTATTCAATATAAATAAAAAGCACCGAAGGACCATGAAATGAGCTTCATCAAATGATCTTTCGGTACTTTTTTACCTGTATAAATATTTAACTTGAATAAGTATTAATCAAAAATCTCCGGCTCTTGTGCTGTGTCTTATTCCGGGAGGTCTTCATTCACATCATTTGCGTCAGATTCCGGCAAATCTTTATTTACAGCATCTGCGTCAGATTCCGGCAGCTTGTCATCGACACCATCTGCCTCAGTTTCAGGCAGGCCTTCATTCACACCATCTGCCTCAGTTTCAGTCAGATTTTCATCAACACTTCCGCGGACCTTGGCAATCTGTACAACCTTCACACCTTCATCAAGATTCATCATCTTGACACCCTGGGTGATCCTGCCGATCGGATTGAAGTCGCTGGCGCGCAGCTGGATGATAATACCTGCGGTATTGATCATCATGACTTCATGTTCTTCCGTAACAGCCTTGCATCCGATCAGCTTTCCGGTCTTCTTCGTGATCTGATAGCATTTGAGACCCATGCCGCCTCGTTTCTGAGGTCTGAATTCGCTCAACAGTGTGCGTTTGCCCATACCGTTTTCTGTCGCAAAAAGGAGTGAATCTCCCTGTGTATCAATCTGCATAGCGACCACTTCATCACCATCCGAGAGACTGATACCCCGCACACCTGTCGCGGAACGTCCCATGGAACGGACATCCTTCTCACTGAAACGGATACACATACCATTCGCGGTCACAAGGAAGATATCGTTATCTGCATTGGTCTGCTTGACATCGATCAGCTCGTCACCCTCTTTGAGATTGATGGCAATGATACCTATATTACGGATATTTTTAAAATCATTGAGAGGAGTCTTCTTGACAGTACCGCTCTTTGTTGCCATGAAGAGGTTGTTTTTATCCTCATTTTCATCCATGAGCGGGATAATGGCAGTGATCTTTTCCTCCGGAAGGAGACTTAAGAGATTGACGATCGCGGTTCCGCGTGAATTGCGGCTTGCCTCGGGAATCTTATATGCTTTGAGCTTATAGGCTCTCCCCAGACTCGTAAAGAACATGATATTATCGTGGGTCCTCGTCATCAGAAGATCTTCGATATAATCATTATCCAGTGTCTGGATTCCCTTGATGCCTCGTCCGCCTCTTCCCTGGACCCGGAAATTATCCTCGGTCATTCTCTTGATATAACCCAGAGAAGTACGCGCTATGACAACGTTTTCATTTTTGATCAGATCTTCGATCTCAAAATCGGACGCGTCGGACTCAATACGGCTGCGGCGCTCATCACCGTATTTGTCGGCAATGATATTGATTTCCTCTTTGATGACCGCAAGAAGCTTTTTGGGATCCGCGAGGATTTCCTTGAGTTCCGCGATCCTGGCCAGCAGATCCTGATGTTCCTTCTCGAGTTTCTCTCTTTCCAGACCTGTCAGAGCACGCAGGCGCATGTCTACGATTGCCTGTGCCTGCACATCATCGAGACCGAATCTCTCGATCAGGCTTGCCTTCGCAGCTGCAACATTGGGACTTTCTCTGATTATTTTTACAACTTCATCAATATTGTCGAGCGCAATGAGCAGACCCTGCAGGATATGATCCCTTTCCTCTGCCTTGTTGAGGTCATAGCGGGTCCTGCGGGTGACGACATCCTCCTGATGACGCAGATAATGCATCAGCATATCCAGGAGATTCATGACCTTGGGCTCATTGTTCACCAGGGCCAGCATGGTGATTCCGAAGGTATCCTGCATCTGTGTATGCTTGAAGAGACGGTTGAGGACAATATTGGGATTGGCATCGTGCCGCAGCTCGATCACGATCCTCATGCCTTCTCTGTCGGACTCATCGCGAAGATCCGTGATTCCCTCGATCCTCTTGGTCTTGACCAGCTCCGCAATCTTCTGGATCAGATTGGCCTTGTTGACCAGATAGGGGAGTTCCGTGACGATAATACGGTGTTTGCCGTTCTGCATCGCCTCAATGTCTGTGACAGCACGGGTAATGACCTTACCCTTTCCGGTCAGATAAGCCTGGGTCGCCCCGGAAGTTCCCATGATAATACCGCCGGTGGGAAAATCAGGCGCCTTGATGATGGGCAGAAGTTCGGAAATATCCGTATCCCTGTCCTCTTCAATCTTATTGTCAATGATCTTTGTGACACCGGCCACAGCCTCCCGCAGATTGTGAGGAGGAATATTGGTGGCCATACCGACTGCAATACCTGTCGTGCCGTTCACCAGAAGATTAGGAAAACGGCTGGGCAGAACAGAAGGCTCTTTCTCAGTCTCATCAAAGTTTGGCACGAAGGTCACTGTATCTTTATTGATATCAGCCAGCATCTCCATGGAGATTTTGGTCAGACGTGCCTCTGTGTATCGCATGGCCGCAGCGCCGTCGCCGTCCACACTGCCGAAGTTTCCGTGACCGTCCACCAGCGTGTAGCGCATGGACCAGGGCTGTGCCATATTTACCAGAGATCCGTAAATAGAACTGTCGCCGTGGGGATGATATTTACCCATCGTATCACCGACGATACGGGCACATTTTCTGTGCGGCTTGTCCGGTCCGTTATTGAGCTCACTCATCGCATACAGAATGCGCCGCTGCACGGGCTTTAACCCGTCGCGGACATCCGGGAGCGCGCGCTGGGCGATTACGCTCATCGCGTAATCGATGTAGGAGCTCTCCATTGTCTTTTTCAGGTCTACTTCCTGTATCCGATCAAAAATAGTGTCGTCCATTCTGTTCCTTTCGGGCAGTTAATACAATGTCTTTTTTCAGGATTTTATTATCAGATCTTTTTTATTATCAAATTTATTATATTATCAAATGTCCGGAACTGATCATTCAATTCTCCGGGATTTATATCAATTTCCAGGATTTTCATCAAATAAACAGTCGCAATAAAAAGCCGGAAGCCTGCGGGAGCGGTTCTGTCTGACTCAAAAATGAGTCAGACAGAACCGTCCCTCGTGACTCATTTCCGGTTCATGAAGCTTAGATATCAAGATTCTTGACAAATCTCGCATTCTTCTCGATAAATTCTCTTCTGGGTTCGACCTTGTCGCCCATGAGGATGGTGAAGGTGAGGTCAATCTCGGATTCGGTCTCTTCATTGAACTGCACACGCTTGAGAACGCGGCGTGCGGGATCCATTGTGGTCTCCCAGAGCTGCTCGGGATCCATCTCGCCGAGTCCTTTGTAACGCTGGATGCGGTTGTTCTGGTCGCGTCCGACTTCGTCCAGTATCTTTGAAAGTTCCTCATCGCTGTAGGCGTACCATACCTTTTTGTTCTTCTCGAGCTTGAAGAGAGGAGGCATGGCCAGATAGACATGTCCCTGTCTGATCAGGTCGGGCATGAAGCGGTAAAGGAAGGTCAGCATCAGTGTATCAATATGGGCGCCGTCGACATCGGCATCGGTCATGATGATGATCTTGTCATAGCGAAGTTTGGTAATATCAAAATCATTGTGGATTCCGGTTCCGAAGGCAGTGATCATAGCCTTGATTTCTTCATTGGCGTAGATTCTGTCTTCGCGTGCCTTTTCCACGTTGAGAATTTTGCCTCTAAGAGGAAGGATCGCCTGCGTCGCACGGCTGCGAGCAGATTTTGCGCTGCCGCCAGCCGAATCTCCCTCGACCAGGAAAATCTCACAGTTTTTGGGATCCTTGTCGGAGCAGTCCGCGAGTTTTCCGGGGAGACTGAGGGAATCCAGGGCTGTCTTTCTGCGGGAGAGGTCTCTGGCCTTGCGGGCCGCTTCTCTTGCTCTCTGGGACAAAATAGACTTCTCGCAGATTTTCTTTGCAATCACGGGATTCTGCTCGAGGAAATAGGTCAGCTGCTCAGACACGATGCTGTCTGTAGCGCCGCGTGCCTCGGCATTCCCCAGCTTCTGCTTGGTCTGTCCCTCAAACTGGGGATCTTCGATCTTGACACTGATGATCGCTGTGATACCCTCACGGATATCCTCGCCCGAAAGATTCTGATCACTGTCCTTGAGAATCTTGTTTTTCCGGGCATATTCATTAAATGTCTTTGTCACCGCATTGCGGAAACCGACCAGATGCATGCCGCCCTCGGGCGTATTTATATTATTGACAAAGCTGTATTCGCTGTCTGTGTAGGAATCATTGTGCTGCATGGCGACTTCCACATAGACATTATTCTTTGTTCCCTCGAAATACATGACTGTGTCATAGAGGGGATTTTTGCTGTGGTTGAGATAGGTTACAAACTCACGGATACCGCCTTCATAGCAGAAGGACTGTTCCTGGGGGTTATCCTCTCTCTCATCCTTGAGAGTAATGCGAAGGCCTCTGGTCAGAAAAGCCATTTCCCGCATTCTCTGACGCAGGACGTCATAGTCAAAGACCTGGGTCTCTGTAAACATGATCTTATCCGGAAGGAAGGTAACGGACGTACCTGTCTCTTCGACAGGGCAGGTGCCGATTTTTTCAAGCGGAACGATCGTATTACCTCTGGAAAAACGCTCGCGGTAGATCACGCCGCCCTGGCGGATCTGTACTTCCAGCCACTCTGAGAGAGCATTGACAACGGAAGCACCGACACCGTGAAGACCGCCGGAAACCTTGTATCCGCCGCCGCCGAACTTTCCGCCTGCATGAAGTTCCGTAAAAACAAGATCCACAGCGTTCCGTCCCGTTTTGTGGTTGATACCCACTGGAATTCCCCGGCCGTTGTCAATGACCGTGATTGAATTGTCGGGATGGATGACAACTGTAATCTCCGTACAGAATCCTGCCAGTGCCTCATCGACTGCGTTGTCCACTATCTCGTAGACCAGATGGTGAAGGCCCCTGGAAGATGTTGTTCCGATATACATACCGGGACGCTTTCTGACTGCCTCCAGTCCTTCCAGGACCTGAATGTCGTCCGGCGTGTATTCTCCGACCTCTGTCGTATCCTTTACATTATCGTCGGGATATTCCAGCTCATTTTCCTTATACTCGACTGTATAGGAACCGTCATCCCCCTGTTCATACTGGCTGCCGGACATTACTCCTGACAATTCTGCATCCACTTTTTCAACCGGAATCATCTCATCCATATTTATTTCTGCTGCCACTTTTTTCTCTTTTTCGGACATAGATTTCCCATTCACCTCTGAATAACTGATTTCACTTCTGAATATCTGATTTTTCCACACAGGCTCCGGCTTCGATCCGGAAAACCTGATCTATTTTAAAACGATTATTGACAAACTCATCCAGTCCCGTACAGGTGATGAAAGTCTGTATTCCCCCGATCGTGCTCAGCAGATAATTCTGCCTTCCGCTGTCCAGCTCGGAGAGAACATCATCCATCATCAGGACAGGTCTGTGTCCGATCACTTTTTTTACAAGGTCGATCTCTGAAAGCTTTAAGGAGAGCGCGCATGTTCTCTGCTGTCCCTGCGAACCGTATCTGCGCAGATCAGTCTCGCCGTCCATAAACGAAAAATCGTCCCTGTGCGGGCCGACAGAAGTGCTCTTCATATGGATGTCGCGCTCTCTGGAACTCCGAAGCTTCTCCTCTAAATACTCCGCCTCTATATTGGGCTCATAGCGGATGGAAAGATGTTCCCTTCCTCCGGAAAGCTTTGCATGGATTCCGCCGACGATCTCATTCAGATCCGCAATAAAATCACGACGGCTCTCTATGATCTGCCTCCCGTAATTGACCAGCTGCGCATCCCATACACTGAGCGTATCCTGAAGATCAGGAAACTGATATATGTCGCGCAAAAGCCTGTTTCTGTTCTCCACCGTTTTATTGTACTGGTTGAGATTGTGCAGATAAGAGGCGTCCAGCTGGCACAATTCCATATCCATAAATCTTCTTCTCTCCGCGGGACCGTTTTTGACGATAGCCAGATCCTCCGGCGAGAAAAAAACAATATGAAGAAGACCGATCAGTTCAGAGGCCTTTTTGATCCTCTGTCCGTTGATTGCAATTCCCTTGGATTTATTTTTACGAAGATGCATGTCAACACGGTAATCAATCCCGTCCTTCATGATCATACTTCGTATATGTGACTCCTCCATGCCAAAACGTATCATATCCCTGTCGCGCACACCGCGGTGCGATTTGGTGGTGGAGATCATATACAGCGACTCCAGAATATTGGTCTTTCCCTGGGCGTTTTCACCGTAGAGGATATTGGTCCCCTGGGAAAACTCCAGGTGAAGAGAGACTATATTTCTGAAATCCGCCAATTCCAAACTGCTGATATACATAAATGCTCCGTCAGGTCAGTTGAATGAGTCACCGTGAGTCACCGGGGACGGTTCTGTCTGACTTATTCAATCTTCAATTGGCTCTTACCGTAAAAGCGCCGTCTTTTGTCTCTACTTTATCGCCGTCGTAGAGCTTTCTGCCCCGGCGTGTATCTGTCTCACCGTTCACACGAACCTCGCCGGATGTGACCATGATCTTCGCCTCTATTCCGGTCTGAGCCAGGCCGGCCAGTTTGAGTGCCTGTCCGAGCTTGATAAATTCATCCCGTATTTTGATTTCTTTTTCCATTTTTTCTTTAATCTTTCTTTTGAGCTTTGTCTTTTCAGGACAATTGCTGCAGGACGGCTGCCTGTTAATCGATCGTGATAAAGTTCACGGGAAGGATCAGATAGCAGTACAGATCCTCCTCATCCCGGATAAAGCAGGGTGCCTTGGGACTGACCAGATACATTTTGACTTCTTCTTCATCGATCGCACGGAGCGCGTCGATCAGGAACTTGGGATTAAAACCGATATTGAGGTCATCGCCCTCTTTGCGGATGGCGATCACTTCATCCATGCTGCCCAGTGTCGTATTGATCCTGAGTTCCATTTCATCCTGGCGGATCATGACGATGACAGGTTTTTTATCCTCTTCCTTGACGAGAAGGGTCGCCCTGTCCAGGCAGTCCAGAAGTTCCTTTCTTCTGCAGATCACAATAGTCTTGTAATTGCTCGAAAGCATCTTGTCAATTTTGTAGTATTCTCCCTCAATCAGACGGGAGACGACGATCGTATCATCAAAGGTAAAGAGAACGTGCTTGTCGGTGAAAAAGATATCCGCCGTTTTTTCTGTGTCGCCGCTCAGGATCTTGCTGATCTCATTGAGAGTCTTGCCGGGAATAATGACCTTGCGGTCATCATACATTTCCTTGAGCTGGGATTTCCTCATGGCAATCCTGTGACCGTCCAGCGCTACCATACGGATATGGTGATCAATGATCTCCATCAGTTCACCGGTCATCATGCCGTTGCTCTCATTGGAAGAGATGGAAAAGATCGTCTTGGAGATCATATCACGCAGTGTATACTGTGAAAGTCTGATTCCGACAGAACGGTCGACTTCCGGCAGAAATTCAAAGTCTGCGCCGTCTCTTCCGAGAATGGCGAACTTTGAATTCTCACAGACGATCGTAACCTTCTCACCGGAAGTCTCGATGGAGACATCATTGTCAGGGAGCTTCCTGATGATATTGGAAAAAATCTGCGCGTCGACAGCGATCATTCCTCTTTCCAGAATGATACCCTGGGCTACAGTCTGAATTCCGAGTTCCATATCATTGGCAACCAGACAAATCTCGTTTCCGGAAGCATTGATCATAATGCACTGCAGGATCGACATGGTCGTCTTTCCCGGCACCGCCCTTGAAACAATCTGAATGGCCTTCATCAGGTTCTCTTTGGAAATTCTGATTTTCATAAGTCTGTCTGTTTCCTCACTATATATAAATTGTAATAAATGATAAAAAGTGTAATTAAATGGCGAAGCGATCGATATAAAAAAGTGTTAGATCGTAGTAATACATAATAGAGGATGTGGAAATGTGCATAACCTCAATAATTATACCGTTTTACGCCAAAAATTACAATCAGAGCCTGTTGAAAACGAAGGGAATGAGGCGTGGATAAACAAAATTTTTTCCACATTCCCCTTTTTTGTATGCTGCCATGGTCCCGCTTGCGGGATTTCTTTTTATCATCAGTTTATTGTCAAAAGTTACGATAAATTGATGTTTTTCCAACTGTTGCGGCTTGGGGTAGGACGCAAAGAAGAATACGAAACTTTGATTAATTCTGATTAATATTTAACTTTTTAAGAATAACATCCACATTTCCGCGCAGTTCTCCGTTATTGATCATTTCATTTTTGATTTTGTCAACACCGTACAGGACGGTAGAATGGTCTTTTTTACCGAGAAGCTTCGCAATCTGCTCGAGCGTGGCATCCGTATATTCCCTGCAGATATACATGATGATCTGACGGGGAATTACAAGGGAAGCGTTCTTTTTGCGGGAAACGATGTTGGTTGTACGTACATCGTAGTGCTCGCAGACAACCTGCAGGATCATATCCGGTGTGATGATATTCTGCCTGTCAGGATCGATGATATCCTTAAGAGCTTCGCGCGCATTTGTCAGGTTGGCGTCCACATTGTTGAGTCTGGAGTAGGCAATGATCTTGTTGAAAGCTCCCTCCAGCTCACGAATATTGGATTTGATATTCGTGGCGACGTATTCCAGGATCTCGTCATCCAGATGACGTCCGGTGATCTCTGCGTTTTTGCGGAGGATTGCCATCCTGGTCTCATAATCCGGCGGCTGAATATCCGCGATCAGTCCCCATTCAAAACGGGAACGGAAGCGCTCGTCCAGGGTCTCCATTTCACGGGGAGGACGGTCTGAGGAAAGAACGATCTGTTTTCCTGCCTGATGGAGTTCGTTGAAGGTGTGGAAAAACTCTTCCTGAGTCGACTCTTTACCTATTATAAATTGTATATCATCGATGAGAAGGACATCGACGGTCCTGTACTTGTCTCGAAGTCTTGCCATGGAGGTGGCATTACCGCTTCGGATGGACTCGATGACTTCGTTGGTGAACTGCTCACTGGTGACATAAAGTACGCGCTTGGAGGGGCTCATTTCCAGAATATAGTGACCGATCGAGTGCATAAGGTGGGTTTTGCCGAGTCCCGCGCCTCCGTAGAGGAAAAGGGGATTATAAGTATTGCCCGGAGATTCGGCAACAGCGACGCAGGCAGACTGGGCAAATTTATTATTGCTGCCGACAATGAATGTATTGAAGCGGTATTTGGGATTGAGATTTGCGTTCTCGATCCGCTGGCTGCTGACAGGGGAATTGAGTTCTTCCGCAGGTTCCTCTTTCGGATTCTGGTCAGCCAGAATAAACTCGACGGTGTAGTTTTCGTCAAGCATCTCCGAGATCGTAAATTCAAATAAAAACTTGAATTTGTTGACAATATAATCAAACATAAAGGGTTTGTCGGAAGGAATACGTATATATACGACATTGCCTTTTATACCTGCAACCTCCAGATTCTGGATCCATGTTTTATAAGATATATTTGAAAGGCCGTATTCATCGCGAATATGTTCTTTGATCCATTCCCATCTTTGCCTGATAATTTCTTCGTTCATTAAATCCTCCGGTTTTTGATCCGAAATGTATGAGTATCGATTGTGTGAAAATCGTTATTACCCCATTCTTCTTTATATAAATATCGTTTAGTTAATATATAATAAAACCCGTAAAACTTCAAACTGAGGACGTTATCCACAAATTGTGGATAATAATGTGGAAATTATTTTCAGGAAAGGAATAACCTCCTTTTCACTTTTTTATATACAAGGGTTATTCACATTCTGAACACGCATAAAATGGCGGAAAGTTCCAAAAACAGAGAAAAAAATGAGGAGTTATCCACATGTTATGCACAATTTGTGGATAGGTGGAAATGGTGAAATCATTATTTTGTGGAAATGTGGATAACTTTGGGGATACAATATTTTGTCAGAAAAAATTTTATTTTTCCACATCTGGTACCGAATATCTGTGCGAAAAATCATTTTTATCCACGTTATCCACATTTTCTCGTTCATAAAATGTGGATAAGTTTTTCTTGACGTAAAATAACCTTTTATATATAATTTCGATGTTAGCGTCTTTACAGGGGGTACTATGCCCGAAACAGCAACCATACCCGCATCCGGGAAGTGCCGGAGCAGCCGGCACAGCAGTTTTTCGGATGCACAACGGGATATGCGACTTGACGCCGCAGCCGCACGCGGCCGCGTAAAGACAGCAAAAGCCTCTCCATGGAGCAGACAGTTCAAAGTTCAGATCATATTGTATGTATTTATGGAGAAGCCATTATACTATGAAACTTTCTGCAGCTGTTCCTGAAAAGGGAAGCTGCAAACTCATCATTTTAAGGAGGATACAAATATGGCTAAAATGACATATCAGCCCAAGAAAAGACAGCGCGCAAAGGTACATGGCTTCAGATCCAGAATGAGCACCGCAGGCGGCAGAAAGGTTCTTTCCGCCCGCAGGCGCAAAGGCAGAAAGCAGATCGCAGTCTGACAGTAGATTTTCCGGGAGAGTCATGCTGAATCCAGCATGGCTCTTTCTGTAATAAGGAAATAATTGCATATATTTGTAAATATTCGCTTAAACGGATATTTACCTTCATTATTATCATTAATAAAGACACAGCATATGGAATCTCTGAAAAAAAATGCGGATTTTAAAAACTGCTATCAGCACGGAAAATCTTTTGTAAACCGATATCTTGTCATGTATGTGTGCGGCAATGGACAGGAAAAAAACAGAGTCGGGATTTCCGTGAGTAAAAAAGTTGGTAATAGTGTTGTGCGTCATCGCACTACCAGACTGATCAGAGAAGCCTATCGTCTGCACGAAGCAGACTTCTGCGCAGGAAATGATATTGTCTTTGTAGCGCGAGTGCGCGCAAAGGGAATAGATTATTTCAAAATGGAATATGCACTGATGCAGCTTATAAAAAAGGCGGGCCTTTTAATATGAAAATGATGAAAAAAGCAATGATCCGATCGATCAGAATGTATCAGAAGTATCTGTCGCCGCTCAAGAGCACAAGATGTCCCTATATTCCGACCTGTTCCCAGTATGGTCTGGAAGCAGTGGAAAAATACGGAGCTGTAAAAGGAGGCGCCATGGCTGCATGGAGAATTCTGCGCTGCAATCCTTTTTCCGGCGGCGGTTTTGACCCTGTGCCCTGACGGGCTCTTTTTCTGCAGTAAAACGTTTGAATATTTGAATATTTGAATAACAGTAATGAACTGTGAACAGCTGTTTGAATTAACGGAATTAAGGTTTGAAAGAATGTTTGAAGGAACGTTCTTTTGATTGAATTTTCCAAGGAAAGAAAAAGACAGATCTGGTGAATCTGATTGAATAAACAGACAAAGCCTTGCATCTGATATACCGGTACAGGTGTATCAATCTAAAATACTAAGATACATGTTTAAGGAGGAATATTGGCTCCCATGTTATTGACCAAAAGTACAGCCTTTATCATTGGTCCGATTGCCGAACTGATGGGCATTATCATGAACGGAATCTTTGTCATTCTTGGCAAGATCGGGATTCCGAACATTGGTCTGTCTATCATTATCATGACAATCCTGATTTATATGCTCATGCTGCCCCTGACGATCCGTCAGCAGAAGTTTTCCAAACTTCAGAGGAAGATGCAGCCTGAACTTCAGAAAATCCAGAAGAAATACCAGGGCAGAAAAGACAGCGCTTCTATGGCTGCCCAGCAGGAAGAGATGAAACAGCTCTATGACAAATACGGCGTATCCGCGACCGGCAGCTGTGTACAGCTTCTGATCCAGATGCCGATCCTTTTTGCCATGTACCGGGTGTTTTATAATATTCCCGCATATCTTTCCAGTGTGAAGGATGCGTTTTTCCCTCTTGTGGACAAGCTCTATGACCTGGATCCCAAGGGTGCGATCCTTCTGTCCCAGAATGCGGAAGAAAAGTATATTTTCTCCAGTGCGTCTTCTTTTGCAAAATCATTAACGAATGCTGTTAATGGCGAAGATGTGAATGCAATCAAGAATTCAATGATTGATATGCTGAATAAATTTCAGACCGCAGACTGGAGAACACTTGCTGAGAAATTTTCCAAACTGTCCGGAGATATTGAAAACACAACTGTAAAACTTAATCAGTACAACAATTTCCTCGGATTGAATATAGCGGAATCTCCTTCCAATATTATGAAAAAGGGCGGCATTTTTATTGTCATTGCTCTGATCATCCCTATCCTTGCGGCTTTCACACAGTGGCTCAATGTCAAACTGATGCCGCAGCCTTCCTCAGACCCTAATGACCAGACTGCCAATACCATGAAGAGCATGAATCTCATGATGCCTGCCATGTCTGCAGTCTTCTGCTTCTCTCTTCCCAGCGGTATGGGACTTTACTGGATCGTCGGCGCAATCGTCCGTATCGTGCAGCAGATTTTCATCAATAAACACATCGATAAGATGGATATTGATGCAATGATCGAAAAGAACAGTGAAAAAGCCAAAGAAAAAGCTGAAAAGAGAAAAGAAAAGAATCGCAGCGCCGGCTATGATTCCGATACTTCTGTCAATGCCAGAAGATCATCCGCTAACAGAGACAGCAGAGTGGTCACTAAGCTCAGCCAGCCTGAAGAATCCAGAATTGAAGAGATGAACCAGTCCAGAAAAAAGAGAAAATACAGAAAAGACAGCCTTTCTTATCAGGCGGATATGGTCAGACGCTTCAATGAATTCGGAAAAGATTCCGATGAACAGGATAGTTAATAATTTTATAAAACAAGAGGATAAATATGTCTCAGGAATATATTGAAGTCACGGAAAAGACCGTATCCGAAGCCATTATGGCAGCATGCCAGAGGCTTGGAGTTCCCAGTGAACGCCTCGAATACGATGTGATCGATCCGGGAAAAACCGGTTTTCTGGGAATTGGTTCCAGAGCGGCAAAAATCCGTGCACGTGTCAAACAGGGAATGGAAGACAGCACTGAATTTGACACCAGCGCCATCATCAGTGATGTTCTGAAGGGAAAAGATGATCTGAAAAAATCATCCGATCAGCGCGCGAAGGAAAGAAAGAAGGAAGACAAAAAAGAAACAAGGAAAAAGGATTTTTCCAAAGATTCTTCAAAGGATTCCTCCAGGGCGGAAAAGGCATCCGCAAAGAAAGCAGAGCAGACTTCAGACAAGACTCCTGAAAAGGAGGAAGCTGCATATTCTGAAGCATCGGCTTCAAAAGAAGTTCCCGCGGCAGATCAAAAAGCAGCGGCGGATGAATCCGTAAATAAAAAAGAAAAGAACACTTTCCAGGATAATTCCTATTCGGGAAGAAAGGGTTCCGGCAGAAGAGATTCTTCCGAAAGAAATATTGAAAAGGGAAACAGGGAAAGAGGCAGAGGACGCCGCAGGCAGCGTCGTTTTGAAAAGGACGAATATGCCGCAGGTTCCCGTGATCATGAACAGGAAAGAAGCGCTGCTGCCGCAGAGGCCCGTACAGCTCCTAAAAAGAAAAGTGCTGTTCCGGTTCTGACAGACGAACAGATTGAAGAAATCAAACAGCGTGCAGATACTTTCCTTTCAGATGTTTTCCAGGCTATGAATCTGGAAGCAGAAGTCAAAAGTACCTATGACCGCGAAACAGGAATGCTCACAATCGATATGAAGGGCGACAATATGGGAGTCCTCATCGGAAAGCGCGGGCAGACCCTTGATTCTCTCCAGTATCTGGTCTCCCTTGTTGTCAACAAGGGTATTGATGGTTATATTCATGTCAAGGCAGATACGGAAAACTATCGTGAGCGCCGCAAAAAGACTCTGGAAAATCTTGCCAAGAACATCGCATCCAAGGTCAAACGCAACCGCACGAGCGTTGCTCTTGAACCTATGAATCCTTATGAGAGAAGGATCATTCACTCTGCGCTGCAGAGTGACCGTTACGTGACAACCTACAGTGAAGGCGAAGAACCTTACAGAAAGGTCATCGTGACAATGAAAGAAGATCGCTGATAATCCTTTCATCAGACTGCCGCCTCAGTGAATCTGAAGCGGCAGTTTTTATTAGGAAAATAAATGAATACAACATTTGCCAACAATACTTATATCGATAAGAGCAGAAATGATACTATTGCCGCAGCGGCTACTGCCATGTCCACGGCGGGTATAGGAATAATCCGTGTCAGCGGACCTGATGCCGTCCGGATCTGCGCGGATCTGTATGTGAATGCAAAAGGAAAGCATGATCTTCAGAGCCATGCGGCCAATACCATTACTTTCGGCTATATAGAGGACAGGGACGGAAACCGGATCGATGAAGTAATGATCAGTGTATTTTTTGCTCCCCGCAGTTATACGACAGAGGACACGGTGGAAATCAATTCACACGGAGGAACCTATCTACTGGAGAGAATTCTGGATCTGGTACTTCAGGGCGGCGCGCGTCTTGCCGAACCCGGTGAATTTACAAAGCGTGCATTTCTGGGAGGAAGGATCGATCTTTCCAGGGCAGAGGCTGTCATGGATCTGATCGCCTCTCAGAATGAATTTGCCAGAAAAACAGCTCTGGCTCAGCTGGGCGGCAGTGTCTCCGAAAAAGTGAGGGAACTCAGGTCTGAGATCCTTTACGAAATGGCATTTATAGAATCCGCAATTGATGATCCTGATTCCTATGCCTCAGATCTGGGCGGTTATTCTGAAAAACTGGATAGTATTTGCGAAAATCTCCTTTCCCGCATGGATACCCTTCTGGAAATAGGAGAAAAAGGTGCTGTTCTGAAAGAAGGAATACGGACCGCCATTATAGGAAGGCCCAATGCCGGAAAGTCTTCTCTTCTGAATTATCTTTCGGGAACAGACCGCGCCATTGTCACGGAAATCGCGGGAACAACCCGGGATACTCTTGAAGAGAGTGTCAGGGTGCGCGGTGTACAGCTGCGGCTGACTGATACAGCAGGTATCCGCGATACGGATGACCGTGTTGAAAAAATAGGTATTTCAAGAGCAAAGGAAGCCATCGAGCAGTCTGAACTTGTCCTGTATCTGATTGATACTTCCGAGGGAATCACACCCGAGGATCGTTCAATCGCAGCCATTCTGCAGCAGTGGAAAAATGATCTTCCCTCTGTCCGCAAATGTATTATTCTTTTAAATAAGAGTGATCTTCCGCCTGTTACAGATTCCGATGAAGTCAGGAATTTTTTCACAGAAGCGGACAAAATCCTGTCCTGTTCACTTCGCACCGGTGAAGGTGCGCAGGAACTGGGTATGACCATAGAAAAGATGTATCATATGGGTGAGCTGAGTCATCAGAGTGAAGCTATGCTCACAAATGCCCGCCACAGGGAGGCAGTCAGAGAAGCCTATGAATCTCTCTCACTGGTCAGACAGAGTATCCGGATGGGAATGAGTGAGGACTTCTACGCCATTGATCTGATGAATGCCTATGCAAGCCTGGGCCGGATCACCGGCGAAGCTGTGGAAGATGACCTCGTGGAAGAAATCTTTTCCAGATTCTGTATGGGAAAATAGTCGTAATATTTACCTTTTGCCGGTGCGGAAAATGGTATATTGCGTTCATGAATAACGATGGATTCCGGACAGGCAAAAGGCAAACGACTGATGCAAGGCCGGAAAGGTGTGGAGAATATCTTGATGAATTACTTTATTGATACAGATATATGCGTGATCGGAGCCGGACATGCCGGCTGTGAAGCAGCGCTTGCGAGCAGCAGACTCGGCTATCGCACTGTTCTTTTTACTATGAATGTGGACAGCATTGCCATGATGCCCTGCAATCCTCATATAGGCGGATCTTCAAAGGGTCATCTGGTACGTGAGATTGACGCTCTTGGCGGCGAAATGGGAAAGAATATTGACAAGACATTTATCCAGTCCAAGATGCTCAATATTTCCAAGGGTCCCGCGGTCCATTCTCTCCGCACACAGGCAGACAAGGCTGAGTATTCAAAGGCCATGCGCAAGATCCTGGAAAACCAGGAGAATCTGACGATCCGTCAGGTTGAGGTCACGGATATCCTGACACAGTATGATCTGGAAAAAATCCAGAGGAAAAATTTCTCCGATAACAGTTCAGCATGTAACAGTTCAGCATGTAATAGTTCAGTATGTAATAGTTCTGCAGGTAATAATTCAGCAGGTAATGGTTCATCATGTAATAGTTCTGAAGATAATAATTCTGCAAATGAAAATTCTTCAGATGATAAGCATGTTGATCATAAGTCTTTAACTGACAGTAAGGATGAGCAGGCTTCTGAAAATCATGAAGAAAAGATGCGTGTGGCGGGTGTCCGGATCCACACAGGAACTGTCTATACCTGTAAAGCCGCGATCATCTGTACCGGCACTTATCTCAATGCAAGATGTCTGGTAGGTGAATCCATTACGGAGACAGGTCCCGGAGGTATGCAGCGTTCGACCTGGCTGAAGCAGTCCATGGATCACCTGGGTATTCCTCTCCGCCGTTTCAAGACCGGTACGCCTGCGCGTATGGACGGAAGGACACTGGATTATTCCAAAATGAAGATTCAGCCCGGAGATCCGGTGGTCGTACCTTTTTCCTATTCCACAGATCCGGCCGACGTTCAGATTGAACAGGTTCCCTGCTGGCTGACATATACAAATGAGGAGACCCACGATATTATCCGGCAGAATCTGGACCGCTCTCCTATTTATGCCGGTATCATAGAAGGAACCGGTCCCCGTTACTGCCCTTCTATTGAGGACAAAGTTGTCAAATTCAGCGAGAAGAGCCGTCATCACGTTTTTATCGAGCCAGAGGGCCGTTTCACCAATGAAGTGTATGTGGACGGAATGTCCTCATCCATGCCCGATGATGTACAGCAGCGCATGTACCGCACCGTCCCCGGTCTGGAGAACTGTGTGATCGTCAAAAACGCCTACGCGATCGAATACGACTGTATCAATGCCAATCAGCTTAAGCTTTCTCTCGAGACAAAGGCCGTAGACGGGCTCTTCTGCGCCGGCCAGTTCAACGGAAGCAGCGGCTACGAAGAAGCAGCGGCACAGGGACTCATCGCCGGCATCAATGCTGTGAATATGATCCGCGGCAGAGAACCCCTGATCCTGGAGCGCTCTGAGGCTTATATCGGAGTTCTGATTGATGACCTTGTGACGAAAGATAACCGCGAGCCTTATAGAATGATGACCTCCCGCGCGGAGTACAGGCTTCTCCTTCGTCAGGACAATGCGGACCTGCGTCTTCGCAAGTATGGATATGAGGAAGGACTGATCACGCAGGAACAGTACGATTATGTCTGTTACAAAGAAAAAATGATCGAAGAGGAAACCAGGCGTCTCAAAAAGGTTAAGATCGGGGCTGCTGCATCCAACCAGGAAATCCTGCGTTCTCTCGGTTCTTCGGAACTCAAAACTGCATGTTCCCTCGCGGAACTGATCTGCAGGCCGGAATTGTCCTATGAAAAAATAGCTGCGCTGGATCCCGACAGACCCGCTCTTTCCCCAGATATTACAGAGCAGGTGGAAATCAATATCCGCTACGAGGGATACATCGACCGTCAGAAAAAACAGGTACAGCAGTTTGAAAAGCTTGAACACCGGAAAATCCCGGCCTGGATCGACTATGATGATGTGGGAAGTCTTCGCAATGAAGCCCGTCAGAAACTCAAAGCCTTCCTGCCTTCTTCAATCGGACAGGCATCCCGCATTTCCGGCGTGACTCCCGCGGATATCACTGTGCTGCTTATTTATCTGGAAAAAAACAGAGGAAAAAAGCAGTATCAATGAATCCTGCAGCGATATCAGAATTTTAGTGACAAAACGGATTAAGTGATTGATAATAATATTATGATGTTGAGGTCAAAAGGTGGCTAAGGGAACACCGTCTCGTCAAGTTGCACAAACGCCTTGGGCACGCTCTCGCTCTGCCCTCGCTGGCAGCGGTCTTTTAACCTTTACATCATATTATCTTTAAAACAGTACAATTATGTGGGAATTTTACTGACACACTTATATAAACATTTTTATTAAAAAATTACCCGGAAACCGGTAAACGCTGCCATATCCGTTTTTTGATTGACGATTCTTGATTTTTGATTATTGATTTTTGATTGTATTGAAGATATGCAGCTATGGATTTTACACAGAGGGAAATTGATCCTTTGTGTTTTCCGGAGGCCTATATGAAAAAAGAAGATTTCTATGCACTGATCAAAAGGACATTGGAAGTGTATACGAAACATGAAATGGATGTGTATGCAGGCAACGCAACCTTTTATTTCATGATTTCACTGGTCCCTCTTTTGATGATGATCATTTCCATCATCAATATGCTTCCATGGTTTACTGTTGAAGATGTCAGTAATTTCCTTATGACAGTCGTTCCTGATATACCTCAGCTCCGCACGGCAATCGTGTCGATTATCATTAACCTGAATCGATATTCGGGAACAATGGTTGTATATGCTTTTGCTTTTACATGCTTATGGACAGGATCCCATGGAATTTCAGCCCTCATGGCCGGTCTTGAAAAGATCAACCACACACAGAGAAAATATATTACTGCAAAGCCCAAGGCTATGTTGTATTCAATATTTTTTTCATTGCTGATACCTTCCATGCTTTTTTTCCAGCTGCTCCGCTCATCTATTAAGAAAATGATCATAGTGTTGTTTACAAGCCTTAATCTTCCGGAAGTGATCGACAAAATAAATAATATTTTGAAATTGAGCGGAATGGCCACTCTTGTGGCAATGTTTTTTGTAATCGTCCTGACTTTTACATTCTTACCTTCCGGAAAGAGAAACATCAAAAACCAGATTCCAGGAAGTATTTTTTCCTGCCTTATGTGGGCAGTTTTTACCAAGGGCTTCGGTTACTTTATTACCAGATTCTGGAAGATGTCTTCCGTTTACGGAACACTGGCTGCTGTCTTTCTGGCGGCCATGTGGCTGAAGTTTATTATCATGTTTCTCTTTTACGGAGCGTCCCTGAACCGGGCCATCCAGGTAAAGATCTCGAAGGATTGCTGCACTTGAAAAAAGAAACGAAAAAACAGGAGGCAGATGTTTCACGTGAAACATTCGCCTCCTGTTTTTGTTTGGCCTGTGCCATTTACCTTTTGCCGCTTTGCAGATAGTCAAACACCATATCGTAAAAATCCTTGCATTCTTCAAATAAACCGTGCCCGAATCCTTTGCAGATATGAAGCACGCTGCCGGGTATTTTTTGATTAAGCTGCCGGGCTGCTTTGTTTCCGACGATATGATCGTCATCGCCTGAAAGGATTAAAGTCCGGCAGCTGATCTTTGATAATTCGTCTCTGGCATCAAATCCAAGTATCGCGCAGGCATTTCTTAAGAAGCGCTCATAGCCTGCCGGTTTTGTCAATATGGCTGATAAGGGAATGAAAAACCTGTATCTCTTAAAGAAGGGCTGTGTGTATGTCTTTTTGGCGGTATCCGTCATCAGGGCCTTATGGTCTCCCTTCTTTGCCAGCCTGATCCAGTTCTCTACAGCATTTTTTACAACATTGTTTGCATAAGGTGCAGTGACAGCCAGAATCAGGTTTTCCACAAGTTCAGGATGATCGATCGCTATGTACTGAGCGATCATACCACCCTGTGAAACACCGAGTATAGATGCCTTGTCTATATTCAGCTCTTTCATGACATATGCCTGGTCTTCTGCCATTTCCCTGATGGTATATCCTGCCGGCATCTTATTTTTTCTGCTGAACATGTAGACAGTGTACTTTTTCAGATGTTTCCTGTATGGAAAATATAGAAGACGTGCTTTTCCCCTGACGGTTGCAAGTCCGTCTGAAAGACCCGGGAGAACGACAAGCTTTTTGTCACCGCTCCCGAAAGATACATAATACATGTCAGTATCGCCGATGGATATTTTACAATTTTGATAATTCTTTTTCATTGTTTACCTGCGAGTCAGTCGGCAAGGCACATGCGTGCTGACGATGTTTCAATAGTTCGAAGACCTGTTCCCTTGGAAACCCAGGAGGAATATATCCTCTGCAAGATGCCTGCCGCTTTCGGTCTTCATAATTGTCTGGATGAAGTTTCTCACATTCTTTTCACAATAATGGTTTTCTGTAGCGTTGGCAATGTAGTCGGCTTCTATAAGAATCTGCCAGTCCAAACCATCGATTCCCGTGAATCGAAATTGTCGTCATGGATCATTGCCAGCCGACCGAATCCACGACAGATCAAAAAACTGTTTTGTCAGTTTCTGTTCCTGATATGTGCGGCGTTCCTGGAAGTTACGAAAATATGCCCTGCGGCGAACAGTACAGTAAAGCCTGCAGGCAGTCAATGCCTTAATAGGATGCCGCTGAGAAGAAAAATACATGAGGAAAGAAAAGAAGCGCCTCCTGTTTGTCATCAATTGATGGAATCGAATGAGAATTGCGTAAAGGCAGCAGGCAGCTTTATACAGATTTATGCAGATTTATCCAAATTTCCAGCAGTTATCTACATCTGTTATTTTATGACAGGACGAACCGAAAACCCGCCGTTTCGGAAACCATTGTTGCCTATACCTATGAAGGTCGGAATAAAGTAGAGGCACAGCGCACGATCCGCAAATGGTTTGTTGCGCGTTGATGACCAGTAGTAGCCGGATGACTCTGCTCCTTCTATCGAACAGCCGCGGTAATATCCGGCAGCCGGAAGAAAAATACTCTTATCTGTAAAGCCTGCCTTCTTGCTTGTAATTCTATATCCGGGTGTTCCTTCCAGGCTTGTCCACTCCCATGAGCAGCAGCATTTGTCACACAGTTCTTCCCACTCAGTCCCGGTAGGCATGCGCCATGCTCCGCCCCAGTTCATATGAGCAACATCATCCACTGCCTGAAGAGTGATTCCTTGATCTGTATAGCTGTATTTTGACAGGTCATCTGCAGAAGTGCCATGTATATAGGTGCCCCATGTATAATCATCTTTATTGCCGGTCTCTCCCCATGCATAATGACAGCCATGGTCGCTTACCCTGGCGGCACCGACATTCATTGCTGCCCATTTTACGGAAAGCCCCAAATCAACATATTCATGTCCATTACTGCCGTCGGCAGTGCTTTTCTCTTGTCCCTGATTGCTGCTCCCGGTGTCCTTCCTGACATACTCGTCCCGGAGTGCTGCAAGCTGTGAGAGCCTCTGATCAGCGGATTCCCTGACTGATCTGTCATCATCGTTTTCCGCAATACGGCCTACCAGCTCGATGGTATCCAGTTCCCTGACCATCCTCCTCCTCACGATAGGAGAACTGTTAGACTGGGCAAAAGATTCCATAAGCCGCTTGTCTCCCATCTTCAGCAGTGCCAGTCGGCGTGCTTCAGGGTTTCTTGCTTCATATGCGATGCGAAAAAGCAAGTCTCTGTTCTCGATAGAGTGCACGGCTGCCACCGCTTCTACCGGGTTAAGGCTTTGCCATCCTAGTCCTGATCTCATAGTTATCCTCCGCTTCTTTTAAACCGAGATGAGTCAGCGGGACAGTCCCAATGACATTTAGATAAGGGGACCCCCTGTTTCCATAACAATAGTTCTATATCAATCAGAGGTGAAATATCCTCTGATTTTTTTGCTTTTTTTACAAAAAAAGCGGCGCTTCTGTAGCTTGGGTGGGTAAGTAAGCGCTGAATCTTACCCACCAGTATAGTTATTGGCTCAGTACGCCGCCCTTGCGTGAACCTCAGATGGATGCTTTCGGCAGCTGACCGACGGCGAGGAACTCAAGAACAGATCACACTTTCCTGAGCCGTCGG
>ONKG01000122.1 GCA_900318375.1 uncultured Lachnospiraceae bacterium
GAAAAGAAAGACGGCTATCTGCAAAACATTGGTTATCTCGGTGAACAACTCGATCTTTATCTGGTATCCAGAAATATCGGAACGCTCTGGTTCGGAATAGGCAAAACCCAAGAAACCCCCTTTGAGGATATGGAATTCGTCATTATGTTTTCCATCAGAAAAATAAGTGATGGCTCTAAATACCGCAAGGATATGTTTAAGAGCAAAAGAAAGAGCGCTGAGGAAATATGGGAAGGCGAACAGATCCCGGGTGTGAGTGATATTGTCAGGTTTGCACCGAGTGCCTGCAATTCTCAGCCGTGGCTTGTAAAGAACAACGGTGAGCTTTCGGTTTACAGATACAGGAAGCCCGGTAAAAGAGGGATCATGCCTGCCGATAAGGTTTCATTTTACAACCGAATCGATATAGGTATTTTCATCTGCTTTATGGATATTTGCCTTGGGCATAACGGTGTTGGATTTGAGAAAACACTTTATTCAGATGCTGGTGATGATGATAAAGAATTGGTGCTGAACGCAAAGTACAGACTTTGTAGATAAAGAAAAGGCTATGGCACAATAATACGAGGCGAAAAATGATTTTTGTTACAGCATTGATAGTAACAGCTATTTTAATAATAAGCTGTATAAAAATAAAGAAACCGACGGTTAGAGCAATTCTGGGAATGGTGGCGTTCTTCAATATTCTTATTATGATTTTAGCTGGAAGTTTTACTTATACAACAAGGTACAAAATACATGATGTTGCTTCATATACATCACCAGATGGAAAATATGAATTATTATTCCAGCAGGTAGGAGATCCGGACTGGCCATTTGGGCATACACATGCCAGGTTGGTTCTTAAAGATGAAGCAGGAACAATTGCAAAATATTCTTTTGATATAGCAGATGATGGGGCAAATGCCCGTTCTGATTTATGTCAGGTTACATGGAAAGCATCTCAAGTGGAAGCAGTAATAAGTGGTGAAGAGCAGAATGATAATCAGTACATTTTGTTTTTTAATGGTAAAACAGATTCCAATCAGCTTGATAAGAGGTTCGGAAAGTACTGACGATGTGGATCCTCGCACAGGAAGAGAAGAGGGGAAATGACAGGATCTTCATTACGGGACATAACGGCCATCTATCCGGACATATTTTGCCGGGTGTTTGTTTATGTTATAAAAGATCTGCGCACAAAATGTCTGCGGCAGATATCGGTAAGGTCGTCGGTATGTCCCGGTTTACTGTTCACCGAAGATTAAAAGAAGGCCTTGCACTTCTGAAAAAGGAGCTGGCATGAGGTGCTGCTATGACAGATAAAGAGTTGAATGGAAACATGCCAGTGTGATGATAGGGCTCGATTTACTTACTAAAATTTGTTAATATATAGTAAGTAAATAGGGAGGAAATATGAGAACTTTCGATTACAGCTTTTTGAAAAATCAGATACCGGGTCAAATCGTCAGTATTTCCAATGTTATTTCTGATCTGAACGCAAAGGAAACCCTGCGCAGAAAACAGAATCCGAAGGCATTTGATGCGCTGAAACAAAGAGCGATCGTTGAATCTGTAAAGGGCAGTAATGCAATTGAGGGAATTGTGACGACAGATGACCGCATTTTAGATCTGGTGAAAGGTGCCGTCCCTGTTTCCCATGATGAGAAGGAGATTTCCGGGTATAAAGACGCGCTTTCCCTGATTCACGATGAGTACAGGACAATGGATATTACTGTAGACTTTCTTTTACAGATGCACAGGATGATAACGGGTGCTGTTTCTGTGGAGGAAGCAGGAAAGTTTAAAAAGAATAATAATCTGATTATGGAGTATACTCCCGATGGAAAACGGCGGGTGAGATTCAGACCTGTAGAAGCAGCAGAGACACCTGATGCGATTGAACAGCTTATTCTGGCATATATGGATGCCAGGCAGGATGGTGATATCCCGATTTTGCTTGTGATTCCATGCCTTGTTCTGGATTTTCTGTGCATTCATCCCTTTTCGGATGGAAACGGCAGGGTGTCCAGACTGCTCACAATTTTTCTTCTGTATAAACATGGCTACGATATCGGCAGATATATTTCCATAGAACAGCAGATTAACAAGTACAGGGAAGCGTATTACCAAGCATTGGAGAAGTCGTCACTGAACTGGCACAGGAATGAAAACGTCTACACCCCTTTTATGATCAATTTCATGCAGATTCTGTACCGCTGCTACAAGGAACTGGATGACCGCTTTATCGATGGTGCATTGCATAAAGCAAAAAAATCAGAAAGAGTAAGAGCTGTTGTGCTAAATTCGCTGGTGCCGATCTCAAAGCAGGAAATAGCAGAGAAAGTCCCTGATATTAGTGTGAGAACAGTGGAACTGGTACTTGGACAGCTTCAGAAAAAAGGGGAGATAAAAAAGATAGGCAGCTTTCGGGATGCCAGGTACATGAGGATATGATTTATGAGAAAAATACTGTTTGTTTGCCACGGCAGGGTATTCCTTTTTGCCTGAGACCCTTGTATTTACTGGACTTCCGGGGAATCCGGGCAGAAATTTGGGACACTTTTGGGACAGTTGAAGATCGTGATATGGCTCAGAACAGCCGGTGCAGGCTCCAGATGGAGGAACTGCACCGGCTGTTTTGTACGGGAGGGAATGTTTTACCCATAATAATCTTGACGTGTGCTTTGGATTGATAATATAATTTTCGGTGAATTGGATTTTTTATATATTTGCCGAAAATTATAAAGGCGGAGATTGGTATGATAATAGGCAGGGAGAAGGAACAAAAGAAGCTCAGAGATTTGTACGAAAGCGGGCGGGCAGAGTTCGTTGCCGTATACGGGCGAAAAAGTGTAGGAAATTATGAGAAGATACAAGAGGTTATAAAAAGGTGATAAAAATACTGTTTGTCTGTCACGGCACTATTCTGTAAAAGCCCGGAGAGCCAGTAAAATCAAGGGTGTCAGAGGGAAAAGCAGGGATTAGTACACCACAAGTACACCAATTGAGGGCGACTGGGAATAGCTGTTTGAGAAATGAAGGAAAGAGACCTGGAAGGGCCTCTGTTGTGACGCACTATTTATAAAAAGATAATCACCGATATGGATGGGACAGAACACAGGTACAGCTGACGGATTGTTTCCGGATTCTGAAATTGCGAAACAACTTGTTGCGCAATTTGTTCATAATATGTTAGTGAAAACGAGTCCTTGGCCGCAAGTTTGTTGTGAAAATAAAATTACGCACCAAGGGTGCGTAAATAGAGAGCAATACCATAGTATTGTACGTTATGTCAGGAAGACGGCTTGCAGGTACTCGAACCGACATGCAAGTATGTCGATAATCAAACTCTTTGCCTTGAAGAAAATGCAGACAGGGCAAAGAGTTTTTCTTTGGAGACACATGTCGTTTTTCATATCAGGCGTTTTTTCCCGACGGAGGGATTATCATCAGATCACAGGTATGGTTTCAGTGTTCTGATAAGATAATGAACCATCGTTCCGGGGGCAGATTTGCTGGGTGTTCTTCCGGTATTAATCTCTTCCAACATCTTTGCATTCCGGATCGCATCATCCATATAAGGCCGGAGAACATCAAACATATCCGTTCGATTTTTGTTATAGATACCAAGGTTTCTTGACTTCAGGCATTCGGTAAGCTTTGGCCAGTATTCATCCCTATGAAGGTCTGATTGCAGGTACATGAAATGAAGCAGAAACCAAAGCTCGATGCACTGGTTCGACCATATGGGATGATACCTGGTTTACTCTGTGCTTTCTGCCTCACAAAGTTCAACAGTATGGTCAAAGTTCTCTGCTGGAAAGTCATCTTTATCAAATACCAGCCAGACATGCTTATATACATTGTTGCTGCGTGCTACGTCTTTCACCGCCCGGTTGAACAGGTTTACAGTGTTGTCGCCCTTTCCTGAGATATCCAGATGAATACGATCCCGATACTTGGCATCGATCGTCTCTTTGATTTTCTCAAAATATGATGGCTCTGTTTTTGGTCTCCGCTCCGCTCCGGTCGGCTCAGAACCGATGTCCCCCGGACATCGTGAGCCCCTCGGTAACAATTAGATGATATTCCGGGGAAATCATTTGCCGGGAATCACGACGGGGTTTCATCCAGGACTTGCCCATGTCGGATTTTTTAAGAGGTTTACGGCTCATCGTCACACCTCCCAGCTCAGCATATTCTTAAGATACGGGTCAGCCCCATACCGCCCTTCCAGATACTGCTTATCATAAGCAGCCGTGTTGTTGATGGGATCGTTATTTTCCTTACGTAGCTCAGAGAGAGAATATACGTCACTGCTGTTCTCTGAATCCAAAGCGGCGAACCAGATCTCGTCCCTTCGGAAGATGCTGTTCTTCATTGTGGACATGTCATGCGAAGTGAAGAGCAGCTGTGCTCCCTTCTTATTGATCTCCGGATTCGTAAAGAGCCGGATGACATAGCGAAGAAGTTTCGGATGCAGCTTGGCATCCAGTTCATCAACGATTACCAGACGCCCCTCCTTCAGAGCCATCAGGATGACCGGGAGCGCAGCGAACAGCTTCCTGGTTCCATCGGATTCGCTGGAAAACGGGAGTTCATAGAGCGCATCATGCAGAGTCCTCTGTAGGTAGAATTCATTGCTCTGCTGATCAAAACGGTACCCGGTGATGCCGATTCCCATGTCATTCATCATGGTAAGGAACTGCTTCTTTGATACGTCATCATCGGAGAGAAGGATCTGCTGCTCTGCCAAAGGATTTGCATAGTCGCGGATGATGCACTCTTCAAACCAACGAATGACTTCTACGATCACGGGGATGGAATAGTTGATCGCAAGGAAGGAGAGCAGAGGCATTTTGGAATTTACTTCAGTGTTGATGTTCTTGCTTCCGAGAATTGTCCCAAGGAAAATTTCTCCATGATCCCGTTCAAAGATCCTGGCAGCCCTGCTGGCACCGAGCTTGCGGCGATAGAGCGTTTCCTCCTCTATTTCGCCGTGAAGAAGTACAATAAAGTAGCGGTATTCATATTCACCGATGCGGAAAAACAGCTGGAAACGGGAAGGTTCTTCCCGGGAATCCTTGTCGAACAGATACGGGACACAGGAAACCTTCTGCTGCATGATGAAGCGGGCGTGATTCTTGCCAAGTTCATAAACTGGTTCTGTGACAAGTGAGATTACGCATCCCAGAGCTGCAAGAAGGTTGGACTTGCCTCCGCCATTCGGACCGTAGATCACACCGACCGGCAGAATATCATTTCCCTTTTCAGTCTTTATAAGGCTGTCCTTGAACTCCGAAAGAGCCGCTGCCTGGAAATCGAATGTGGTTTCATCCCGATAGGAGCGGAAATTGCTGAATGAAAACTGACATAGCATGATAGTCACCTCCTTCATCTGGTTTTATTCAGTGCCCATGATAACATTAATCCATGAAAAACTCAATGTTTAAAGCGGAAATATAAAAAATAATTTTATATATAGCGTTTAAAAATGTGCTTTTGGATATTTAGATGATGTTTAGCTGTAGCTGACTGCTATATGCTTTGGGAGAGAGTGTCGACTGCGAATCGGAAGGCTGGATTCGGCAACAACATCCACAAAGGTATTTGTCAATATCGATTTGTGACTGTTGAAGCTCTTTTGCAAATATGGAAAATAACGAAGAACTGTGATAGGGTGGAAGCAGTAAAAATGGTATAGATTAACAACTATGCCTGAA
>ONKG01000054.1:0-813 GCA_900318375.1 uncultured Lachnospiraceae bacterium
ATGACCTCTTAAATGACATTTTTCTGGATGCCGAGCTTCAGGGTATACGGGAAATGGACGAAAAAGGTGCCTTCTGCAGACTGCTTGGCAGACAAAAGGATTCTGGCAGAAAGCAGATCTTTATAGCCGACAGAGGCTATGCTTCTTATAACATCTTTGGTCATGCCATCCACAATAAACAGCTTTTCCTGATCCGTGTTCCGGCGGCTTTTGCAGGATCCATGTATAAAGGGCCGAAACACTGGCTGGAGAAGGAGACTGAAGACGAAAGCATAACGGTTCATATCGGACGCAGAAGGACGAAAAAGAATGCTCAGCTGCAGAATTATCATTGTTTATCAAAATCCCGGCACTACGATTTTATTGAGCCCGGATCAGATAATACCGATGCATTGCAGTTTCGTGTCCTGAAATTTCCTATTGGAGAAGATTCTTATGAGTATATTGTGACAAATCTTCCAAAGTATGCTTTTCCTCTGCAGACGATCAAAGAGCTCTACAACCTCCGGTGGAATCATGAAGTGGCATACCGATATCTGAAATATGCAGGAAACATGGTCCATATCCACTCTCTGAAAAGAGAGTTTCTCTTTCAGGAGATCTATGCCAAGCTGACTTTATATAATTTTTCATCATTTGTTGCATCCGCTGTCGGGGATATTAAGAAAAAAACAGAAAAATACACCTATGTACTGAACCATACCCAGGCACAGAAGAATTGTATACTCTTTTTAAAAGGCAGGATAGAAGATCTGACAAGTATGATCTGTAGATACCTGGTACCAGTCCGACCGGGCCGTAAATTCAAAAGGA
>ONKG01000054.1:844-32884 GCA_900318375.1 uncultured Lachnospiraceae bacterium
TAAACCCGAGAACTGGCTGTGTTCCGTTTGAATTTACCTATCCTGAATAATACACTATTATTTTCTATTTTCATACCTTAATGTCATTGGAACCGTCCCTCGTGTCCCATTACTGCAGTTTTTCCGCGATCGCGTCCACTGTTGACGGATCCAGGACAAGAATATTTGCCGAAAAGATTGTCTTTACAAGCCAGACCAGGAATACGAATACCAGCAAAGGAATCACACAGGAGGTCACGATCATTACGGCGAGGGATTCCAGCAGGTTATCCAGAAAATCCGTGATCTTGTCAATAGTCTGCGTTGTAATCGAGGTAAATTCATTGAGCAGGCCGGTGTCGGAGTCTCCTTCAAGTTCGAGACTGTTGTACTCTTCTATTGCTTCATTGACCTTAGAGGACTGTGTCTGATAAACCATGTCCGAGAGCCAGACACTCGCCGGAACGATAAAAAATATGATCATCCCAATGATCGCAATTTTCGCCGCCGTTCTGTACAGATTCTTTTTTCCAAACAGTATAGCGCCGCACATGAGCAGGCAGGCAATCGGTATAAGGCAGGAAAAGGTGATGCATCCGGAAAGGGTTATGAGAAACTTTTCCAGATACAATGCGCTTAATATCAGGAGAAAATATTTAGCCAGTTCCGCAAGCTGATCTGCCAGAGGTGTGCACATGTCTCCCGGAAGGAGAGATAGCGTTGCCGAGGTAGCTGCGGCGCCCCCCGAAAGGGTCATGACCGACGAAATCTTCTCGTCTGTCTGTTCTATGGAATGCTTATTCATAAACATATCCGGATCTGTCATCCACGATGACACTTTGGTAACAGACCCAACCGCCAGAAGCAGGAGAAGGGCCGCTATCATGATTTTTCTGAGATTCACAGTATTCCCTCCTTGGCTGATCCAATCACTTAAATGCCACTTTATACCCCGACGTATTCGGAAGAAGGCCGATAAACTCACAGACAAGTTTCTGCGCCTGTCTGTCCGACTTATCAAAGATACCGCTTGCCAGTGCCTTTTCTTTAGCTGCATCTTCAAACTCAACAAGCGAAACATTGTAGTCTTCCAGTTTCAGCGGATTCCAAAGGGAGTCCTTTTCCGAGTAAATCTTAAAAGTGTCCTTGTCGATCGTTACTGCCTGGATCTCGGACTGAGGCATTTTAACAGTGATGATTTTCCTGTCTTCATCCGTCTCAACTTCTATTTTTTCAAAATCCACACCTGCCAGAACTGCTCCGTCATAGCTGTACATGAATTCTGCCCTGGAGGGAATAATTGCAAAAATGTTCTTTTCCTTTTTATATGTCTCCACTTGTGTAAAATAATATTCCTGGGTGACCAGAACACCCATGTCAGCAAGTCCGTCCTGAATCATCTCCGTGTTGATGGAAATCAAAACCCTGTCTCTTTTTTCCAATTCGGTTTTCGCCGTCACGGTTCCGGCAGTTTCTTTTTTCTCCGCATTCCTGCGTACTCCGTAATCGAGACCCAGGATCAGGGCAAATACGATCGCAGTTACTGTTACTCCAAGATAAAAATGATTGCGATGCTGCCTAAAGAATTTCATACTCCATAAATCCTCCTTACGGCTCCTGTCGTTTATACTTCTTCGTCACTGCCGTTCTATTCACTGCTTCGGCGTATTCATGCCTGCCGTTCTATTCACGCCCGCCGTTCTATTATTCATACCCACCGTTCTACTATTCACGCCTGCCGTTCTATTATTCATTCTCGCCGTTCTACTATTCACGCCTGCCGTTCATGCTTTCCGGCTCTTGTCCGCCGGATCTGCTTTCAATCTGTAAATATGGTAAATCAAAGAATCTTGCAAATAAACTTGTATCGCAGCGAATTACACCCACTTATTTCTCCAAAAACCGAAAAAAAACAGGATAAAAGGATTTTTCCGAGCTATTATGTTTCTCTGTTCCACACAGTGGTCCACATAAAAAAGCCCGGAAAAGCACGTCGGCAAAACGGCTGTTCCGGGCAGTATTTCCTGTATTTGATTTGAATGCGCCGGGCAGAATCATTCTCCCCGGTGACTCAAAGATGAGCCGGCAGAACCGTCCCCTGCGACTCACTCTGCGACTCAAATGGAGTCGGCAGAATTATCCCCGATAACTCTAATCTCGGATGAATCAAAAATGAGTCAGGCAGAACCGTCCCTCGTGACTCATTAGAGGGGCTCTTTGTTGTTGAAGACCTTGATGCAGTGTTTGACGTTTTCGTAAACGCCCTGGACGATAGCTTCGTTGAAGCCGTAGTAGTCGTGCTCGCCGGGCTGTGCCATGTAGGCACCTGCGCAGTTGATGCATGCATCCATGCTGGCTGTGGCGATGTTGATCTTGCGGACGCCGAGGGTAATTGCCTTGCGGAAATCTTCATCGGAAATTCCGGAGCCGCCGTGGAGGACCAGGGGAAGGCCCACTGCCTCTTTGAGTTCTGTAAGACGCTCAAAGTTCAGCTTCGGGATTCCCTTATAGTGGCCGTGCGCATTTCCGATGGCGACTGCCAGAGCGTCGATATCAGCATTTGCTGCAAAGGTTCTGGCCTCTTCAACATCTGTATATTTGGAGACTTCTTCACGCTCGGTAGCTTCCTTGCCGCCGATGGTGCCGAGTTCTGCTTCGACAGAAGCGCCGGCTTTGCGGGCAAGGACAGCAACTTCGTTGGTCTTGTCGATATTTCCCTGCAGAGAATAGTGGGATCCGTCAAACATGATGGAAGTAAAACCATATCCCAGTGCTTCCGCTGCTTTTTCTGCGGTAAGACCGTGATCCAGGTGTACAGCAATCTTTACCTTTGCGTCTTTGGCAGCCTGTACCATCAGAGGTCCGATCATGTCCAGGGGAGTATGTTTTAAACGTCCCTCAGCGATCTGAATGATGATCGGAGAATTCATCTCCTCTGCTGCCTTGATGGTTCCCATTGCGATTTCCATATTGGGGCAGGTAAAAGAGCCAATGGCCTTGTTCTCAGCTTCCGCAATTGCTAACAGTTCTTTCAGTGTTACGAGCATATCCCCCTCCTGTCGTTAGGCATAAATATAATTGAGTGAGCACTATTCTGACCAGCGTATATTTTGCACGCTACATATTATTATAAACACTATGTATCTAATTGCAAACAAATATATTTCTCATTTTAACAGGAGCAGTTCCATCGATACAGTTCAGGCCGCCTCAATCTTCTGATCTGCTCAGCCCAAGTTCCTCCGCATGTTCCTGCATGCCCCGTATGCAGATCTGTGCAACATCCCGGATCTCCATACCCAGCATCTCACAGCCGCGCAGGATCAGTTCCCGGTTGCAGCCCGCCGCAAAGCGCTTGTCCTTCCATTTCTTCATAAAGCTCTTCAGGCTCATGTCCTCAATGCCGTTGGGGCGCATCCTTGCTGCCGCCTGGATGATTCCGCTCAGCTCATCCACTGTGAAAAGGCTCTTCTCCAGCTCGGAAACAGGTTCCACATCCGTACAGATCGAGTATCCATGGCTGAGGATTGCCCGTATATCCTCCTCGGGGACTCCTGCGGCACGCAGAGGCTCCTCGGTATGGGCCAGGTGTTCCTCCGGAAACTTCTCATAATCATAATCGTGCAGATAGCCGACTGCTTCCCAGTGCTCCTTATCTGAACCAAAGTGTTCTGCCATCGCACCCATGCAGGCTGCAACATTCGCTGCATGGAGCTTCAGATGATCTTCCGTCACCATGGTGTCATTCAGCCGCTTAGCTTCATCAATCGTCAGTTTCTCCATTTTCAATTCCTCCCGGGCTATAAAAATCATACACAGGTCTATCTCATCCCGCGGCACATCATATTCCGGTCAAATGCATTTTATATCTGCCGCTGCAAAAACTGTGCTCCTCTTGCATTCTCGCCTTCTCATCTTCCGGATCTTCCGCGCAGGGATCTTATAAACCTGTCGATAATACCAATAATATCACATAATCCTCCTGCATAATCATCTTGATTTTTCTCTCTGTGCTGCTATTGAAATCCGATTGAAAAAATGTCGTATCATGATCCTGCAGCACGGGAAAATTTCGGAAAAAAATTTGAAAATCTAAGGCTGGTCTAAGTTTCGCGGTGAATAATAGGACATGAACAAGAGATACATAGGGCCAAAACACTTCACGCATTTTCACAGTGATGGTGGCGCAGTGCAAAAGCGCTCCGAATGCAAAAAACAGGCATTTTCACAGTGATGGCTGATGCAGTGAAAAGCACTCCGAATGCGGGGAAAGCTTGAAAGAGAGGTGATCATACAGGTGAAGTCCAGTATGGCAGAAAAAAAAGAAATCCACTACAGGCATGAGTGGAAACACGAAATCTCCCTGTCGGATTTAATGTCCATCAGGCAGAGACTGAGAGCAGTTGCCGAGTCCGATCCCCATGCAGTAGAGGGCAGATACCTGATCAGAAGCCTGTATTTCGACAATTTAAATGACAAGGCTCTTCGGGAGAAGGTCGACGGGGTGAACAGAAGGGAAAAATTCAGGATCCGCTATTATAACGGCGACCCTTCGTCAGTAATCCACCTGGAAAAGAAAAGCAAGCTGAACGGTCTGGGAACCAAGTACTCTGCGCCGCTGACAGCGGAGCAGGCACAGAAGATCGTGGACGGAGATATCGACTGGATGCTTCATTCTCCCCACTCCCTGATCCAGGAACTGTACTGCAAGATGCGGTATCAGGGAATGAAGCCGATGACGATCGTTGATTACACAAGAGAGCCCTTTATCTACAGGCCGGGAAATGTCAGAGTTACTTTTGATTACGACATCCGGACAGGAATGAGATGCACAGATTTTCTCAATGCGGAATGCGTGACAATTCCTGCCGGCGATGCAGGGATCATCCTGGAAGTGAAATGGGATGCCTACCTGCCATCTATCATAAGAGACGCAGTGCAGACACCCGGCAGACGAGTCTGCGCCTTTTCCAAATACGCCCAGTGCAGAATTTACGACTAGTTTACGAGGATATTTCTATCAGCTGAGCATTGATGTTGTTTGTAAAAATAAACGTAAAAAGAAAAAAGAAGCAAAAAGAAGAATATAAAGACGAAAGAGGTAAGCAAAATGACATTTTCGGATATTTTCAAATCCAGTTTTCTTTCCAATGTAACAGCAATAAGTATGTTTGATATGGTAGCTGCCCTTGTTCTGGCATTTGGCATGGGTATATTTATCTATCTGATCTACAAAAAGACCTATGCGGGTGTTATGTACTCGTCCTCTTTTGGCGTGACCCTGGTGGCACTCACGATGATCACAACACTGGTGATCCTGGCCGTGACCAGCAACGTCGTCCTCTCCCTCGGTATGGTCGGTGCTCTGTCCATCGTCCGTTTCAGAACTGCCATTAAGGAGCCCCTCGATATCGCTTTCCTGTTCTGGGCTATCGCCGCAGGTATCGTCCTTGCGGCAGGAATGATCCCTCTGGCTGTTTTCGGCAGCGTGCTGATCGGCCTGATTATTCTTTTTTTCGCAAACCGGAAGGAAAATACAAATCCCTATATCGTTGTCCTGGACTGCAGCAATCATGACAGCGAGCAGAGAGCAATGTCTTTCCTCAAAGAAAGGACCGGCAAGTGCAGCGTCAAGAGCAAAACCGCCCGCAAAGGCAGTGTGGAGCTGAACCTGGAGATCAGGCTCAAAGACGATAATACGGATTTTGTCAATGCGCTGTCAGAGCTCGAAGGCGTGGGCAGTGCAGTGCTCGTCAGCTACAACGGTGACTATATGGGCTGATCTTAGGAGGTGGCAGCAATGTCAGCGCACAGTAAACTTGATAAGATCTGCGTTGCCATCGTCGTATGCTGTCTCATCTTGACAGCACTGTTCATAAATGGTGAATCTCTGGGAATCACAAAAATCGTAGATGAGGACGCAGAACAGAACTCCGATTCAGAATATTTTACTGCAAACGACCAGGACGGAAACTGGGACACCTCGGATGCAGTCGTGATCACACTGACCGGAGACGGAGCCGAAATTTCCGGAAACGGGGCATATGCCAATGACGGAAACGTTGTGATAACGAACGCCGGATACTACGTGGTTTCCGGATCACTCACCGACGGTTATCTCTCGGTGGATGCCTACGATTCCTCTAAAGTATTCATCCTGCTCAACGGGGTGGAGATCAATTGCAGCGACGATGCATGTATCCGGGTGGAACAGGCGGACAAAGTCTTCCTGACACTCGCTGAAGGCAGTCAAAACACCCTCACCAGCGGTTCTTCTTACTCGGATCAGGCACTGAAAGACGGGACGGACGGAGCTGTTTTCGCACACGACGATCTGACGATCAACGGCAGCGGAAGCCTCATTGTAAACGCGGAATACAGACATGGGATAGCCGCCAACGATGATCTGGTCATTACCGGCGGAACTATCACAGTGACTGCGGCCGCAGATGCCGTTCACGCTAAAGACAGTATCCGCATCAAAGAAGCCTCCATCACTGTGGATGCGGGAGATGACGGTATGGTCACCTCCAACGAGGAGGAGAACGGATATCTGTACATAGAGTCAGGCAGCCTGAATATAAAGGCAGCCGATGACGGCATCCATACCACCGGACAGATCACGATTACAGGCGGAGACATCACTGTTTCCGCGGGAGATGACGGCATTCACTCCGACGCTTCCGTATCTTTCCTGGATGGATCGCTTCTCATCGAGGAATGCTATGAAGGCATTGAAGCATTGATTATCGATGTTTCCGGAGGTGAGATCACGATCTACCCGAAGGACGACGGATTCAATGCCAACGGCAACAGCGACAGTCAGATCGGTGCAGGCGGTATGGGCGGCGGCATGCCGGCCTCTCCCCATATGGGCTCTGCAGATTCTGCCGGTGAAATGCCGGCTCCCCCCGATATGGGTTCTGCAGATTCTGCCGGTGAAATGCCGGCTTCTCCCGATATGGGCTCTGCAGATTCTGCCGGTGAAATGCCGGCCTCTCCCCATATGGGCTCTGCAGGTTCTGCCGGTGAAATGCCGACTCCCCCCGATATGGGTTCTGCAGATTCTGCCGGTGAAATGCCGGCTTCTCCTTCGCCGGATTCCTCAGAAGAAAACACAGGCACACAATCGTCCGCCGCAGCAAATGATGAGGAAACCTGCATTAACATCAGCGGCGGTACGATCACCATCATCAATGAAGCCGGTAACGACGCGGACGGTCTCGACACCAACGGAGATCTCATTATCAGCGGCGGTACGATTTACGTAAGTCTTCCGGGATCCGGCAGCAACAATGCTGTAGACTATGGCAGCGAAAGCGGCGGAGTCGCAAAAATCTCAGGAGGTACGATCATAGCATGCGGAGCGTCTTCTATGGCGGAGGCATTTGATTCCTCTTCCGCGCAGGCATCCATACTGTACAATACCAGTACCGCAGCCGAAGCAGGCACAACACTCGCAGTCAAAGATTCAGACGGCAATGTCCTGCTGTCCTGGGAAGTACCCTGCAGCTTCTCCTCAGCACTGGTAAGCTTCCCGCAGTTGGAAAAAGGCAGCACCTATTTTGTCGCAATCGGTGACAATACAGAAGAGATCACACTGGAGGAAACAGCCGGAATCTATGGCGATGCACAGAATAGTATGTCCGGAGGAAATATGCACCGGGGCGGCATGCATGCCGGAGGCGGCGGCCGCAGAGAAAATTCTTCCACAAACAGTACCGATACTGAGGCAGCAGACCCGGATATGGCCGGCATGAGCCAGGACGGCTCAGCCGATACCGGTACAGAACAGGCTGCTCCGGATATGTCCGCCATGAACCAAAACGGCTCAGCCGATGCCGGCACAGGGCAGATGCCTTCTGATACGGCACAGGGCGAAATGACCGGCGGTCCCATGCAGATGGAGCAGGAACAGACACAGGAAGAAGAAGATCAGGCAGATGAGACCCAAACTGCGGCAGAGCCGCTTGATGCCGGGACATGGGGTATCCTCGGCGGGTGCACCGTCTTACTGCTTGCAGGGATCATAATCGTTAAATTTTATAAAAGGCATTAATGAAAAAACAGGATCGTGCAGTCAGACGCGCGATCCTGTTTTTTTCAATTGTCTATAGGAGTCTCAGCCGATGCAGGCTGTTTTCCCGGATCATTCCGAATCAGGATGTACCACGCCCTTTTCATCAATATTGACGTTTACAGAGATACTCTCCAGGTACTGCAGGATCCGGGTCTTCCATTCCTCAGTGTCCGCAAGCGCTGTATATACTCCGGACTGGGTGCCCGGGTACAGCTTGAGTTCGACCTCTGCGTCCTTAAGAGGTTCATCCTTGTCCCCTCTTTTGCCCTTTATATGCAGCTCGGCAACAAGCGTATCGATATCATAACCATCAAACCAGAAGTTGCCCAGACTGTAGAGAATGGGTTTCCCCTCATAGTATTCGATTCCCTGCAGAATGTGCGGATGGGCACCGATCACGGCATCCGCCCCTGCATCAATAAGAGCATGGGCGCCGTAAATCTGCTCGTCTTCCAGCACTGTACTGTGCTCCACCCCCCAGTGAGGCAGAGCTATGACATAATCGGCATTTTCCGCCGCTGTCTTTATGGACTCCAGGAAGCGGGTATAGTCATAACACCAGAGAATACCCGGCTCCGTATCGGTTGCCTCCGGTGTATAAATCGTATATTCCGCGCGTGAGGCGGCGACATAGGCGATCTTGAATCCATCCACCTCCAGATAGACAGGTGCGCTTGCCTGCTCCAGATTCCGGCCGGCACCGACATAGGGAATCTCCGCTTTCTCAAGAGTCTCCAGCGTATCAAGGAAGGAAACCTCACCAAAATCGAAGGAATGATTGTTGGCAAGTCCGACGATATCTACACCCAGGTCCTTTAAATAAGACACATTGTCCGGATCCCCGCAGAAGGTCCACATTTTGGTGGGAAGAGGCTCCCCGCGGCGGCTGTAGACAAATTCATTGTTGATCCACATCTGGTCCATGCCCTGCATGATCTCAATATAGCGTGGGTCAATACCGTCAGAAATATCATCTGAACCGATTGATTCCAGGTACTGCATGGGGATATAGTTATCTGCCAGGCAGATGTCTCCGGCAAAACCCAGAGTAAAGTCGTAAGTGCGATCCTGCTCCTCAGCTTCTTTCGAGGCGTCGGTTTTTTCCGCAGACTGAGCGCCGTTTTCCTTCGAGGTATCGGCTTTCTCCGCAGACTGAGCGCCGGCTTCCTCAGCGGTATCAGTTTTCTCCGCAGACTGAGCGCCGGCTTCCTCAGCGGCATCGGCTTTTTCCGCAGACTGAGCGCCGTTTTCCACAGCGGTATCGGTTTTCTCCGCAGACTGAGCGCCGGCTTCCTTAGCGGCATCGGCTTTTTCCGCAGACTGAGCGCCGGCTTCCTTAGCGACGTCGGTTTTCTCCTCATTTACTCCCTTCTGCATGGATGCGAATAATACCAGCCCCGCCAGGACCAGGCCCAGGAGCAATAATCCTCTTTTTCTGATCTTTTTTCCCGGACCTTTTTTGCGCCCGCAGTCATCTTCCTGAATACGTTTATCTGTCCGATTCATAACCCTTCCAATTCCTCCATAAACAGCTCATAGTAATCATCCTCGCCTACAAGCAGGGGGGAGTTCTCTCCTCCGCCATTGGTGGACCTGCGCATGGCGGCATAATAATCCTCCCCGGCAGACAGCAGATCCATTTCATAGAGCTCTATGCCGGCCTGCGTGCTCAGCCTGCAGAAATCTGACAGAGGCGTTCTGCTGTTTCTGGTTTTCAGAAGGAGATTTCTCAAAGCGGGATCTTTGACAGCCTTTTCCCGCAGTAATGTCAGAGCCTCATATACTTCCATTTCTTTCCTTTTTCTTTCCTTTCTCTTGCGGAATCATCTTTCTTTTCCCTTACGGAATCTTCTTCCCTTTTCCTTGCGGAATCCGCATTTTGAAGCCGTTTTATGCGCTTAGCTCCGGGGACAGCCCCCGTCACAGCCCAGGGATAAGCATCTGCGGTTCATCAGCCGGGGCAAGAACATCACCGGTTCATCAGCCAGGCAAAGGCTTTTGCTGTCCGCAGATCCGGCTGCTTAAAATGATTTCCTTTGTTCCACTCCAGAATGCATTCTTTCCCTTCTTTTTTCAAGATTGTTTCTGCATCCCGTATTGCATTTCCCACCTGTGACATAAGAGGATTTTTAGTCTTTTCCTCCCGGTCACCGAGACTCAGATATACAGCCTCTGTGCGGATTCTGTTATTTCGCATATATTCCAGGAACCCCGGAAACCAGATCGAAGGTGACGCCGCGGCAATACCGTCAAAGCAATCTGTCTGATATCCTGCCCAGAGAGCAAAAAGCCCTGCCAGCGAGTAACCACCGATATAAACTCTGCTGATCGCCGATGCAGAATTTTTCGGCAGATTCGAAAGAACTTCGTCCTGAAGGAACAATAGTGTTTGAGCCGCACCATCTCCAAATCCCTCATTTCCGAAAACAGCCGGTGCCGGCCAGGGCGAAAGATCGTGACTCCAGCTTTTCACCTTCACTGCTTTCAGGCAGAAATTCTGTCCTCCGGACAATTCCCGGATCAAAGCAGCTTCTTTTTCAATCACCTCCAAATCGTGGTCATCGACCATCTGAATCAGAAGTGTATCCGAGCCTGAATCTCCATAAGTACTAATCTCAAAGTTCATCTTTATTCTATCTCCCTTATAGGCTTTGTTCTTCACCAACTTTAAATAATACCATGTCTGTCAACCGGCAAAGACCAAGGAGCATACAGAGGACTGGCTTCTCTGATCCGGTCACAGTGAACGCAGAAAAGCTGCGATCATAAAAATATAGCAGATGGTTTTAGGCAGCATCAGCATGCCAAGCGTTGGAAGCAGGCCGGCCCCCACTGCAACAGGAATATAGAACAGAAATGACAGCAGGATATAGAGCCAGAGGTATCGAAACACTCTGTATTCCCGTCTCTTCTGAAAATATAAAAAGCAGACAGCTGTGCCGATCAGGACGAAGGGAATATTGCGGATCGTCCCCCAGACCAGGTCAGCACTGTTTTCCAGCCATCCGTTCTGGGGAAGCAGACACAGGACAATCCTTATGATCACCAGTATCCAAAGCAACACTGTAAAGCTGTGTTTTTCCCGCATCCGGTAACAGCCCAGCCAGATCTTATACAAGAGAAAATAAAAAACTGTCATGCTGATGGATGTGATCAGCTTGCCGATTCCCAGGGCGGCCGTAAAATCCGCGTCAGAAAAATAGTTCATCACGCGGGGAATGAGATGAAAGGCATCTCCGCAGCCCAGGATCAGGGCTGCAAGCCCCATGTACTTTTCGGTCCTGTTTCCTGCCCGCCGCAGTATTATACAGCCGCTGGTGATTGCGAATAACAAGTATAAAATATCAAAAGCAGATTCTCCGTATTTCATAAAAACCTCTCATGCCGAAACGCGCAAATTTTTTTCAGTTTTCGTCACCTCATTATACACTGATCAGTGTCTCATTTTGGCTCATTTCTCTTCATTTTGGTCAATTTTGGTCAAAATCAAAAAAGCAGGCCCGTACGGAAAATACGGTCCTGCTCCTCTGATATGCCGCTTTATATTACATTATTTTTTCGTGATGATCGCTCTCTTATGTGTGCCTTTTCCAATCGGTCCGTTCTCATCGGAAGCCGCTACGTTGAAGAGAACCCTCTTGCCATCGATCTCCGCGATCTCAACTTCACAGGTGACTTTTCCGCCCTCGGGGGTCGCGGCGAAATGCTTTACTTCTACAGCCATACCGACGGAGCCTTTTCCTTCCTCCAGATTAGCTGCCAAAAGATCCGCACAGGTCAGTTCCATCAGGTTGATCATGCTGGGAGTAGAGAAGACATGAGGCAGGTCAATCTGCGGAAGCTGGCTGTCCAGGTGATCCGCGCACATCTCAGCTGTGACATTAATGGTAATTGTGTTCTTCATCCCTGCTTTTAATTCCATAGCATCTTTCCTTTCTTTAATTATCATGCTTGCGGCCATGGTCTTAGGTTCAAAAATCATTATGAGTAAACAGCGGGGAAAAGATGCGGGAGCAGGTGCCTGCAGGATCTGCAGGATCGCTCATGAGACCTTGACGGGCATCCAAACATGAGCAGGAAGCCGTTTTGCGCGCAGTCTTCGCAATCAGCCGGATCTGCAGGACATTTGCAGACCTGCTTCTGTGCAGCCCGCTGTTTATCGATCATATAAAAGGACCGTTCATATTATAACAGTATTCTTCTCAGCGCGGTATTCCACGATGTATTTTTACCGGAAACATATTGCACTTTTTTATGTTTTCCGGCCGGGGGCTGACTCTGCGGATATGTTTCCCGGGGACGTGGTCCTCAAAGATTTTTCAATCGAGTCGGAGGATCATGCGGAGAACGCGCCTGGCGCAGTTGTCAATCTCCTCTTCGGTGAGTTCTCCGGCCCTGCAGGCATCGAGCACTTTTTCGGGATATCCGCAGCCCATTTTGACGTCATTTCCGGCGCGGATCTCAGCGGGCTGGGAAGCGTGGTTCCACCAGTCAGTGGTGAGCATTCCCCCGAATCCCCACTCGCCGCGGAGGATACCGGTAATAAGCTCCGTGTTCTCGGAAGCTCTTGTCCCGTTGATGATATTATAGGAGGTCATGATCATCCAGGGAGCAGCCTCTTTGACGGCAATCTCGAAGGGTTTGAGGTAGATCTCGCGCAGAGCCCGTTGGGACAGGCGGGAATCAGATTCAAAACGATTGGTCTCCTTATTGTTGCAGGCAAAGTGCTTGGCGCAGGCACCGACCTGGCAGGACTGGATGCCGCGGATGAGAGCTGCAGCCATTTTTCCCGCAAGCAAAGGGTCCTCCGAGTAGTATTCGAAATTTCTGCCGCAGAGCGGACTGCGGTGGATGTTCATGGCAGGAGTGAGCCAGACCCCAATGTTGTTTTCCTTTACTTCCATACCCCCTGCGATCCCGATCTCCTGCACAAGTTCCTGGTTCCAGGTACAGGCCAGGAGTGTTGCACAGGGGAAGGCCGTGGTCGTGACACCGACACCGGGCTGGATACGGAGACCGGCAGGTCCGTCCGCAGTCATGACAGAAGGAACTCCATACTCGGGGAGATTTCCCATTCCGAAGGTATTGGCGACACCGGTGTTGGGCTGTCCGCAGAGGAGACTGATCTTGTCCTCCAGGGAAAGCTGAGCGAAAAAGTCTTCAAAATCCACACTTCCGTCTGCGGCCTTTTCCAAGCTGACCGGATCCAGCGAGCGGTCGCGGACCAGATCTTCCCCTTTTCGGGCGCGGGTATCAGGAGCAAAAATACCTGCTTTTTCCAGGCCTTCCCAGACACTGACCGGGGACATGTTGTCACGGAGAGGCAGGGTCTCAAGCCTTCCGTCCGCCAGGAGGCGCTGGGGGAGAGAGGCCGGTGAGCAGTAAGTATGGGTATCCTCCACGACGATGTCCTTTTCAAGCTCCAAAACAAGATCCAGGCAGACGGTATCGCGTACACTGGTGCCAAGATAAAAGCTGTATTTTCCCTTTTCCAGAACCCAGGCACTCTCACGGATTTTTCCCAGATCATCAAAAGAAGCAAGATCGGCAGCCGCAACGCGCAGGAGCACCGTTGAGGACTCTCCGGGATTGAGGAGCGGCGTCTTGAAGAAGGCTTTCAATTCCCTGACCGGTTTTCCGAGTCTTCCCTGCGGTGCACTGCTGTAGAGCTGAATGACTTCCTTGCCTGCAAGAGTGCCGATATTGGTCACCTGCACCTGCACTTCAAGGCAGGGGGCATCGTCACTTTCAAAGATCGTCCGGAAAGATGATTCTTCCCGGGCATTTTTCAACAGCTCAATGCCTTTAACACTGCAGTCCAGAGGCGTCAGACGAAATTCCGTGTAGGACAGCCCGAAGCCGAAAGGATAGCAGACCAGCCTGTCCTTTCCTGGAATCGTTTCAAAATAGCGGTAGCCAACATACACATCCTCTGTGTAGTTGACATATTCAAGGGCTTCATGGAAGTTTTCAGAATAGGGGTAGTCTTCCAGTCTGCCGGCAAAGGTATCGGCAAGTCTGCCGCTGGGATTTACGTCGCCGCATAAGATGTCCGCCTCGGCAAGGCCTCCCTCCATACCCGCCTGCCAGGCCATGAGAACAGAAGAGATTTCAGGGTCCTGTGCAAACCAGGAGGCAGAGATCGTCCCGCCCGTGTTGAGCACGATGACGACTTTTTCAAAAAGAGCTTTGACCTGACTGATCATCTTCTCTTCCGCCGCCGAAAGATAAAAATCGCCGCGCTCAAAGATCCGGCCTGCTCTTTCCAGCAATGCAGTCTCGACGCCGGAAAGCTCTGTCCTTGTTTGGCGGCCGGTGTCCAGTTGGGTCGTCCGGTCCCAGTTTTCCCCCGAAAAACGGCAGATACTGATGATTGCCAGATCCGCAAAATCGGCTGCGCCTTTCAAGAGAGACTCGGGAAGGGCCGGCTCGGAAGTCATGCCCGGGACTATACCCTGCGCATATTGCTGCTGCACCTGATCCTCATAGAATTCATTCAGAGGTTCATAGAGGAGGACCTTGCCCTCCTGCTCTTTGATGCGCATACCGTCGATCAGATTGCGGATATACGCGACTGTCACATCGCCGCTTCCGCCGCCGCCTTTGACATAATCAGCGCCGGCTTTTCCGAACAGAGCTGCCCTGGTCCCTTTTTTGACGGGAAGCACACCGTTTTCATTTTTCAGAAGCACCATTCCCTCTGCCGCAGCACATCTTGACAGCGCAATATGTTCTTCTCCGCCTGTCACTCTTCTTCCATCTTTTCCAAGCGGCAGCACCGGCTGGTATAGGTGCCTGGCCCATTTTGATATCTTCATACATATCCTCCCGGGGCATTTCATATCCTCTTGAAATCCGCCGAAACATCCATAAATGAACGTTTCCCCGAAATATAATCCTCAAAAGCATTCTCCGCATTACGGCCGCGGAACACTTTGCACAATCCGCACAGATCGCAGTCCGCAATACATGGATATTTCTTTTTTATAAATTCTCTTCTCTCCTCGGCAGTCGAACTTGTAATCTCAGGTGCTTTAATCACTGTTATTCCTCCCAAACATGTGAAAAAGTACATAGCTGCGGCATGGCCGTCCTGCGGAACAAACATCCGCCATTAGTATCAAAAGACAATCTCTTCCTGCCTGCACGGCAAAAATCCGCCCTTTTCCAAATCAATTAAATCCATTATACATTACAAAACATGACCTGAAAAATCTTTCCAGTAAAGCCGGGGATCAATTATTTCATGCAACAGGTCTGTGTCTATGCGATAAATTATGTTATAACAATATATGAGTGAACTTTTTGGGCGATGTGGAAATGAACATAAAGGAGGTGCCCTTTGAATTATGTATTTATATCACCGGCATACCCCGTCACCTGCACACAGTTCTGCGACCGTCTGCACAGGCATGGCGTGAATGTACTTGGAATCGGGGATGTGGTCTACGACACACTGAACGACCAGCTGAAAGAATCCCTGACCGAATACTATTTCGTAGATTCGCTTGAGGACTATGACCAGGTATACCGCGCGGTCGCTTTTTTCATTCACAAATACGGCCGGATCGACTGGCTGGAGTCTCTGAATGAGTACTGGCTTCCAGTGGACGCGAGACTGCGCACGGACTTTAACATTGCCGTCGGAACAAGAGAGGACAAGATCGGCAGCCTGGTAAGGAAATCCCTCATGAAGCGCCTCTTTATTGAAGCCGGTATTCCGACTGCGCGCCAGCATATCGTTTCGGATCTGAAAGCCGCAAAGGCCTTCGTGAAACAGGTCGGTTATCCCGTGATCGTCAAACCGGATATCGGCGTCGGAGCAAACGGCACTATGAAGATCAACGGGGAAGATGAGCTTGCGGCCTTTTACAATGAACTCCCGCAGGTCCCCTATGTCATGGAGGAGTTTCTGAGCGGTGATATCTGCACCTACGATGCTGTCCTTGACGCCGACTGCGAGCCCCTGTTTGAGTCCATGTGCACCTATCCGCCTGTGATCGATTCAGTGCAGAATGACGAGAGCATCCATTTCTATACGGTCCCCGATGTACCTGCTCAGCTGCGTGATTTCGGCAGGAAGGCCGCCAAAGCATTCGGGGCGGACCGGCGCTTTGTTCATTTCGAGTTCATCAATATCACAAAGGATTACGAGGGTATAGGAAAAGCCGGTGACTACGCGATCATGGAAGTAAATATGCGGCCGGCAGGCGGGCATGATCCCGATATGATGAATTACGCGCAGTCAATCGACGTCTTTGACATCTATGCGCAGATGGTGACCACTGACAGCGCGGACATTCCCGAAGCCGCGGAGCGCTATATCTGCGCCTATGCGGCGCGCAAGGATGGCTGCAGCTACACGCACTCCCCGGAAGAGATCATGGAGCGCTACGGCAGCGCCATCGTGATGCAGGAAGAAATGCCGCCCATCGACTGGCCTTCAATGGGCCGCTATGTCTACATGGCAAAGTTCAAAGAGAAAGAAGAAATGGAAGAATACTTCCGCTTCGTCCTCAAGGCCGCAGCCGAAGGGTAATCCGGTTATCAAAGCAAAAAAACAGTTATCACACTGAAAAAGCTGCCGCAAGGAAAAAAGTTATCACAACGAAAATCAGTTATCGCAGCGAATAATCGACACCGCCGCCATTGCCTGCGGCGGTGTCGATTTCTGTCTGCATGCTGAACGTCCTGAATTCCTATATCCTGCAGGGAATTGACTGACTGGCGGCCTGCCTGATCAATGCAGGAAACTGCTCGATGGCCGGTCTGCCTGATCAATCTTTATGATGTTGAGGTCAAAAGGTGGCTAAGGGAACACCGTCTCGTCAAGTTGCACAAACGCCTTGGGCACGCTCTCGCTCTGCCCTCGCTGGCAGCGGTGCCATTGGATACCTTTTGACCTTTACATCATCTTTATTACTGATTCATCTGGAACGTGTAGAGATCATCGATTTCCAATGAATTCAGGCTTGCTTCGATCTCGGAGAGATGATCTTCCAGCTGCTCTTTTACAGACTCCATAAAACGTTCCAGTTCTGCCTTCAGGTCTTCCCGGATTCTATTGGTATCTCTGACAAGGATCTTGAAGCGGATGATAGTTTCCCGCATTGTGGTTTCAACCTTTTTATCGCTGAGGAGGTCATTTATAAACCGCATCCTTTTTCTCAGCAGTTTCAGGTCCGCCGCCACCTGTTCCTCAACAGTATGCATGGCATCAAAGCGGATCTTTGCGGCTGTATCATAGTCGTCCCGGTTCACCTGAAAGCCTACGATCGCGTATTTTCTGGAAAGTTCCGAATAGTATTCGATCGCATCTCTGTACATCTCATTGATTTCCGTGACCAGGTCTCTGATAAAGGCATCACAGTTTTTATTGATCTCCTGCTCCAGCCTGTTGATCCTGATCTCCTTCATGAAGGGGACGACCCATTTCAGCTTGTCCGGTTTTTTCAAAAGCTCTGCTTTTTTCAGCTTAAAGCTTTCCTCAAACCGTTTTCTTGCCTGATAAGGGACTTTGCTCTTGAGGGATGCCCATACATTCCGGATTATGGAAACAAAAATCTCCTCTTTTCCGAACTGCACGACCGAACCGCCCAGCAAGGCCTTCTTTACATTGCTGACAAAGACAAAGTTCCTGTCTTCAAGTGAATCAATCCCTCTCTTTTCAAGTTCCTCCCGCACGCTTTTCCGCAGGACGATGCCGTCGGGATCGTCTTTGGAGCGGCAGTGGGTCAGAGCGATGGTCAAATGGTTCTTTTCTCTCAACAGCTGCTCCATGATATCCAGTTCGAAGTCTTCAATGCGTGAAGACTTTGCGTTGAGGCAGAAAATGATCGTGTTGAACCATTCACTGATGGTCTCCTTATCGTGGCGCGCGATCTCATCAAAGATTGTTTTCTTCCACAGCTCTGCCTTCTGCGTGCTGGGCTCCAGGCCCCAGGTATCATAGATATGCATCTCAAAGTGCTTATCATATTTGTAGGTGAATTCCTTGATCTCCATTTTGGTGACCGGTGCGCCTACTCCTACGGCCTGCAGTTCCCTGCCGAACAGGTAGTTTACAAGAGAACTCTTGCCCACTCCGGACTTTCCTATGATCAATACATTGGTGCTCTCTTTATTGAAATTGACTTTCATGAACCTCCGCCCCCATGCGGTGCAACAGCTCCTATGGATGTGGTACTCTGCTGCTTCGCTCCATAAATGATCATTCCTCCGGTTTGTCCCCGTTTTTCAAGGCCTGCGCAATGATCTCCTGAATATTGAATTCCCCTTTGTGCTCAGTCACATATTTGACAGCATCCTTCAGCCTCTCGCTGTTCAGGTACTGGGCGAAAGGAAGGTTCTCCGCCCCGTTTCTGTCAACGCATGCTGCAAGATACTGCTCACAGACCAGGGCAACCGCAAAACCCAGAACAGAAGTCACACTGGCTGCCACGGTTGTATTGACCGTCGCGTTGAAGATGTTTCCGGCAAGCGGGATGACTCTGATCAGATTTGCCGCAAGCGTCCTGCCCAGGAGGGTGACCGCCGATGTCCCCAGAAGATCTGCCGCAAGTTTCTGTCCCTCGGTCCTGATCCCGTATCCTTTTATGATTTCGTTGGACATCTTCAGCTGCAGGGCCATCAGGGGAATGGAGTCCGTAAACGGAACATTGATGAAGGATGTTGCAACGACTGTTCCGGCCGCAAGCGCTGCATATTTGGGAATCACTTTTCCGGAAATATACTTTCTCTTTACTTCCAGAGATTTCTTGATGGCGGGTATAAATCCTGCCTTCAGAGATTCATCCAGATGCTCCAGTGCCCATTCGGTGATCTCATCCTTCTGGACATATTTTTTCCGCAATTCTTCCTCCCAGCCGGCAGTCTTTTCATCGCAAGCATAGGTAAAGATGGAAATGTCGGGGAATTTTTCCAGAATCGCCTGTTTCATATATCCGATTCCTTCCTCGTCCGCACAGTCCACTTTGGTCAGGATGATCATGACAGGAGTCGTATACTTCTTTCGGATCTCCTCGATCATCTTCTCGTCCGCTTCGAAAAACCGGTTGTTGGCCGCTGACACACAGTACCAGACTTCATGGATGTGCTCGCTCATATCATCGAGATTCTTCCTGAGCTTTTCCCCGATGGTACCCAGAACATCCTTCATAAATTTCTGTTCATCTGCACCGATATTGTATCCCTGGCTGTCATACAGAGCAATGGATGCACCCTCCGGGCTGTAGGCATGGATTCCTGTCGTCCTTGCGCGGCCCTGATCGCCGATTTCCGGCCCTTCCTCCTCACTCAGCTGGAAAATGTCACGGATCATGGTGCTCTTACCGACTCCGGTCGCGCCACAGATCAGGATGTTGGGCTTGTTGACTTCCTCCTGCACCTGCCTGAACGCTTCCTCATAATCAAAATGTTCAAAATCAAATCTATCCATCTCTATCATCCTCCCGGTCAGATGATCCGTTATTTCCGGCAGTACAAGTTCTCCGTTTTTCAAAAAGGGCCCGAGCTGTTCGGTCGCTGACTGCTCCCCGTTATTGATCCAGTCTTCTGTCGAGTCCCCGGTAATACGTATGGTATCGATGATCTGCTTTGCCCAGAGGGTCGGATACACATGAAAGAGGATCGTACTCTCTGCCATCTCCACAATGGGGTCCCCCCTTTTCCGCTCTGCCAGATGAACCACGATCAGCTTTTTGAAACCGCTCTTTACAAGAGGCATATAGGGTGTATTATCCCTGCATCCTCCGTCCCTGTATTCAAAATGATTCAGGTCAATGGATTCATAGATAAAAGGAAGGGCCGCTGAAGCAAGCACGATCCTGCTGATCTCTTCTTTTTTCCTGCCGTTCAGGCAGTAATAATCGGCATTGTGAAAGGTCCCCAGGAAAAGGTCCACCGGGGGTTCCGGCTGTTCCTGCAGGCTCTGCCTCGCGAGACAGGAAAACACGACCCTGTCCGCAGGAAACTCCCCCTCCAGAACCTGATCCGCTATCTCCTTCAGTTTTTTCTGTGTAAAAAAAGTCTCGCCGACCAGGGGCAGCAAGTCTTTAACGATCATCGAAAGACTGTCCGGCTTCACTGCTTTCAGCGCCATAGTCTTCACAACCACCTGTGCCGCTTTCTGCAGGGACTCCCGGTTCAGATGGGTCAGATCATCCTGCTGAATAGAAAGCCAGATCTCTTCCGCCTCTTTCAGGCCGGCACAGGAAAACAGGACACTGTTCAGGGCGCCGACGGACGTCCCCGAAATGCCCTTAATTTTCCGGATCAGGCCTGTTCTCTCAAGCCATCTCCAGACCCCGATCTCAAAGGCTCCCTTTGCCCCTCCTCCGGACAGGACCAGTCCGTAGTCTCTGTCAGGGAGTCTCCGGAGCGCCTGATCCGCAAGGACAAGGTTATTAAGTAAACCAAGAATTTCCTCTGCATTTCCTTTCAGACGAAGGGTACCATTTTCACTCAGCATCAGAAGATCATCATGCTTATGGCGATAAACAGCCCATCCGTCCGACAGCAGATGCTGCCTGTAAAAGCCCTTCCTGTAGTCCCGTTCCTTCTCGACACTGATCCCTTTTGTTTTCTGTTTTCTACCTCCATGAACCGGCCCGGAGTTCCAGTAGGTGCAGAATTCATCCAGCTGCCTGCCGGAGAGTTTCTTCAGTTCTATGATGTCATGATCTTTCGTCATTTTCTTTTTCCGGATCATTCCCAGTGGTTCAGTTCACATTATCATTGTTCATCAGCCTGAAGGTGGTATGCAGGCGGTCTACCTGTTCCCATGAGGGATCGAGACTTCTCCGCATAGATTCAGCTGAAAATATTCCCTGATTTCCAGAGGATCCTGTGTCTGGCCAAGCACCCACATCAGCTTGGTCACTGCCGCCTCGGCTGTCATATCATATGCCTGCAGTACACCCGCCTCAAGTGCCCTCCGGCCGGTCTCATATATTTCCAGACTGCTCCCCTCGAAGCGGCATTGGGTGCCGACGAGGACACTGATCCCCTGCTCTGTCAGTCTGCTGATCCCGCTGATAAAGTCATGCTTCAGAAAAGGCATACCGCCCAGGCCGAAAGCTTCGATAAAAAAAGCTCTGTAGCCGTTTTCGGCATACATCTGAAGCACTTCCCTGTGAATACCGGGAAAAAGCTTGATCACGGCCACATCAGGGCAATAACGATCCTGCAGACGGAAAATGCCGTTTTTCTTCGGCAGCATATATGTATTGATCTTCATCCCGATAGAGCTGATTTCCGCGACATTATCACAGTTAATGCTGTCAAAAGCATCAAAACTCAGGGAACGCACTTTGGATGTCCTGCATCCCAGCATCACTTTTCTGTTAAAAGCGACAAAGACTCCCGGGCATCCGCTCTGTGCCATATAGATCGCGCACCGAAGGTTCTCCATTGCATCCGCGACCGGATTGGAGATCGACAGCTGACTGCCTGTGATCACGATCGGGATGGGGATATTCTGCAGCATGAAGGACAACATGGATGAAGTATACGCCAGTGTGTCTGTGCCGTGGATCACAACCATTCCGTCATAGTTATCCCGCTGCTGACTGATCACCTGTGCAAGCCGCACCCAGTCCTCCGGAAAAATATTGGCGCTGTCAAGCGATGAGAACTCCTGTGTGATCAGTTCCGCTTCTCCTGCCACCACATGGAGCTCACGGAGCATGGAGCTGGTCGTAAGCCCCGGAGTCAGTCCGTGTTCCTTGGCGACCGAGGACAGGGTCCCCCCGGTATTGATAATCAAAACTTTTTTATTCACGATAGATACAGCTCTCCTTTTTCCGCCGGGCAGTGGGACGGTCCTTTTGTTACCGTCCCACTGTTTATTCAGATCATGGGGACGGAAACAAAAGGACCGTCTCCTTGATCTTGCCCTGCTCTTTTCCCCTTGCTCTTTTACGGATGGCCGTAAGGGCCCTGGCGTCCTTCTACAGCGGGATATGTCTGGTGGGGGAGATGTTTCAAGTGGCGCTCTGCAATTGCAAACCGCGTTTTTCTCACAATATCCACCGTCCTGCACACCATCTCTTCCCCTGTACCGAAGGGCTTTTCCAGCTCAAACCATTCTGTCTCGGTGAACTCTCCCTGCGCCATACCCTTTATGTGATGTGCAGTGATGTGGAGCTGCCAGCACAAAGTGCCGTCCTCTCTAAGGGATACTTCTCCCTTTTCAACCTCAACCGTCAGCTGTACAGGCCAGTAATAAGAAAAAAGGACAGTTTCTTCTCCATCCTGCAGCCGGAGCCGGGTGATTTCCGCACCGGTCTGACCTTCCCCTTTTAATTCTTTTAATCTAAACTCATAGGTTTCATTTTGATACAGTATTGTAAAATCCATCTCTTCTTCCTCCAAAATGCAGGCATCACGATTTTTTCCAATCTGTGTCGGAAAATGGGGACGGTCCTTCTGTTTCCGTCCCCTCGCTCACCCTTGCTTCCTCACTCAGTCTATTGCCGTACGATCATGCTTTCGGCAAGGACCACCAGTTCATCATCCTCTCTGAATACCATCTCCGTCTTTTTTCCATTGCGCAGTTTTTCAGGGTTCAGGGTGATCAGATCTCCTTGAGCTGTTCTTCTCTTATATCCAAGGAAAATCTCACCCTTTTCTGCCACCGCGTCCTGAAGAGAGTAGAAATCTATGGCTTTATCAGGCTGCATATGGAAATAATACTTGGCCGGTTTAATATATACCTCAAATCCTTCACTGCTCAATAATGTTTCAAATATCTGCAGGAGTTCTCTGTTCTCTGCAATCTGAGCCATCATAAGAGATGCTATGTTGCGGCTGATGACAAAGTCGCTTGCCATAGAATCCTGGGCGAGCTGCTGATTCGCAATACTCCTCATTTCGCAGGTGATTCCAAAGTCAGTCTGCGGATGCATCTCTTTATAATGTTTACAGTACAGCAGCAGCTTCAAAGCCTGCTCATCTGCCTGATCGTCATCCAGCTCGTCAGGTACAAGAATCAGGACATATTGCGGATCACATTCACTCAGTAAACTGTAAATATATTTGTGCTGATCCCTCTTCCGGTTCTGTTTTTTCAGCCGCTCCCCTGCACCTTCCGGTTTATCTTTTCTCTCAATCCTGATCGCAGAATCAATGTCATTATCGATCATTTCCTCGATGATTTCGTCAGTAAGCCACTGATCCAATTCATCCGGATCAGCTGAAAGATACACGATCGTCCCGGGAATCAGGTATTTGCACATTTCCCGAAGAATATAGGGAAGCTTTTCATTGCATCCAATAATCAGAATAGAGGAAGGAACAGCCTTATAAAGTTCAACAGGCGGTTCATATCTGACACTTCTCTCCTCTCCGACGATAATTGTATCATCATCTCTCTGCAGAAGGATCAACTGACACCCATCCCCAAGTGTGACCCTATTGGGATCCCCAATCAGGGCACTTCCGTTTTCCTGAATGATTCCGACCGCAATAACATCAGACAGATAACGGTTGATCTGTCGAATAGTCTTTCCCGTCATCTCTAAATACAGGTCTTTATTTTTATTCCGCCTGGCAATATAGAACTCATGATCTGTATAGTTAAAAAGCTCCGTAAATACTTTTGATAAGCCATTCTGTCGACACGTATGTGTAATGATCTTGGAAACTGTATTCTCCATCATCAACAGTTCAAGGCGGTCATTTTTCACAGAAAACAGATATTGATCATTTCGTGCATCATTTCCCGCAATCCTTGCGGCATGTTCGTTTTCTCTCCCGTAAACGACAGATGTAATATAGGCTTTTGAGTCCTCTTCTCCGTCCAGAATCTTTGTGCAGGCAAGGATTCCTTTGATCGTTTCAAAATCATCATAGGAAGCAATGATGATAGATTTGCATGTCAGAACAGAACAGCGGTGCAAGTCCTTGCTGCTGGTAATGGAACCGCTCCGGCAGACAATTGTAAGATTTCCGGTATCCGGAAATTCTATGCGGATCCGGTCTTCCATCTCCGTTTTAGGAATATTATCCATCACGACTACGGCATTTCTGGTATTTTTCTGGTTTTCATATGCCTCGATCAGCTCTCCCAAAATGATAAACGTAGATTCGTTAAAGCCCAGAATTACAATATGATCATTTTCAACAACAGATTCTATTCCTTTAGATAGATCCTCAACCCTCCCCTGAATGCCATCATTGATCAGACCGATCAGCATAGCCAGAAAGAAGACTCCGATCAAGGTCGCTATAAGCATCAGAAACAGGTAGAAGATGCTTCCGCTGTCTCCTGAAAGCACTCCGGGATCAAAAGCATGGTTCATAGTATCCCAGATCGATTTTCCCAGAGAAGAACCCTGACCGCCGAATATCCTGGCCAGAACACCGATGATAAATACAAAAATGCCGGTGACAACAAACAGGAAAATAATCGTTGACAATGTCCCCTTCGAAAGCCAGAGATCAAAATAGTACATTGCCTTCCTGTAGATATTCTTTCTGTCTTTTTTGTCACTATTCTTCATATCAGGCCTCTTTTCTAATGGGTTCTAATGGGGACGGACCGATAATTCTGACAATGCAAACAAAAGAAAAGCACACACAAATCATCCGGCGCATATACTGCCTCAGATTGTATGTATGTGCTTAAAATCTATGTTATCCCGTGTATTTACGACATAGCATTTTCCTTAAGTTTCCAAAATCAGTTTTTCTTCAGTTTTCGCTAAAATCATTATAAAAGTGTGATTTTCCCCTGTCAATGAGAATGGGGACGGTCCTTCTGTTTCCGTCCCCTTGCTCCGCTAACCTTGCTCCGCTTAATCCAAAATCCATTTAATCAGTTCAGCAATCGAGAAGCCTTTCTCCTTCATGCAGACAACTTTTTCAAAAATTGTGTCCTGCAGTCTGGTTACTCTGGTATCTGTATCGGAGGAGAATGTTCCGCTCCCGGTACCGATCGCGGAGAAGCTCTGATTGATCTCATTTGTCTGCAGGAAGAAATTGTCCTCCCTGTGTCCGGCATAGCCTGCATTATCTCCTGCAATCGCTCCGACTCTTCCTCCCTGGCAGGTAACCGATCCGGTGTTTACACATGAAGTCACACTGCTTTCTGTACTGCCGCCCGTAATGCTGCCGGTAAGATCGGTTCCGCCGGAAACATCTCCAAGATTCAGACAGTGATCCATGTCGTTGTCAGCATACAAATCTCCGACAATTCCTCCGCAGCATCTTCTGGATCCTGACACAGGCCCGGAATTCATACAGTATGATATCCGGCAGCGGTCGGCTAAGCCGATCATTCCGCCGACTCGATCAACTCCGCTGGCAGAAACAACCGTTACGCAATAATCAATAGTTGTTTCAGAGGCAGTTCCCACTATACCGCCAACACATGTATTACCTTGAACACTTCCTGATACCGCCAGATTTGAGATAGAAGCCTGGTGGGTCATGCCAAAAAGCCCCTGACAATTCTCATCGCCTTCAATTTTCATACCTTCGATCAGATGCCCGTTCCCGTTAAAAGTCCCTGTAAAAGGTTCTTCCTCCGTTCCGATCGGAGTCCAGTCCTCATTTTTGAGATCAAGATCATTCATCAGAACATAGGATCCGGACAAGTCAGAGCTTATATTCCGAAGATCACTTACAGTATAGATCTCAACAGCAAAGGCATTATCGGGTTCTTCTCCCTCATTATGCTTTCCGAATAATTTGCCGATCATGCTGTTTCTGTACTTAGACTCCGGAACCTGCTGAAAGCCTGTTTTCTCAGCGGCGAAAACAGGGACAGACAGAGACACGGCTGCCAGTAATCCTGCCAGAAGCACAGCCATTGACCTCTTTTTTAAAATATGTGTTCTTTTCATCATTGTGCAAGTTCTCCCCTTTTATATTTCTGCTGTTAATGATGGATAAACAATAAGTTTACATCCGGATGGAAACTTAAGCGGGAGACTGATGCTTGCTGTGTCATGCAGGACCTGCCCCAGAAAAACCGCATCTCAGCCGCTATATTCATTTCTTCCGTTTGCTATATCTGTATTTTAACAAATGAATTTTAACTGAGAATTATATCGTTTTAATTTAACCGAAAATAATTTTAACACATCTTCCTTTTTTCGCTTCCCTTATAGTGGTTTACCGGATTCTCCTCCCGGTGCGGACTCTTTTCTTCATGTGCACGACTGGCGGCTTTTTCAGCTGCAATAACGCCTTCGTTTACGCCAAAAATAGCAGGATATTGTTATTTTAGGGCCATTATGCTAGTATTTTAGAGCAGTATTCTATAATCTCTTCCCAAAATAGTTCGGACAGAGACTTGAATTTTTATACTTAATGCATCGGAAAAAGGGGGGAGTTTATGAAAAATAGCGGCTTTTTTTCTTCTCTTGGTAAAAGAAAACTCGGTGTTGTACTGAATCTGTTCTATGCTTACATGTCTCTGGGACTGGTCCTGATCATGCTGGGATCGATCCTGCCGGAAATGAAATCAGATTACGCGCTTTCCTATCAAATCGGCGGAGCACTGCTGTCGGTCCAGTCAGTAGGCTATGTGCTGGCGGGACTGCTGGCAGGCTATCTGCCCTTTGTTCTCGGAATCAAAATATCTTTTATCCTGATCCAGCTGTCCGTGACTCTGGGCTTCGTGATGCTTCTTGTCAGCGGAAACCCTGTCTGGCTCCTGATTGCCATGTTCCTGATCGGCATCGGAAAGGGCGGCATTACCAATTATAACAATCTTCTCATGAACATATACAGTGAGGGAAATGCCGGCCCTCTGAACATCCTGCACGCCTGTTTCGCCGCAGGTGCTGTTATTGCGCCGCTGATCGCCATGGTGGTCGCCGGCTGGAGGCCGGCGGTGATCATCGGATGTGTCTGCTGCGCGGCATCTCTTGCCTTCCTGCTGCCGGCAGGTTTTTCGGACAAGGACCTCGAAACATCAGATGCATCAGATGCACCGGACGCTGCAGACAGAGTAAAAGACAACAGGAAAAAGAAAGTTGACTATGGCTTTATAAAAGAAACGCTGTTCTGGGTCACCGTCATCATCTGCTTCTTCTATCAGGCTGTAGAGGCTTCCTTTATGGGATGGATGACCAGCTTCCTGATCGATACCGGAGTCATGGCGGAGTCCCTTGCTCAGTTCACCACGTCTGTCCTCTGGATGGCTCTGATGGCAGGAAGACTTCTCTGTTCCGCCGCAGCCGCGAAATTCAGCCCCAGGTCTATGATCCTGGCACTGACTCTGATCACAACAGGCTTTATGGCTGTTCTCCTGCAGACAAAATCACCGGCAGGGCTGATCATAGCCACTGCCGGTATCGGTCTTGGAATGTCGGGCATGTTCGGTACCTCTGTCTCCAATGCGGGAGACATTTTCTCAAAATACCCGGTCTGTATGGGGTTTTTCGTGTTCCTGACCAGCATGGGCGCCATCGTGGCTCCCGCGATCATCGGCAGCGTTGCCAATACACATGGGATGCATATCGGCATGTCCACTCTCCTGATCTTTGCGGCCTGTATGGTGGCGGCAGCAATCATCAATATCTTCCTGTCCCGGAAAAAGCCTGTTGCCTGAACACCTGCAGAGTCCTTCTTCCAAAGATGTTGGGGCCCTGGTTGGGTTCATTGCGCATACAGGGGATTGGCCTCTCTGATCTGGTCCCCATAGATATTCTTTAAGCCGGAAAAGGCTTTTTCTACATCCTCAGGAATATCCACGTGCGCGATGAACCCTTTGCCTGCCGGACCATATCCATTCTCGTCATCTCTCAGCCGGGGGACTTCTCCCATCAGGAGGTTTATATACCTGCCGATCTCCCACATACCATGAATCTTCTCGGATATGCCAAGCCCATCCGCCTCGTCTCTTACTGTCGCAGAATACGAGGCATAATTTATGACGGATATACCCTGAGGCCTGTTTTTGCGGAAACCCGCATCCATCCGCTTCTGCATAGTCGCATCCTGACATAGAATGATGCTTTTGCAGTCGATTCTGTTTTCCCTTATGAGATTCAGAAGGTATGTTATATTATTCCCGCAGTTTGTGGATCTGGTTTCCAGATAGTCCGCTTCGCACCCATGGATTTCCTGCAGATATTTCTGAAAGATTTCAGCTTCTGTAAGTCCGGCTGTCCTGATCGATGGATATTCTGACTGCACAGTTTTCCTGAGAGTTTCTGTCGTATGACCGGCTCCGCCGACTATGATATAGACTGAAGCGATCCTTTGCCTGATCGCCTCCGCCAAAACATCTCCGCCCGCAAGGATACTGCCCCCGAAGAGGACCATCACATCCGCCCGATCAATTCCGTATCTTTCATACAGGCTGCTGCAGTCAAGCGATTTCACATCCCTTTGCCCGCAGAATCTCCCAAGGGTATTAATGAGTTCCGCTGCCGCTCTATTCATAATGCTTCTCCTAAACTGCCCTGCCATATGTAAAGTGCTCGACCACTTTCCCCGCTGAGGAAAGCGTCTTCTTTGGGAAATGGACAAACAGGGGGAAGTTCCTTTTTTCCATCCCCCTGCCACCTGCTCAGACAGGAAATGTATCCAGCCACAAATCGCCCTCATTGATTCCCTCTGCATACAGCCAGTCATCCTCGACCCGAAGCTGCTTCTCCATACCATTTTCATCGACCAGAGTAACGATCACGGTGATTTTTTCGTTTTGCGGACGTTCCTCGCAGCCATAGTCATCTTCCTGAATCCGTTTTATTTTCCAACTCATTTTTTCTTTCCCCACATTTGTTTCAGCAGTTTTCCAGGTTCCCGGACTATCACTTTTCTTGTTTATATGGGATACGACGGTCATTATTACTATAGTGCTGCATGCTAATTATTCCTCTGACCCTCATTACAGGCACCACGGTACCAGCCAGGAGCTGGAATCCCTGCGCATTGAGTACCAGAATCTTTTCGACCGCAGCAACAAGCTGGACAACAAAGCTTACATCACAGTGACCTTCTGCGGCTTTATGTTTGTCTTTATTACCAGCCTTTTTGGAAGCATTCCTCTAATTCAGCTGGAAGGCCTGCTTGTACACGATGCTCTGACCATACTATATATTTCGTCATGTATCGCAGTCTCAGTCACCTACGTGTGGAACCTGATCTGGTTTATGCAGCTTCTGGCACCGGAAGGCATTATTCGCCTTGACCCGGACAAAATCGCCAAAGCAGATCTCGATCACTGCAGCGCACACCAGGCGGAATGCCGCCTGATCGAACTCTACCGGGGCATCATTAACGAGGATCTTGTAACACTTCACACTCGCTGCGACAAGTTCGTCAAAGGGCTCCGCTATGTACTTCTGACACTAATCCTCTCCTTCGTCTGCTATGGTCTGCAGATACTGCTCAAGGTGCTTTGAACAAGAACAAGGGAAATTGACTGGAATTAACTCAGATTGGTACAGTTTTACTCACACCCGCAAATGTCAAGGGGCTGACGAGCACTTCCTCAGTGCAGATACCAAAACATCCCATATCTTTTCAGATATGAGATGTTTTTCTAATGGCCATGACCAGTCAATCCGAATCATCCTTCATAGAATCCATTCTCACTGTCCTCAGACCATCTCTTATACATTTCTTTATAGTGCCTGGCAATAAATCTTTGAATTACACTGATCTCATGATCAGTCAGTCTTCCTCAGCATCAGCTATTTCCCTTAACTTGCTTTCAGGCATAACGTATTTTCACCTCCTTAATCGGATCAAGGAAGGAAACAGGGTCAATTAAAAGATTTTCAAGGATAGGGACTAAATCTATATAATCTTCTTCCTGTTCTTTTCCTTTATTCTTTGAGATAACCACCAGATATCCCTGATCCCACTCAACTACCTCTATATATTTTTCAAGATTTTTACTTGTCAGAAATGTTATAGTCCTATCCCCTACTGAAAATGTCGTATACTCTCCTCGATTAGATAAATATGCTGTCTGGTCCATTTGAATGGCATACCCCCTTATCTACTTCTGCTGTATCAATCTCATTTGAAATACGAATCTGCATCTATTATACACATGCCATGGTCCGGTTTCCACACTCATATGTGCTTCAGCAGTTCTCCAAGTTCCTGGACCATCACTTTTCTTGTCGGGTATTTGAGAATCCAAGTCTTACACAGTTTTTGGACCATTTCTGTCCCGTCTGTATATTGCCGCATACGCTTCAGGTATCTAATCAGTTCATCGTACGCTGATCTGTTCCTTGCATTTTCGGCGATTCCGGATACATAGGTGAAGTATTCCTGTAAAATCGGTCCTGAGTATTCTTCCGCAAGAAGGAACCCGTATTTATTGATGTAGTTAAGTCTGTTCTTCTGTTTGAAAATCAGTTCAAATAAATCCGGTTTCATCCCTTCCTCTGCAAGAAGTTCACACCGCTTCGCTATATCTCTGCGTGATTTAATGAGTACTGTTTTCTCTTTTTCCCACTCATCGTCAGAGCACATTTTTCTGTAACCCCTGAAATCCTCCATTGTAGAAAGCTGGTAAGTCAGAAAGTCCTCTCTCCTCTCTGCTTTTTCCTGTTGATAATCCTTCTGTTTATGATAGAGCTCAATCAATCGCTGTGAGTAAGAGTGCACCAGGTAGGCAGACTCCGAGTCCAGCTTTTTCCCCTGCTTCAGCAGCCGAATCTCTTCTTCTGCATCACCTTCTTCCTGAGCCTTCTTCAAGTAATATTTTCTTACAGACTGAAAGTTCATATGTTTGCGTCTGAAACGGTCTATCTCCTCCTCCGAAGCACCAAGACGCTTCATCAGAATCATCCTGAGTTCTATCGCTTCGATGGAGTACCCGTAATGACTCGAAAACACGGATTTGCATTCACCGGACTCCCCACTCTCTTCGATCAGTTTGTCCAGATGCTCTATTTCCTCCTCAAGTTCATCCTTTGATGCAAGTTCATATCTGATAAAATCCTGCAGAATATCTTCCATATAATCGACAACTGTTCCGTCATCAAAGTGTTCCAGAAACCAGTTTTTGATCAGTTCTCTCTCCACATCTGAACCATCAGCGACTGCTCTCTGCCAAATCTTATAGCATACGTCTGAAATCATTGCGATCTGACCGTCATCGTCTATATCACAATCACTAAGCTCGATAAAGGCATATTTTGCCAGCTCAAAGGCATCATAATACTGCTCATTATCAAAAAGCTGATTTGTTTTACTTTCAAGGTAAGAAATCAAATCATCGCAAAAGTCCATTGCACTATGATAGTTTATATAGCCCCCGCGGTCGGAATAGGCATCAAAAATATTATCAATCTCTCTTTCCAGCTCATCAATATCCGAGGTAGTATTGACCCCGGCCAGCATGACACGTATACGGCTCTCGTTCTGCTCATCCCCTGCTGCCAGATTCACAAGGATTCTTTCCAACAGACTCCGATCCGCTTTTGAAATCAGCTCGTCTATAGGAATCAGATTGTCATCTTCTGAAAAATTATCTTCAAAGCCAGTCTCACTGAACTCATATCCGTCTTTTCCGTCATTGTCAATTTCGTAAAGAACAGCTGCCATATGCTTGCAATAATTTCCACCAGCGGCGTATGGACATGAACAATATGCATTCAGAACAGAGTGGCCATCGTATTTTATCTTTACTTTGTAATATTCAGTTCCTTCTACAACTGCTTCGATTGCATCCTTTTTTCTGATGATATGCTGCACCGCTCCGCTTCTGGCATACTCCCATCCCCTCTCTAAGATATGGGGTTCAAAGTAATTTTCCCACTCGTACATCACTTGTGTTCCTTTCGTTTTGGCAGAAACCTATTGAAGAGGGTCTATTTTACAGATCATATCCCACGGTGGCCCCACATAAACCCCGGATTGACTTCAATTAACTCAGATTGACACAGTTTTACTCATACCCGCAAATGTCAAGGGACTGACAAGTATTCAGAAAACGCCACACTGAACTATTGCACAGTGCGGCGTTGCAAGTATTCGCAAATCATTGGTTTTTACTCATC
>ONKG01000066.1 GCA_900318375.1 uncultured Lachnospiraceae bacterium
AATGGTGCAGCTGATCGTATTATCATTAATTCTTTTTATAATCATGCAAAATCCTTCCGGTTCAAGGCTCACTCAAGACAGCAGGATCATGTGTTTTCGGGGCACAGCCCCGATTTCTATCGTCTTATCATACAACTTTTCCGGCAATATGAAAAGCAGCGCCTGTATGAAAAGGAATCATACAGGCGCTTATGTTGCGTAATACTCCCGCAATCGGTTACGATCGGAGATTATCAGTGCTTGATCTGGCTCATAACTTCCTCAGCGAAGTTCTCAACCTTCTTCTCGATGCCTTCACCTGTCTCGAAGCGGATGAAGCGGCGGACAGAGAGATCTGTGTTGTTGGCCTTGCCGACCTGCTGCAGATACTGTGCGACGGTCTGCTTGCCATCCTCGGCTCTGACATAAACCTGATCATACAGGCAGATCTGCTTGAGCTCTTTGTTAAGTCTGCCGATGAGCATCTTCTCGATGATGTTCTGAGGTTTACGCTTGTTCTCAGGAAGCTTTGCGTTCTCTTCGATTGCCTGTGCAAGAAGGATCTCCTTCTCATGCTCTTTGTATTCCTCGGGAACTTCGTCCACGGTGACATACTTGGGAGACATAGCTGCAACCTGCATAGCGACATTGGTCAGAGCCTCTTTGACTGCATCGTTGACAACATCGGTCTTGGCATCGATGATGACAGCAATACGGCCTTTGCCGTGCAGATAGGAAACAACACAGCCGTCCTGTGCAGCAACCTGCTCAAAGCGGCGGATGCTCAGCTTCTCGCTGATGACAGCGATCATGTCGACGAGTGCTTCGCTGACAGTCTTGGCGGAATCTTCGATCCAGGGCTCTGCCATGAATGCGTCGATGTCCTTTGCTTCGGTCTTCAGGGCCTGGTCTGCAACCTTTGCGACGTAGGTGCGGAACTTCTCGTTCTGCGCGACAAAGTCGGTCTCGGAGTTGACTTCGACTACGGCTGCCTTCTGGTCGCCGTCGGTCGCGATGAGGCAGATACCTTCTGCAGCGATCCTGCTGGCCTTCTTCTCAGCCTTTGCCTGGCCCTTCTTGCGAAGAACTTCGATTGCGGCATCCATATCGCCGTTGGTCTCGGTCAGAGCCTTTTTGCAGTCCATCATACCTGCGCCGGTAGCTTCGCGCAGCTGTTTAACCTGTGCAGCTGTAATTGCCATAGTGTACTTCCTTTCGATCTATCTATATCTGTGCCCCGGGCCCTTTTTCAGAGCCCGGTGCAGTTCGTGTACGATACTGTATTTTCCCGGATGACTCAGGCCGGAATCAGAGGGTTCCCTCTTCAGCCTGCTCAGCTTCGGATGCTGCAGACTCTTCCGCGAGAGCTTCCTGCTCAGCGCCGGCTGCCTCTGCACCCTGGTTTGCCTCGATGACAGCGTCAGCCATCTTGCTGCAGAGCAGCTTGACTGCACGGATTGCATCGTCGTTGCCGGGGATGATGAAGTCGAGCTCTTCGGGATCGCAGTTGGTATCACCGATGCCGATCAGAGTGATGCCCAGTGCATGAGCCTCTGCCACGCAGATTCTCTCCTTCTTGGGGTCGACTACGAAGATCGCGTCGGGAATACGGGTCATGTCCTTGATGCCGCCGAGGTTTCTCTCAAGCTTGTCCCACTCCTTCTGAAGCTTTGCGACTTCCTTCTTGGGAAGAACTTCAAAAGTGCCGTCCTGTGCCATCTGCTCGATCTTGCGAAGGCGCTCGACACGGCTGCGGATGGTCTTGAAGTTGGTCAGCATGCCGCCGAGCCATCTCTCGTTTACATAGTACATACCGCAGCGGGTGGCCTCAGCCTTGACTGCGTCCTGTGCCTGCTTCTTGGTGCCGACGAACAGGATCGTGCCGCCCTGCTCCGCGATCTGGAAGACTGCCTTGTAGGCCTCGTCTACGAGGATGACAGACTTCTGCAGGTCGATGATGTGGATGCCGTTGCGCTCGGTGAAGATGTAGGGAGCCATCTTGGGGTTCCAACGTCTGGTCTGGTGACCGAAGTGCACGCCTGCTTCCAGCAGCTGTTTCATTGATACGATACCCATGTTTACTTTTCCTCCTGTAAATGGTTGTTCTTCCGCGTCCTTTCGCGGTCATTGAGGATTCTGCCACCCTTATTGAAAAGAGCACCGGCATCCGCTGGGACGCGTGTCTGATAAAAAGACATAAAATTTGCAACTTAAAAACAATAGCACATTCCCTGAGATTGTGCAAGTGCCATTTTCACATTGCCGGCCTGTTTTCAGCATATTTCCGGCATTGTTTTCAGCATTCTCAGCATTTTGCCATTGCTTTTCACATTGTTATGACTGCCGCAGTCCGGATGTTCTCGGATCAGGACCGGAACCGGAATCACAGCCGGATCATAAATTACGGCCGGATCAGAAATTACGATCGGACCAGAAATTACGGCTGGATCTGTTTGCGCAGTCCCGCCAGTTCTCCGTAGATGGCGTCGTTGAGGACCTTGATATAGGTTCCCTTCATGCCCGAGGAACGGGATTCGATGACGCCCGCCGACTCGAACTTGCGCAGGGCATTGACTACGACGCTGCGGGTGATGCCGGCCTTGTCCGCGATCTTGCTCGCGACGAGGATCCCCTCCACGCCGTCCAGTTCTTCGAAGATATGGATAATGGCATGCATTTCCGTGTAACTCAGAGTGCTGATCGCTGATTTCACAACGGCGATCTTGCGGTTCTCCTCCGCGTTCTCCTCGGAGACCGCGCGCAGCATCTCCAGACCGACGACAGTGGTGCCGTATTCCGAGAGGATGATATCGTCAATGTCAAAATGCTCGCCGTCCTTGTAAATAAAGACTGTGCCCAGACGTTCGCCCGCGACTTCGATCGGCAGGACGATCCCCATCAGGTCCTTGTCTTCACTTGCAAAAAACCCGAGTGTCTGAAGAGCGACATTTTCATGTGTGGAGAGCACATCCAGAAGTCTTGTGTTCAGTTCGGGATCCACAAATGTCCCGATCTCCTCCACGATCATGCCGTGAGCCGCATTGACCTTCTTGCATTCTCCCACACCGAGCACTTTACCCTTTTTACTGATCACAAGGATGTGTGCCTGCAGGATCTCGCTCATAACCTTGCAGATGTCGTTGAAGACAACTTTGCCGGTGTCATTGTTATGAATCAGCTTTTCGATTTTCCTTGTGTTGTCCAGCAACACCACATTTCTTGCTGCATGCAGAGTATCCAAATCACTTACCTCCTGCTGTTCAAAGCAGTTCTAAAGGAGAATAGTCTTACATATGGATCGGCTGTGCCGTTCAAGCCGTAATCATCTCCTCAAAATATCATTATCCGTTTATTCCGGCTGTTTCCGCTTCCTTTTTTGTGTCTTCTTCCGTCAAATTCAGTAGGGCAGATCTTGTCAGGCAGGAATTGTTTCGCTGCCGTCCGGTTCAATCCTCTGCCGGACTCCCGCCATCACCGGGTTCCGGGGAATCGGCACGTTTTTCGATGTATCCGCATTCCTTGTCCGCGCAGACGAGTCTGTTTCCTTTTTCCAGCATGATACTGCCGCAGCGGGGACACTTCTTCTCAGAGGGTTTCTGCCAGACCATGAAGTCACATTCGGGATTGCCCATGCATCCGTAGTAACGGCGCCCTTTCTTGGTCATGCGGACAATGATGTCCTTGCCGCACTTGGGGCAGGCGACACCGATCTTTTCATAATAAGGTCTGGTGTTGTGGCACTCGGGGAATCCCGGGCAGGCCAGGAACTTGCCGTGCGGTCCGTATTTGATGACCATGTGACGTCCGCAGTTCTCACACACTTCCTCTGTCTCCTCATCCGCGATCTTGACCTTTTCCAGGGTCTTTTCCGCTTCGAGGACAGCCTCGTGCAGGTCCGGATAGAAGTTTTCGATCACTGTCTTCCAGCGGACTTCGCCCTCGGCAATGCCGTCGAGGAGCGCTTCCATGTTGGCAGTGAACAGAGGGTTGACGATCGTCGGGAAGGCCTGCTTCATGATATTGTTGACGACCTCGCCCAGCTCTGTCATATAGAGGTTCTTCTCTTCCTTGACAATATACCTGCGGGCCAGGATAGTCGTGATCGTAGGCGCGTAGGTACTGGGACGGCCGATCCCCTGCTCTTCCAGAGCGCGGACCAGCGTCGCTTCCGTGTAATGAGGAAGAGGCTGTGTGTAATGCTGGCGGGGATCGAAGGACTCAAGGGTCAGCTCTGAATTCTCATCGATCTCTCTGCTGATCGAGGCTGTCTGTTCCTCTTCGTCCTCTATGTAGACCTTCTGGAAGCCTTCGAAAACGAGACGGGAAGCCGAGACAGTAAACATCTGTCCCCCGATTCCGGAAGGTACAGCGGGCATACCCGCGATCCGGAGCTGTGTGGTCTCATATCTGGCTGCGCTCATACGGCTCGCCACAAAACGTTTCCAGATCAGCTGATAAAGACGATACTGCTCTCTGGATAGCGATTCTCGGACAGAGGCAGGAAGTCTGGTGACGTCTGTGGGCCGGATCGCTTCGTGCGCATCCTGGACCTTGCCGCCCTTCTTCTCTTCTTTTTCCTTCTGAAGAAGGTATTCCTCACCGTAATTCTCCCCGATAAAGGCGGCGGCTGCAGCCTGGGCTTCGTCTGAAATACGGATACTGTCCGTTCTCAGATAGGTGATCAGAGCGACTGTACCCTGTCCCTTGATCTCCACGCCTTCATAGAGCTGCTGCGCGACGCGCATGGTCTTCTGGGTGGAGAAATTGAGGACTTTACTGGCCTCCTGCTGCAGGGTCGATGTCGTGAAGGGGAGAGGGGATTTCCGGGTGCGTTCCGAGCGGCGCACCTCCCGGATGGAAAAAGTTCCGCCCTCGAGCCCATTGACGATCCTCATGGTCTCTTCCTGTGTCTGAAGCTCCCTGCGCACTGCCCTGCCGTCTTCCTCGATACTGCCGTAGTAGTGGGCTGTAAGGGGCTTTGTAATGCCCTTGACCTTCAGGGAAGCATCCAGTGTCCAGTATTCCTGGGGAATAAAGGAATTGATCTCATCCTCGCGGTCTCCGATCATACGGAGGGCAACCGATTGGACACGGCCTGCGGAGAGCCCGCGTTTGACCTTTTCCCACAGGAGCGGAGAAATCTCGTACCCGACCATGCGGTCCAGAATACGGCGTGTCTGCTGGGCATCGACCAGATTCATATCCAGCTCCCTGGCGTTTTTCAGGGATTGTGTGACCGCCTTTTTCGTGATCTCATTGAAGGTGATCCTGGAAATCTGCTTGTCTTTCGCGTCCTCAAGGTTAAGAGCCGCGATCAGATGCCATGAAATTGCTTCTCCCTCGCGGTCAGGGTCCGTCGCCAGATAGACGCGGTCCGCTTTTTTTACCAGCTTGCGCAGTCCGGCGAGAAGCTCGCCTTTTCCGCGGATCGTAATGTACTTGGGTTCATAATCATTTTCGATATCGATACCCATCTTGCTCTTGGGAAGATCACGGACATGTCCGTTTGACGCAGCCACTTCGTAGCTGGACCCCAGAAACTTTTTGATCGTCTTCACCTTTGCAGGAGACTCCACGATCACAAGATTGTGTTTTTTTCGACTTGCTGCCATATAAAAATTACCGGTTCCTTGTATTCTTTTTATAGTTACTCAGAGTCAGTTTCCGCTGTTCCGATGCCCAGACGTACTTTTCGATTGATCATCTCATCGATGTTCTCCAGATAAGTCCCGACATCTTTGCAGTTGTCACTGCGCTCAATCCTTCCCCCGGGAAAAACAGCTTTGGAAATGCTGCCGGCACCGAGTGCCAGGATGGACTGTTTTTCCTCCATGATCAGGATGTTGTAGATTCCGGCCTTTCCGGGGCGGGCATAGCCCACATTCTCCAGATTTCCGGATATATTTTTCTGTCTGTACAAATAATAGGGATCCATTCCCATGCGTGCCGCCGACTGCGCGGCTATCTCCATGCAGCCGTCAGTATTATTTATAGAAGAAAATCCCTTCTCCTCTATGTACTTCTGCATGCGCGACCCCCGCTTGAGCGCAAGGGAATGCACTGTCAGGCTGTCGGGGGAAAGTCTTTCGATTTCCTCCAGAGTCCCGGTCACATCCTCCTCTGTCTCTTCAGGGAGTCCCAGGATGATATCCATGTTGATGTTGTCAAACCCCGCCTCTCTGCAGAGAAGGAAGGCATCGCGCACCTGCTGTACCGTGTGCCTGCGGCCGATCAGTCTGAGGGTCTCATCATTCATGGTCTGAGGATTGACACTGATCCTGGTGACCGCGTGGGCGCGGATGACGCGGAGTTTGTCCGCCGTGATGCTGTCAGGACGCCCTGCCTCGATCGTAAATTCCTGGATACTTTCCATGGGAAAATATTTTTCCAGCATGGAAAAAAGACGTTCCAGCTGATCGGGCTCCAGTGTTGTCGGCGTACCGCCGCCGATGTAGACAGTGTCCAGAACCCGTCCCTTCATCAGTGCCGATGATGCCTCCATCTCCTTTTCAAGGGCATCCAGATAAACGTCTACCTTGTCTCTCCACTGTGCCAGGTTAAAGGATGGGAAGGAACAGTAGAGGCATGTGGTCGGACAAAAAGGGATGCCGACATAGAGGCTGTAACCATTCTCATAGTGGATATGAGCGAGGATCTCCCTCTCTCTCTGCGCAATCTGCGCGGAAAGCAGGGCCTTTTGCGGACTGACGAGGTGTTCCCTCTCCATGTCCTGCGCCGCCTGCTCTATGGTGCTGCCCTGCAGCAGAGACTGCATGGCGATCTTGGTGGGACGGATCCCGATCAGTTCGCCCCAGGGGAGCGTGCGTCCTTCGCGGTCAGCGAGCATAGCGTAGAGAAGATGCTTCATCTGTGTTTTCAGGATCATCCCCTTGCAGGCGAAAGAAATGCCCTCCGGAGCAGGGGCGGTCCGTGTGCCGCTTCCGTCGCAGAAGGACAAAGTGACTTCTGTGTCCGCAAAAACCACTCTCAGAAAAGGCTCTTGTGCAATCTGCTGATATTTCCGGTTGGCAGCGGCATCCTCAGAAGTCAGTACTTTGACATCCTCCTGCGGATAAAAAGCCTTTAGCAGAGAGTGGATCTCGTATCTGTATAAATCAATATTTACAATTGCAGTGATCATTTTAACATACTATTTATAAGCTGTTTATAAGCTGTTTTCATGCCGTATTCCCGCAGCACGGCCGATTGTCAGAAGGGGCTTCCCTGTGCGCACAAAAATGACGCGCCCTGACCTGAACAAGGTTGCGGCTCGTCATGATATTATGCTCCTTAATGAAGATTCACTATACAGCCCCGGAGTATTTTTTATTCAGTTACACCCTGCATCGGGAAATTCTGTGCTGCGAAAACCTGTCCCGTATACAGTCAGGCCCTGACAAACCAGTTATGTTTTTTCTCATAACCGATCGTGGTCACATCTCCGTGTCCGGAAAAAACACTGGTGTCGTCGGGAAGAACATAGAGACGATTGCGGATGGATTCCTTGAGATCTTCTCCGTTGCCTGTGGGCAGATCGGAGCGGCCTATGGAACCCTGGAAGAGTGTGTCGCCGCTGATCAGGATATGGCCGTCCTCAATGTAATAAGCGCAGCTTCCTTCCGTGTGTCCGGGTGTGAAGAGAACTTTCATAGTGATGCCGGCCACAGTCACCTCCTGGTTGTCCTCGAGGTAATGATCCGGACTGAAGGTGTAGGAACGGCCTATCGTGGAGGACTGGTTGAGTCTGGCATCTTCACACAGGCGCTTCTCGTGGATACAAGCGTAAACAGGAGCGCCGGTCCGTTCTCTGAGTTCCTCAAGTCCCAGGATGTGGTCAAAGTGCGCATGAGTCAGGAAGATCGCCTTTACATCCATGCCGCGTTTCTGCAGTTCCTCGTAGAGCCTGTCGCCCAGATCGGCGGGATCAAAGACAATGGCCTCATTGCTGTTCTCCCTGTGGAGAAAATAGCAATTTGTCTGGACCATGCCGACCACAAAATAGTTTACCTTGATGACTTCATTCGCCATTATAAATAATTCCCTTCTGTGTGTTGAAGCTGTTTTTTTCAGAAAGCAGAGATCCTGCATCAGCCGCTGTTCCTCTTGACAGCCTGCACGTCGCGGACCGCCTCGAGGCGCTTGATGATATCATTGAGGTCTTCGCGGCTCTTTACTTCAAAGCCGAACATCAGCGTGGCAATGCCCTGTCTGCTGATCATGGAACTGATGCGCATGATGCTGATATCCCGTTCCGAGAACACCCTTGTGAGGTCGTTGAGCAGGCCGGCGCGGTCTGTCGCGAAGATCTTGATCTCCACAAGGAAGCCTTCTTCTTTTTTCACAGAGACATTTTCGATCCAGGATGCCTCGATAATGCGGTCTTTTTCCTCATCAGGAATATTGACAACATTGCTGCAGTCCTTGCGGTGAATGGAAATCCCTCTTCCCCTCGTGATAAAACCGACAATGTCGTCCCCGGGCACGGGGTTGCAGCACTTGGAAAAACGAATGGAGACATCGTGGACGCCCTTGACGACCACGGAACCGGCTGCTCCCCGGGGATGCATGTTGGGTGAGCTGTTCTGCTGCACCTGCCGGATGATCTCTTCACTGGAGAGCTGACGCTTATGATCTTCTGTATAAAGATCATAGAGCTTGTTGACAACCTGTCCTTCTTTCATACCGCCGTGGCCGACGGCCGCCAGAAGTGCTTCCCAGTCTCTGAATCCGTACTTGCGGAGCACAACTTCCTGATAGGCTGGTTTTGTGAGTTCGGAAAGCTGCATGCCATGTCCCTTCGCATAGGACGTGATCAGCTCTCTGCCCTTGGCAATGTTGTCGTCTTTATTCTCACGCTTGAACCACTGGTTGATCTTGTTCCTGGTAGAAGCGTTCTTTGCAATGGTGAGCCAGTCCAGACTCGGTCCTTTGGAATTGGGACTGGTCAGGACTTCGATGCGATCGCCGTTTCTGATCTCATAATCGATCGGGACGATCTTGTCATTTACCTTGGCGCCGACCATGCGGTTTCCCACAGCCGTGTGGATGGCATAGGCAAAATCGATAGTTGTGGAACCGACGGGAAGATTCTTGACCTCGCCGCGGGGAGTAAAGCAGTAGACATCGTCCGAAAACAGATTCAGGTCGCTCTTGAGGATATCCAGGAACTCGCGGTTGTCCGCCATATCCTGCTGCCATTCAAGAATCTGCCGCAGCCATGCCAGCTTTTCCTCTTCTTTGGTCTTTTCGACCTTCTGGCTGCTGCCCGCCTCCTTGTATTTCCAGTGCGCGGCAATACCGTATTCCGCGGCACGGTGCATCTCATAGGTGCGGATCTGGATCTCAAAGGGCTGGCCGGCAGGACCGATCAGAGTGGTATGCAGGGACTGGTACATATTTGCCTTGGGCATGGCAATATAGTCCTTGAACCTGCCGGGTATGGGCTTGTACATCTCGTGAATGGTACCAAGCACAGCATAACAGTCCCGGATGGTACTTACAATAACACGGACGGCAAAGAGATCGTAAATCTCCTCCAGAGACTTTTTCTGGTTCAGCATCTTTCGATAGATACTAAAGAGATGTTTGACCCGGCCGTCGACCACGCCTTCAATACCGGCCTCATGTATATGGTGCCTGACTTCGATGGCGATTTCCTGAACGTACCGCTCGCGCTCACTCTTTCTCTGCTCGACCTTGGCGGCCAGATCATAATATATATCCGGATAGAGATATTTCAGCGAGAGGTCGTCAAGTTCAACCTTGATCTTGGAAATACCAAGCCTGTCGGCAATAGGTGAATAGATATCCAGGGTCTCCTGAGAAATCCTCTGCTGCTTCTCAGGCGGCATGAACTGGAGCGTGCGCATATTGTGAAGGCGGTCCGCCAGCTTGATCAGAATGACGCGGATATCCTTTGCCATGGCGAGGAACATCTTGCGCAGGTTTCTGGCCTGCATATCCTGCTGGGTCTGCGTCCTGTCGCTGTAATCACCTGACAGTTTCAGTTTCTTCAGCTTTGTGACTCCGTCCACCAGGAGCGCCACATCCTTGCCGAATCTTTCCTCGACCTGTTCCTTGGTCAGAGTAGTATCCTCCACAACATCGTGCAGGATTCCCGCTGCTATAGTCTCTTTGTCCATCTCGAGACCGGCAAGAATGATTGCCACATAGAGCGGATGGATAATATAGGGATCGCCGGATTTTCTAAACTGTCCTTCATGGGCAGAATGCGCGACCTCATAGGCTTTCTCGATCAAAGTGATGTCATCAGACGGGTGGTATTTTCTCACACGATCAATAAGACTCTGGTAAAGATCCTCCGGACAGTGGAACTCTCCGATGCTCTCGATCTTACCGGTGTCGATGGCGATTTTCCCTTTGATGTCGTTTTTCCCTTTGATGTCTTTGATGTCTTTATGATCACTGATGTCTGTCATAATGCACCTCTGCCAACAAATTCCCGGTTATTCCTTTCATTCATAAAACAATAATAAAAAAAATCAGAATATTACCTAAAAAATTAAAAGTAAATTGAATTATAGTCTGTTTTACTGTGTACGTCAATCGGGTTTTTAATGGAAGAGAAGAAAAACTGAGTAAAAAGGTTATAAGAAATGTCCCCCGCTCTCGCGCTGCGGCCGATATTCGAAAAAGGCCCCGCTCATCCTTTTGATATGCTTCGCATATCATGGATTCGCGGGGCTTTTTTTCTCATATCGGTTGCCCGGCTGCATAGCGGGAGTCTGTTTCGGGGCTTCAGAGCCTTCTCCCTACTGTATGTGATAAAACTACGCGTGCTCTCCGCGCTATGGGCGCTCCGAACACGCTCCCGCCATTCGGATTCCCGCTCCGTTTCACGTCGCTCCATCCTCATGTCGGGACATTCGCAAAATGGCCGCACATCCGAACGTGCTTGCACGTTCGTCTGTGCGGCCGCTTTGCTCATTGTTTTATCACATCATTCCAGGGGCGCCTGCGGGCATGGGAGGCATGGGCTCCTTGATGTTGGCAACAGCAGCTTCAGTGGTAAGGAAGCTGGAAGCCACGCTGGTTGCGTTCTGGAGTGCGCTTCTTGTGACCTTTGCGGGATCAAGGATACCGCCGTCGATCATGTTGACATACTCTTCCTTGTAAGCGTCAAAGCCGATGCCGACTTCAGACTCTTTAACCTTATTGACGATGACTGCGCCGTTGAGGCCGGCGTTCTCAGCGATCTGGTGGAGGGGAGCCTCAAGAGCCTTGAGGACGATCTGCGCACCGGTCTTCTCATCGCCGTCGAGACCTGCGATGGCCTCTTCAACCTTCTTGGAAGCGTGGATATAAGCACTGCCGCCGCCGAAGATGATTCCTTCCTCGACTGCTGCTCTGGTTGCGTTGAGGGCGTCTTCCATACGGAACTTGGCTTCCTTCATCTCTGTCTCGGTTGCTGCACCGACGCGGATGACTGCTACGCCGCCTGCGAGTTTGGCAAGGCGCTCCTGCAGTTTCTCTCTGTCGAAATCAGACTTGGTCTCTTCGATCTGCTTCTTGATCTGAGCAACACGCTGCTCAAGTGCAGTCTTGTCGCCGAGGCCGTCAACGATGACGGTCTGCTCTTTTGCGACCTTCACGCTCTTGGCGCGGCCGAGCTGCTGGAGAGTTGTATCCTTGAGCTCAAGACCGAGGTCAGCGCTGATGACGGTGCCGCCGGTGAGGATTGCGATATCCTCGAGCATTGCCTTACGTCTGTCGCCGTAGCCGGGAGCCTTGACAGCGACTACATTGAACGTTCCGCGGAGCTTATTGACGATCAGAGTGGTCAGAGCCTCGCCCTCGACATCTTCGGCGACGATGAGGAGCTTGGCGCCCATCTTGACGATCTGCTCAAGAACAGGAAGGATATCCTGGATCGTGGAGATCTTCTTATCTGTGATCAGGATGAAAGGATCTTCCAGATTTGCTTCCATCTTGTCCATATCAGTAGCCATGTATGCGCTGATATAGCCTCTGTCGAACTGCATACCTTCGACCAGATCAAGCTCGGTCAGCATGGTCTTGGACTCTTCGATCGTGATAACGCCGTCCTTAGAGACCTTTTCCATAGCGTCTGCGATCATTGCGCCGACGTTCTCATCGCCGGAGGAAACGGTTGCCACCTTCTCGATGTGGTCCTTGCCCTGAACGGGTGTGCTCATAGCCTGAATAGCCTCAACAGCTGCGTCTGTAGCCTTTCTCATGCCCTTGCGCAGAACGATGGGGTTTGCGCCTGCTGCCAGGTTCTTCATGCCTTCGTTGATCATGGCCTGAGCCAGGACAGTAGCGGTTGTGGTGCCGTCACCTGCGACATCATTGGTCTTTGTGGCGACTTCCTTGACGAGCTGCGCGCCCATGTTCTCGAAGGAATCCTCGAGCTCGATTTCCTTTGCAATGGTAACACCGTCGTTGGTGATGGTAGGAGCTCCGTAGGTCTTGTCCAGAACAACGTTTCTTCCCTTGGGGCCAAGTGTGATCTTAACTGTATCAGCGAGTTTGTTGACACCTTCCGCAAGCGCAATGCGTGCGTCTGTGCCGTGCTTAAGTTCTTTTGCCATTGTAATACTACCTCCAGTTGATTTGCTGTATCTTTAAAAATATAAAAATATAGAATGAACAGGCCGCCCGGAGGGCTTATTCCTGATCTGTATCATATTTCGCAATTCTGTATCTTATTTCCCGGTCAATTATTCGATGATTGCCAGAATATCGCTCTGCTTTACGATGATATATTTCTCGTCATCATCAAACTTGACTTCTGTGCCGGTATATTTGGAATAGATGACTTTGTCGCCGACCTTGACTTCCATCTTGACTTCCTTGCCGTCGATCACACCGCCGGGGCCTACTGCGATCACTTCCGCCTGCTGGGGTTTCTCTTTTTCCTGGCCGGGAAGAACGATTCCGGACTTGGTTGTGGTCTCAGCTTCAAGATGCTTCAATACGACTCTGTCTCCTAAAGGAACTAACTTCATGATCAAACCTCCATTTTTTTGAGTATCCCAGGCTATATCGCCGGGCCGGTTCCCAAATATTCTCTTATTCAGATTACTTTTTGCATTGTTAGCACTCATTCCTTTTGAGTGCTAACTCTATCGTGTATAATAGTTTTCTGTCCCTCTGTTTGCAACCCCGTTTATTACAATATTTTCTCTGTTTATCTCTGTTTTTCTCTTATTTTCTCAATATTTCTCTATTTTTCGTATTTTATCCAAGAAAGTTCAAATATTGGTCTAAGGAATATTTCGATTTTTGTCTGTGCTGCTCTGAAACCGGAAGGCTCCGGAACGCGGAAACAGAACCGTAACAGAATTCTCACATTTGCATGGTTGCAATATGAAAAAAGCAGTGATATAGTTTATGTAGTTTTCAAAACCACGTCTTGCGTTTCCGGTCGTTTTTACTGACCGGTCCGCAGCTGCGAAGGAAAGGACTATTATCATGACGGTAAAAGAATTGAAGAAATTTTTTAAAAAACATCTGGTTCCCTCCCGTCTTTATCATATGAAGGGCGGAAGCCACAAACACCGGATCTGCATTGCGCAGAATAAGAAAAAAAAGGAATGGGAAGTCTATTTCAGCGAAGGAAAGACCAAGGTGGGCCTTATGCATTTCGCCACAGAGAGCGAAGCCTGCCAGCGCATGAAAGAGGAAGTCTGCAAAGTCATGGAACAGCTCTACGGTCTGAGCTGGAAAGGGCTGGCATGATCTCCCCTTTTCCGGGCTAAAATCTCTCCCGCCAGGGATTATCCTCTGACCAATACCACATTCTTTGGTCTACCCACATACTTTAATCAAAATATTTAACCTATATATTTAATCAATATAAACACCTGGTATGACAATATCACACGGCAGCCGTTCCGGCTGCCGTTTTAAAAAGCACTGCTCCGGCTGATATCCTCAGCGGAGCAGTGCTTTTTATTGATCTTTTCTCTAATTCTTTTTCTGGAAATCTTTTTCTAGAAATCTTCTGCAGAATCCATTTCCGAATCCATTATAGAGTCATTACAGAATCTATTACAGAATATTTTCCGGCTTAAACAGCAATCACTTGTCGTTGATGGCTGCCTGAGCTGCTGCCAGTCTTGCGATCGGAACGCGGAAAGGCGAGCAGGAGACATAGTCCAGACCTACCTTGTGGCAGAACTCGATGGAAGCGGGATCTCCGCCGTGCTCGCCGCAGATGCCCAGGTGGATGTCAGGGCGGGATGTCAGGGCGGACCTTGCGGCCCTTCTCTGCTGCCATAGCGATCAGCTGGCCTACGCCGTTCTGGTCGAGGTGTGCGAAGGGATCGGACTCGTAGATCTTGCTTGCATAGTAATCCTGCAGGAACTTACCGGCATCGTCACGGGAGAAGCCGAAGGTCATCTGGGTCAGATCGTTGGTGCCGAAGCTGAAGAACTGAGCTTCCTCTGCGATCTCGTCTGCCATCAGAGCAGCACGGGGGATCTCGATCATGGTACCGACCTTGTACTCGATATCGGAATTCATCTCAGCCTTGACCTTCTCAGCG
>ONKG01000163.1 GCA_900318375.1 uncultured Lachnospiraceae bacterium
AGTTCCTCTGCCCACGGCAGAAGCGGATCCAGCGCAGCAGTGTCTATATTTCCATCTTTATCGGCAAGCCTGGGCAGCTCGGTAAGCAGGTGTTCCAGATAGTAGTAAGGGTTCAGGCCATTGAGCTTCGCTGTTTCCACGATGGTGTATGCTACTGCACTTGCCTGTGCTCCTTTGATAGAATTGATAAGGACCCAGTTCTTGCGGCCCGTTGTGAAAGGCCGTATAGACCGTTCGCAAGCCGAATTGTCTATCGGAACATTCCCATTTCCAAGGAACACTCTGAGGGAATCCTCATGATTGATGCTGTACCTCATGCCTTCGGCGGTCTTTCCCTTAGGCAGCGCACTGACATCAGCAAGCCTGGCTTTTATCCACGCAAAGTATTCGTCGACCAGCGGCTTGACTGATTTCTGCCGCTCGGCCAGACGCTCTTCGGGAGCCATATGCTTAAGGCCTTCCTCGACCTTGTAGATCGCGCCGATCCTTGCCAGTGCCTGCGCCGCATAAGAGCTTTTGATCGCTTCAGCATTTCCTTTACCTATGGCTTTGACTGCATCAGCGTAATCCCTGCGCGCATGTGCCCAACAGCTGGCGTTGGTCAGGGAGTCGATCTTCTTTTCCAGGATGGAGTACTGCTGCAGCCCATCCGTAACAAGGACACCTTTATATCCGTTGTAGAACCGGAGCGGATATATATGATGCCTGGTCCTCTGGTACTCGAAGACGACGATCGGATGGCCACCGCAGAACTCTCCGGACCGGTGCACCCACATGTAGTTCTTATGCCCTGCGGGGCTTTTGCGGTCGCTGGGGTCCGAGGGGTCATTGTCATGTATGACCTGTACCGTGGTCTCATCCGCCTGGGTGACATCTTCTTTCAGAAGCTCCTCACAGAATCTTTCCCAGAGCGGGGAGAGATATTTTTCTGAGACACGTATCACCCAGTTCGCCATGGTCTGGCGGGAGAGATTGACCCCGTTGATCCTGAACTGGTTCTCGATTCTGTACAGCGGCTGTGCATTCATGTACTTGGCATTCAGGATCGCCGCGACCAGGGAAGGTGTCGCCACACTTCCGCGCAGGAGATCATTGGGCCGGTCTCCGCGCAGGAATTCATCCTGGTGGTCCCCGGAAATACCGACCGCGACGTCCACACAATGGTCCTCTACTGTATATGCAGCCGGCTGGCAGCGTACGCGGGTAAACTCTTCAGGCTTGAGCCTGCGCCAGCATCCTTTGCCGAAGAATGCATCCAGCTGCTCGTCGGTGAGCTTATGCAGATGCGGTTCATGCGGCAGGTCCTTGAAGTCTTCCGCACGCTTACCGCTTTTTTTCTTCTTCTGGACAGCCTGGACAGACATGATGACTTCATCGCCGTCCGGTTCAGCTGCACTGTCATCGGCATAAGCCTCTGCTTCATTGAACAGTGACATTTGTCCGGCTATCTCATCGAGACGTTCCGTACGGCGCCCGAACCGGTTCTGGTCAGCGATACGGATCTGCTCGATCAGTCTCTCCAGGTTATCATTCATCTTTTCCATCAGTTCCTGATTGGAGATGAACATGGAGATGAGCTGTTCCTTGCTGAAACTATTCAGTTCTTCGGCAGAATATTTAGTCATACGGCACCTTCCTCTATAAGCTCCATTATAAAGGAAGCCGCGGTATAGCGCCACTCAGCCGCATGACACAGTCCGTCATTCTGCCTATGGATGAGGAGCCGGGACATGGCCGATGAGCGAAGGAAATATAGGGTTTTCAAAGTGCAGGGCCTGCTGTAACAGGACCGGGACAGCTGCATGACAGCTGCATGCAGGCATCCTGTAAATGCTGGAAATGCCTTATTTATCACGAAAACAGGGGATAAAAAATTCTCTGTTTTGCACAATAGAAGTTTAATAGACTCTGTTCGGCGATACATTCCGGATCTTCGGACGGAGCGGGTTGAGCCCCATCATGAGCATACGGAACTGTTCTTCCGTGATCTCCGCAGCTTCTTCCGGGGTCCTTGGCCAGCTCATAGAGCCGTCTTCGAACCGGCGGTAAAGCATGAGGAACCCGTTGCCGCGCCAGAGCAGGGCCTTACAGCGGTCTGCCCGGCGTCCGCAGAAAAGGAACAGGGTCCCTTTTTCGAAAGGGTTCTCTCCGTAGCGGCTTCCGATGATCTGTGCGAGGCCGTCCACACCTTTGCGAAGGTCGACGTAGCCGCATGCGATCACGACACGCCTGATCTCAAGGACATCAGCCAGCATGGGTCACCTCCCTGATGATCACAGAGATGAGCTCCGGCGATACTGTATTGGAAATGGCGATCGAGCCTGCTTTTGTACTGATTATGACGTCCGGACGGAATGTGTCTGATCCAGCCGCATCATTTGCAGTGGGGAACGTGTGGATCTCTGTAAATGTGATCTCTTCTTGCGCTTCCTTGGCAGGAGACTTAACAGCTGCAGGAAGAAGACCGGAGGACAAGGCCTTATCGTAGGCATCTTTCCTTACACGCCTGAGCCAGTAATAATACTGCTTGCTTTTAATGCCGTTGTCCTCCATCCATTTCCTTGCACTGACACCTTTCGGGCGCGCCTGGCACTGCTCGATAATGGCTTTCCACTGCGAAAGGCGAACCTCATGTGTGATTTTATCCATCGCGGACCTCCTTAGAAAACTAGTTTTTTGAGTTTTTTAGAGTATGTCAAAAAAACTAGCATTTTTGAAGGCGAGCGATTTGACGTTTACTGATGAGCGACAATTTAGCAAAGATCACCAGGAATTCGTTTGGATTCTACACCTGGAGTTGCTCCATAGATGTGGACTATTACCGGAAAGGCATGGGAATGGGAGTCAAGGCATGTCTTGGAATAGCTGCTTTTGTACTGGTTTTCGGCGGGATTTTGGCAATTCAGTACGATGACTGGACGAGTTTTCTGATCGTGGCGGGCAGCGATGCCGTTTTTCTGCTGATCACGTTTGTGGTCTTTAAGTTTGCGTTTTTGCCTAAAGATCCCAAGGAGAGCTATGAGATGTCAGACATTTTTGTCAAAAGCGGATACGGAAAGAGCTCAGTATATTTTGACTTCGATAAAGCAAAGGTGGCCATCTTTACGCCAAAATATATAGAACTCCAAGGACGGATCAAAAAGATTCGTGTCTATGTGCCGGAGGAGGATTACAGTTTTGTAAAGGGCTACATTATGAGCCGCCTGACGGGAGATTGTGAGATCAG
>ONKG01000012.1 GCA_900318375.1 uncultured Lachnospiraceae bacterium
ACGGCGTAGAGCGCAAGCTCCGCGACGTCAAGATCACCGAGATCTACGAGGGCACATCCGAAGTTATGAAGATGGTCATGTCCGGCTCCATGCTTCGCTAATCCCGCGATCGGCAATTGAGCTAAACAATATACTTTGATTCAGCAGTTCCACTTTAACCTGCCTGAACAGTCATAATCCGGATTGCCGAATACTAAAGTATATTGTAAATAAAAAACCACTGCGTCATCATCTTGCGGCGCAGTGGTTTTTTAATGGGCTGACACTTTTTGTGAGAAACGATATCAGGCTGAATGGGGTCTTCCGGCTTTCCTCTCATTGTACATGGTCTCGAATTCCCTGAGTTTGCGGATCTCCGCGTCGGTCAGGTCTTTGGGAACCTGGATCTGAACAGTGACATAGAGGTCGCCGGGCTGGGCGCTGCTCTTCTCGGCGTGGATCCCCTTGCCGCGGATGCGGATCTTCCTGCCGGCATCCGTTCCTTTCGGGATCTTGCAGGCAATCTTTTTGCCGTTGGGCATACGGACCTCTGCCTCCCCGCCCAGGACAGCTGTCATAAAGGGAACTCCGGCTGTGGTGTAAATGTCCAGACCCTTTCTGGAGAAGTCCTTGCTTTCCTGTACAGTGACCTTGAGCAGAAGGTCTCCTCTGCGGCTGCCGTCTGCCGAGACATGTCCCTTTCCGCGCAGGCGCACGGATTTTCCGTCATCAATACCGGCGGGAATATGAACTCGAAGGGTCTGTGTACCGCTGCCGTCCGCCTTCTGCAGGCGGATATTGCGGTCACATCCCAGGACGGCCTCTTCGAAGGAAATGGTGACCGGGAACTCCGCGTCCAGACTCTCGGGCGAGCCCCAGGCGCTGTCGCCGCCGGAAAAGCCGCCGTAGCTGCTGCCGTAAGCGTTTCCGCCTGCGCCGCCCGCTCCACCGTAATTGTTAAAGCCTCCGCTGCCGCCGAAGCCGTCTGTTCCGCTTCCGAAGCCTCCCGCTCCGCTTCCGCTTCTGTAGAACTTCGTCCCTCCTGCAGTATTGGCCGCGCCGGCGTTTCTGAAGAGGTGCTCGAACAGATTGCTGTAGTCTCCTCCGTCTCCTCCTTCAAAGTGGAAGCTGGTATAGCTTCCGTCTTTTCCGCGGAAGACGCCGGATCTGCCGCCCTTCCCTGTTCCGCCGAATCCCTCAAAGCCGCCAAAACCGCCGAAGCCGCCGGAACTGCCGTCAAAACCGCCGAAGCCTCCGGAACCGCTTCCAAAGCCGCCGAAACCGGCCTTTTTGGCTTCTTCCATTCTTTTGGCATATTCCTTGGGGTCCATACCGCTCTCAAAGGCGGCATAGCCGTACTCATCATAAATCTTTCTCTTCTCAGCATCTCCGAGGATGGAATTTGCCTCCGAGATATCCTTGAATTTCTTCTCCGCCTCCGCGTTTCCCGCATTGGAATCCGGATGATATTTCTTTGCGAGCTTTCTGTATGCTTTTTTGATCTGCGATGCATCTGCGTCATGCTTTACACCGAGGATCGCGTATAAATCCTTTTCATTTGGTTTTCTATATGTTGCTGCCATCTGTCTCACCCCCTTTCCCTCTTTCCGACCGTGCCGCCCGCGGGAGCGGCAGCGCAATGCAATCACAGAATGTCTGCGCCGCCCGGCAGCAATAACATCCGGAGTGAAAACCCTTTTAGAGAAAGGATTTTCTTCTCTTCGGAAATGGTGAAGTTGCTAGTGAAAAAATCTCATATAATATTCTCGTAAAAATACTTCTGTGAAATTCTCCTATAAATTCTTGTGAATAATTCTCCTATAAAATTCTCGTAACAATTCTCCTGTAAAATTCTCGTAACAATTCTCCTGTGAAATTCTCCTATAAAGCACCTAATAACGTCTCCTGTGAAAGGCTCTTCTGCGCAATCCATAGGTACAGGAGTTTCATCAGCATAACGAATCCGGCAGACAATGCCTGCCGTGAGTTTATTTTACATGTTATATATATTATATAACACATGTCAGCATGCTAGTCAAGCATTTCCTGAAAGAATCATCGTCGATGCTGATCAATGGTTACATATACTCGACTGAGTGAAAAAAAGCACGATGGCTTTTTTACTCCGGATCTTTGAGCCGGAGCACAAAGATCCCCTGATGTCAGTAAAAAGCGCCGCCGGTATGATCCGGCAGCGCCTGTTTTTCTGTCTGACTCTTGTTATGCTTCTGCAAACACTCTGACCAACTGCAGGAGAATCTCCACACAGGTATCCATCTCTTCCGCAACAGCATGCTCATAGAAGCCGTGGTAAGCATAGCCGCCTGTCCCCAGATTGGGGCAGGGCAGGCCTCTGAAAGAAAGCTGGGCTCCGTCGGTTCCGCCCCGGACCGGCCTGGAGAAAGGCGCAAGACCTGCTGCCTGTATTGCTTTTCCTGCCGCATCAAGGACTTCGGGATGGTCCGCTATGACCTCTGCCATATTGCGGTACTGGTCTTTGATCACACAGGTCACCGTTCCGTCGCCGTACTTTTTATTGAGCGCGGCGGCAATCTCCTGCATTTTTCCTTTCTTCTTTTAAACTTTTCCGGGTCGTGGTCGCGCAGAATGTAGTCCGCAGAAGCTTCCGAGACATTTCCTCCGGCACCGGTCAGATGATAAAAGCCTTCCCGGTCCTGTGTCTTCTCGGGTACCTCATCTGAGGGAAGCATGTCGTTCGCTTCCATGATCACTTTCATGGCATTGATCATCTTCCCCTTTGCATCACCAGGATGAACAGAAAAGCCCTGTACTGTCAGCCTTGCCGCCGCCGCATTAAAGGTTTCAAATTCAATCTCACCGGGGGCAGAGCCGTCCACTGTATATGCAAACTCCGCTCCGAATTTTTTCAGATCCAGAAGGGCAGCGCCATGGCCGATTTCTTCATCGGGTGTGAAACAGACACAGATTTTTCCATGTGGGATTTGGTCATTGATCAGGTGTTCACACATGGTCATGATCTCTGAGATGCCGGCCTTGTCATCCGCGCCCAGGACCGAGCTTCCGTCTGTGGTCAGGATTGTCTTTCCAAGGCAGTCTTTCAAATGAGGGAAATCTTCCGGGTCCAGGATCCTGCCGGATGTACCCAGCAGAATCGGGCTTCCGTCATAGTTCTTGATCACCTGAGGATGGGTGTCAGTGCCTCCGCAGTCATCAACCGTATCCAGATGCGCGATAAAGCCGATGGCCTTTCTGTCCTCATATCCCTGCGAGGCAGGGAGAAATCCGTAGGCATAGGCATGCTCATCAACGAAAACATCTGTCATTCCCAGAGCTTTCATCTCCTCTGCCAGCAGACGGGCCAGGTCAAACTGGCCCTCTCCTGTCGGGGTCCCTTCTTGATCCTCATGGCTGGTTGTGTTGACCGCAGCATATCTCAATAAACGCTCGTAAGATCTCAAAGCTGTCTCCTCCAAAGTAATCGATTACACAAGGACAAACCGTGTGTACAAGTAGTATGGATTTATAATGATTCTTCTCCTGCGGAAGAACACTGCAGGCACCTCACACTTTAGGCTCCTCAGATTGAAAACGAACTGTCATCGGCCTCTGCAAGCAGGGCTTTCTCTTCCTCTGTCAGCACATGTGCTTCAAAAAGGTCCGGGCGCATTCTGCGGGTGAGAAGAAGAGATTGCTGCAGGCGCCATTTACGGATTTTTTCGTGGTCGCCGGAACGAAGAACGTCCGGTACGGCCTCGCCTTCGTAAACAGCAGGCTGGGTGTACTGGGGGTATTCCAGAAGTCCGTTCTCAAAGGACTCCTCCTGCGTGCTTTCGTCGCGCAGGCTGCCCGGCAGGAGGCGGGCAATGGAATCAATGATGACCTGGGCGGCGATTTCACCGCCGGTCAGCACATAATCTCCTATAGAGATCTGTTCATCTGCGTGCGGGTAAATGCGGGCATCCATGCCCTCATAATGGCCGCAGATCAGGACAAGATGGCCTGCAGAGGAAAGCTCGTGTGCTTTTTTCTGGGTGTAGGGCTTGCCGGCAGGACTTAGGATGACTGTGCGGTCTTTATTATTACAGGCGCGCAGGGCATCGAGGACCGGCTGGCATCGCATCACCATGCCGGCACCTCCGCCGAAGGGGGAATCATCGATGTGGCGAAAGCTTCCGGGGGCATACTCGCGGATATCGATAATCTTTACTTCCAGGACACCGTTTCTGATCGCCCGGGCGATAACAGGTGCCTGCAGGAAGCTGCCGAATAGCTCGGGCATGATTGTAAGTACAGAGATGGTCATTGTCTTTTTCCTGTTAATATTTAAGCCGGCGCGCAGGTCTGCGTGTCCGGCTCAAAAACGAATTAGGGTCGAAGCAGTGATCGGAACTTCCGAAGCAGTGATCAGATCTTTTCGAAGAAGTGACCAGTTTTTTCTGAGCAGTGATCAGTCTCTTCCAGGCAGTGATCAGATCTTTTCTGAGCAATGATCAGAGAAGTTCGTCGAGTGTGCTGCCGTAGGCGGGAAGGAAATCCCTGCAGAAATCACGGACTTCAGGCATCTGTGCTGCCATTTCATCGACCGAATCCTGGATGGTCTTTTTGGCAGTGCGGAATTCGCCGTTTCCGGCGTTCTCTTCTTCGATGCATTTGATGAGGGCGGAAATCTTGTCCGCTGCCTTGACCAGGCGCCGCAGGTACTCTTCCTGACCGGCGTTCTCGCTTTTTTCCGGAAGGAGGATCCCGCGGTAGGTATCCTGCAGGTCTTGGGGAAGAAGGAGCAGAAGGCGCTGGGCGGCGGCGTCCTCTACCTCGTGGTAGGCCCGGCGGATATCACGGCTGTGGTATTTGACCGGGGTAGGCATATCTCCGGTGATGATCTCGGTGGCGTCGTGGTAAAGGCCCAGCAGGGCTGCGCGGTCGGCGTCGAGATTCTGCCCGTAGCGTATGTTGCCGATGGTAGAGAGGACATGGGCAATACATGCGACCTCCAGGGCATGCTCGGAGAGATTCTCCGGCCTGGAGCTGCGCATCAGAGCCCAGCGCTCAATGTATTTCATTCTTGAAATCGTTGCAAAAAAACTGTGCATAGTCTGATATCCTTGCTTTTTGATTTCTGCAGTATTTATTGTTTCCAGGAGCGCACCTTCGCGCGGATCCGCTGGAGGGCGTTGTCCGTGGATTTTTCGTCTCTGTTCAGGATATGGGCGATCTCGATGTAATTCATGCCCGTCAGATGCAGGTCCAGAACCTGTTTTTCCAGAGGGCTGAGTTCTGTCTCGATGCGTTCCTGAAGCAGGTTGAAGCTTTCACGGTCGATCAGGACCTTCTCAGGATTTGCTCCGTAGCCGCCGGCGGAAACACTGTTCAGATCATCGGCGATGGATTCTTCCAGATCCGGTCCTTCCTTGCCGTCCATGGCACCTGCGGGTGCGGCGGGCGAGCTCAGGGAGACAGCTGTATTCAATGGCATGTGTTTTTTTCTGCCGGAGGCCTGAACCGCAGTGTAAAGCTGGCGGGAGACGCACAGAGACGCAAAGGTGGAAAAACTCGCGTCGCGTCCGCAGTCGTAATCCCGGAGAGCCTTGAAGAGGCCCAGCATGCCTTCCTGTATCAGGTCCTCGGAATCTCCGCCGAGTATGAACATGGACCGGGCACGGCTGCGCACGAGTCCTTTATAGCGGCTCATTAGCGTCTCCGTGGCGCGGTCATCTTTATCTCTGGACAGAGCGATCAGTTCGTCATCCGACAGACCTTCATAGTATTCTCTCTGCATCTGTACTCCTGTTTTTGAATCGCGTTTATCCCCGCTGGCGGAGAAGCTCATTTATCCTCTCCGGATTAAGAATTACTTTTATCCCCGCTGGCGAAGGAGCTCGTTGATCCCCTCCTGAAAAGGATTGCTTTTATCCCCGCTGGCGGAGGATTTCGTACATAAGAACACCTGCCGCAACAGAGGCATTGAGGGAGTCGATCTCTCCCTTCATCGGAATTGAGGCGATCATATCGCATTTTTCTCTGACCAGGCGGCTGACGCCGCTGCCTTCCGCGCCGATGACGAGACCGATGGGGCCGGTCATGGACAGCTGTGTCATCGGGGTACCGCCCATATCCGCGCAAACAAACCAGAGGCCGCGTTTTTTCAGTTCTTCCATGGTGCGGGCCAGGTTGGTCACCTTGACGACAGGGGTGTAATGGATGGCGCCGGCGGATGCTTTGATCGCTGTCGCTGTAAGACCGACAGAGCGGTCCTTGGGAATAATGACGCCGTGGGCGCCCGCGAGGTTGGCAGTGCGGATGATCGCGCCGAGATTGTGGGGATCTTCAATCTGGTCAAGGAGCACGAAGAAGGGATCCTCTCCTTTTTCCGCCGCCCCGGCAAAGAGGTCATCCATCTCCGCGTACTTGAAAGCAGCAGCCTGGGCGATGACGCCCTGATGCCTGCCGGTCTGGGAAAGCTGGTCAAGGCGCTGGCGGGTCAGGAAGCGGACCGGGGTATGGTGGTCTTTTGCCAGGCGCAGTACAGTCTGCATGGCGCCCTCTGCCGGACCTTCTAGCAAAAAGAGTTTTTCGATGGTCCTTCCGGCGCGGTAGGCTTCGATAACGGCATTGCGGCCTTCGATCCTGTTTTCGTCCGGCTCTGTCTCACCGGAAACAAACCTGCTGTCCGTATCAGCTCTTTTGCCTTCCTGATCTCTGTCAGCGCGGTTTCCCCGGCGGACGTCTTTTTTGTAGTTGTCAGATCTGTATTCTTTTCCTGAGGAAGATGCGCGGCGGTTGCCCCGGCGCTCTCCTCTTCTGTCATTTTCCGGACGTCTGTCCTGCATTTTTTATTTTTCCTTTCAAAAAACATCAAAACTGTGTCTGCTTTGATCTGCTTTCCTTCTGCTTTTTGTAACCATTGCTTTCTTCACAGCAAAGGGTTGGCGTTTCTGTCTTTGCAGCCGGAACAGGGAATCCCCCTTTTTCTTTTACAGCAGGGGGTCACCGTTTCTTCTCTGTGTCATCTGCAGACCGGTGCGCAGGAGTTCCATGAGACGGTCGGTTCTGCCCTGCAGGTAGAGGTAGCCGCAGAGGGTCTCCAAGGCTGTCGCCTGCAGGTATTCTTCCAGTGAGGACCCTTTTGCGTGATGCATGGGATGAGAATTCCTGCCACGGCGATAGACTCTTTTTTCCTCCGTGGTAAGAAGATCGTAGATGGCCTTTCCGATGGCGGCCTGTTTCTGAGCGCGGACAAGACGGGTAGTCTCATTGTGGAGCTTTTCCGCCTGTCGGTTTCCCTTGGCAATGACACTGGTCCTGATGATCAGGGAGTAGACCGCATCCCCCAGAAAGGCAAGGGCCAAGGGGGAAAAAGTGCGGATGTCAGCATCCATGCCGAAGAGGGCAAGGGAAGAGGCAATATTCGTTTCTGCCTGATTGGTCTCATCGGTCTCATTGGTCATGAAAGAGGGCGCACGATGACCGGCGCCCTCTTCGTATTCTTCAAACTGCAGATCACGAGCTTCTGCAATCTCTGGTGACAGGGATTTTGTCTCCCTGTCACGTTTATTGTTTTCTGGCAATAGTGTTTTCCTCTTTTATGATCAGGTTTTATGATCAGGCCTTTTTCCACTTGACCCCTTCGCGGGTGTCTTCGAGAATGATGCCTTTGGCTTTAAGCTCATCGCGGATGGCGTCGGCCTTCGCGAAATCGCGGGCTTTGCGGGCGGCCTGGCGGGCAGCGATCTGTTCTTCCACATAGGCTGCGAGGTCGTCATCCAGGCTCTTGTCACGGACAAGGATGAGTCCAAAGACGTCGGTGAGGGTCTCCAGCTCTTCATTGAGCTTTTGCAGGAAGGCGGCGGAGGAATTCTCGTCCGCGTGGCTGTTGATCCATTTGACCAGTTCGAAAACAGCGGAAATACCGTCCGCAGTGTTGAAATCGTCGTCCATGGCGGTCTCAAACTGGGTGCGGAAAGCATCTGCCTCGGGCAGAAGGGCTGCCTCGGCCTCTGTCATGGTGTCTTTGCCTGCAGCTTTTTCAAGCAGGAAGCGGAGGTTTTCGGCGCAGTTGACGATACGCTCATAGGAAGTTTTGGCGGATTCCATGAGCTCGCGGCTGAAGTTCAGGGGACTGCGGTACTGGACAGAAAGCATGAAGTAGCGCAGGACCTGGCCGTCGTACTGGTCGAGGATGTCACGCACGGTGAAGAAGTTGCCGAGGGACTTGGACATCTTGCGGTTGTCGATATTGAGGAATGCGTTGTGCATCCAGTAGCGGGCAAATGTGCAGCAGTTGGCTGCCTCGGACTGGGCGATCTCATTTTCATGATGGGGGAAGACAAGGTCTTCGCCGCCGGCATGGATGTCGATGGTGTCGCCGATGTATTCCTTACTCATGACAGAGCACTCGATGTGCCAGCCGGGACGGCCCTGGCACCAGGGGGATTCCCAGTAGGGCTCGCCTTCTTTTTTGGGTTTCCAGAGGACGAAATCAAGCGGATCTTCCTTCTGGTCCTCGCCGGTGACTGCCAGCATGCGCAGGCCCGTCTGCATGTTGTCAAGGTCCTTGTGGGACAGCTTGCCGTAATCGCGGAACTTGCGGGTGCGGTAATAGACTGTGCCGTCTTTTGCGACATAGGCATAGTCTGTATCGATGAGCTTCTGGATCATTGCGATCATGCCGCCGATCTCTTTGGTCGCCTGGGGATGGGTCGTGGCGGGACGGATATTCATGGCCGCCATGTCCTTTTTGCACTCTTCAATGTAGCGCTCGGAAATAACGCTGGCGTCTACTCCTTCCTCGATCGACTTGTTGATGATCTTGTCGTCGACGTCTGTGAAGTTGGAGACGAAGTTGACTTCATAACCGCGGTATTCAAAATAACGTCTGACTGTATCAAAGACGATCATGGGCCGCGCATTGCCGATGTGGATCAGGTTATAGACGGTAGGGCCGCAGACATACATCCCGACCTTGCCCTCATGAAGCGGCACGAAGTCTTCTTTACGTTTTGACATTGTGTTGTAAATTCTGATCATTTACAGTCCCTCTATCTGTGTCTTGCTTTCAATCTTTTAAAACTGATTTTTATACTGCTCTTGTATTTATTTTTCCTGTTTTTATTTCGATCGGGAATTCCTGTAACTATCCCCGGTCATTTTTCGCCGATCTAAATTTTGCTATGATCTTAACTTGCACTGATCTTATCTTTCGCTGATCTTAATTATCGCCTGCCTTATTTTTTTGCCGGCCTTTTTTTCGCCGGCCATATTTTTCGCAGGCCTGCCGTCACTGCTGCCGCATGGGGCAAGCCGCGCAGCCGCCGGGCCTTGCCGCAGCATCCGGATCGGCACCGGGGATGACTTCACGGGCAATGAGATCGCGGGGCGAAGTGATGAGGGCGACAGCCTGGGCAGAAATCCCTTCACCGCGTCCTGTGAATCCGAGGCGCTCCTCCGTCGTCGCCTTGACACTGACCTGGTCTTTCTCGATTTCGAGTGCGTCGGCAATATTCTGACGCATCTGGTCGATGTAGGGCCTGAGCTTGGGCGCCTGGGCGATCACGGTAGAATCCACATTTTCAATCAGATATCCGTTTTCAGCGAGGATTTCCGAGACCCTGCGCGCCAGGCGGAGGGAATCTGCTCCCTTGTATGTGGGGTCATTGTCCGGAAAATGCAGGCCGATATCCCCGAGCGCAGCGGCACCGAGCAGGGCATCCATAATGGCGTGCACCAGGACATCCGCGTCCGAGTGGCCGAGGAGGCCTTTTTCATATGGGATTTCCACGCCGCCGAGGATCAGTTTCCTGTTTTCGACAAGTTTGTGGACATCATAACCGGTTCCAATGCGCATAAGGGTTATCTCCTGTAATGATTCCTGCCAGACTGCGTGTTACAGTTCTTGTAAGACTGCCTGCAGCAGTTCCTGTAAGATTCTGAATGGGACAGTCAGAACCGTCCCTTCCTACTATAAGATTCCGAATGAGACAGTCAGAACCGTCAACCGTCCCTCGTGTCCCAAAATGAGTCAGTCAGAACCGTCCCTCGTGACTCATTAGTGGTGGAAGAGGCGGATGCCGGTGAAGCACATGACCATGTCGTGGGCGTCGCAGGCTGCGATGACGTTGTCATCGCGGATGGAGCCGCCGGGCTGTGCGACGTATTTGACGCCGCTGCGGTATGCGCGTTCAATGTTGTCGCCGAAGGGGAAGAAGGCGTCGGAGCCGAGGGTCACGTCGGTGTTGCCGGCCAGCCATGCTTTCTTTTCTTCTGTCGTGAAGACAGCGGGCTTCTCGGTGAAGAGTGCCTCCCATTTGCCGTCATCGAGAACGTCCATGTATTCCTCTCCGATGTAGAGGTCGATGGCATTGTCACGGTCTGCCCGGCGGACACCTTCTTTGAAGGGAAGGTTGAGGACCTTGGGGCACTGACGCAGGTACCAGTTGTCGGCTTTCTGGCCGGCAAGGCGTGTGCAGTGGATGCGGGACTGCTGGCCGGCGCCGATGCCGATGGCCTGGCCGCCCTTGACGAAGCATACGGAGTTGGACTGGGTATACTTGAGGGTGATGAGGGCAATGGCCATGTCGTCGCGGGCTGCGGCGGTCAGGTCTTTGTTCTTTGTGACGATATTGGCGAAGAGGGCATCGTCGACAACGAGCTCATTGCGGCCCTGTTCGAAGGTGATGCCGTATACCTGCTTCTTCTCGATGGGAGCGGGAACGTAGTCGGGATCCATCTGCAGGACGCAGTAGTTGCCTTTTTTCTTGCTCTTGAGGATCTCCAGGGCATCGTCATCATAGGCGGGAGCGATGATGCCGTCGGAGACTTCGGGCTTGATCAGGTTTGCGGTGCAGGCATCGCACTTGTCGGACAGGGAGATGAAATCACCAAAGCTGGACATTCTGTCGGCGCCGCGGGCACGGGCATAGGCTGCTGCCATGGGAGTGAGCTCTCCGGCATCCTCGACCCAGTAGATCTTTTTCTCTACTTCGGTGAGGGGAAGGCCGATGGCTGCGCCGGCGGGGGAGACGTGCTTGAAGGATGTGGCCGCAGGCTTGCCGGTGGCCTTTTTGAGCTCTTTGACGAGCTGATAGCCGTTGAGGGCATCAAGCAGGTTGATGTAGCCGGGGCGGCCGTTCAGTACTGTGATGGGAAGCTCGCTTCCGTCTTCCATGTAGACGCGGGAAGGCTTCTGGTTGGGGTTGCATCCGTATTTCAGCTGAAGTTCATTCATGATAAGTGTCCTCTCAATTGATATTTGCTCTTCTGTTTATTCTTTTTTCTTAAATTGATTTATTTATTCTTATTGATGATACGGCTCTCTGCCTCGCCGGTGCTGATGTCGATGAAGCGGGCAAAGAGGGATACCTTGTTGTCTTCGTTGAGCGCGTCCCAGATACGGTTGGCAAATGTGTCGATATCCGCGGTGAAGGAGTCGTCAAAGGCCAGCTTTACGGGTTCTCCTGCGAAGGAAGGCAGGGGATTGCCGTCTCCCTGGTAGGTGGAGATGAAGCGGCCCTGGCCGGCTGCGGGATTCTCATAGGCAAAGGTCTGGCGGAGACATGCGGAAGGATCGCCGTCATCCGATTTGAGGATGGACATGGCAAAATTGTACTTGCCGGCCTCCACGTGGAGAACGCCCGAAATCCTGGGTGTGTAGTTGGGCGCATCGGGCTCAAACTCACGAGTGCGCAGGGACTGTTCAAATGTCATCTGGCGGTCAAGTCCGTCATAGATGGTATCGGTCTGGTCGCCGTTGGTGACGATGGTCTTGTTTCCAAGGACTCGCACGGGCGCATAGATAATCAGGCTGGGATCTTCCATTTTGGAGGGATCAAATGCCTCGGTCCGGATTCCGTCGCCTTCTGTCACGAAAATTCGATTGCGGCTGTTGGAGCTTCTGCCCATGATGAAATAGGCGATGACAGCTTTTTTGCCGTCCGCGCTCCTGCCGATAGTGATTCCTCTTCCGGGGTAACTGACCTCACGAAGGATTTTTTCCAGATCTGCCATAGTCCTTTTCCTTTCCTTTCCGGCACACATACACGAAGATTGCTGTGGTCTGTGTGTCTTTGACTGTCTGTGCGGATGCATGTCCGCGTAGAAAAATGATTTTACCAGATAAGATTTATTCAATCAACAAAAACAGATTGCTTTGTTCTTCTTTTATTCTTCGTCTTCTCCTTCTGCCTCAAGAGGAATCTGCAGGGTCTGCTGCTTATCCTTGAAAAAAGGAGCGCTCTGGTCGACGATCACGCAGAGGGTCCCGTCGTCGCGGATGCAGTATTTGAAGTCCGCGGGATCAGTGTCATCTACGTAGTCTTCCACCTGTGCCTTCTTGATCTCCGTGTAGCCCTCCTGCTGGAGCCAGTTCCAGATCGCGCGGCGTATCAGGCGGCGGAGGCCGATGTCGGTCTTGCCGGTCAGTTCTGTGAGGGAGACCTGCTCTGCATCGGAGAGTCTGAAAATGATACCGCAGTAATCATTACTCTGCACAGTGCCGATCTTTTTGACGTGTGCCATCCGGATACAGAGAAGTCCCTGACCGGAATAGATACCCTCGACACCGACATAGTCGCGGTACACGGCCTTTTCATCCGCACTGCCCTTTCCCGCAGCTGAAGAGGGGTTGTTTTCGGAATCTGCAAAAAACGCCTCCATCTGCTCCTGCAGTACTTTGTCGATCTTGTCGGCATAAGGATAGTATTTGTCATCCACCTTTGCCAGATCAAAGTAGTGTGCGTAAGAAACTTCACTTCCGTCGGGCAGAGTGACAGTGCCGGAACGGTCCTGTGTCTCCACAAGGCAGTCCACCTTCTCGTAGTCGGCGGCGATTTCCGTGTGAAGAGCAGCCCGTTTTTCCTCCGCATCAGTCCGGTAGGGTGTAAATCTGTCACTTCCCGCATCCCCGACAGCCGCGGAAGCTGTATCGCACAGGCCGATCACGGCCTCATACTGCACACACGCCTCTGCCCTGGAGGGGATATCGGATGCCTTCTGTGCCTGTGCGTCGGCCAGGAGGAGGTCCGCCCGGATATGGCCTTCGAGGGCCTCGGGACTCACTCCGTCAATTCCCTCTGCCTGGGCATAGGCTGCAGACGCTTCTTCGTAGTTTTTTTCCTCCATCAGCGCATCGGCGCTCTCCAGGGCACGCTCGAGGCGTCTGGCAGGGAGGTTGTAGCTGTACCATGCATAGCCTGCCGCTGCCAGAATAATGATGAGACAGATCAATGCATATCTTACTATCTTCTTACCTTTGCTTTTTCCTTTTTCAGCAGTTAAATCCTTACTGTTTTCTTCCATCCTTCATCTCTCTGTGAAAATTGTTTTCGGGTCCTGTCCGCACATGATGTGTGCTCAGGAGTCTGACTGAATAGCTGGTCCCGGGGATTTACCACTGAAGATTCGCTCCGCGCTGGTCGCGGATCTGGATCATCAGCTCGCGGTTGGCGGTTTCGTACTGATTGAAATACTTGGATTCGTTGCCGTCGAAATCCGCAGGCGCGATGGTTCCGTGATACCAGGATTTGCTCTCAAAATATTTCCGGATGCTCTCTGTGTCGAACTTGCGGCCGTGACGGGCATAGATTTCATTGATCGCCATCTGAAGATCGTAATCAGAGAGCTTGTTCAGTTCTTCTCTGGTATAATACCGCTTGTCACTGTCCGGAAGAATGTATTCGTCGTCAGAGGAAGGAGTACCGGTCTGATCGTAGTCCGTATTTTCTTCCCCGTTGCCGGCATAATAGACTTCATTGCCGTCTTCATCGGTGGTCCATCCGCCGCTGCTGTTTTCCGCGGCAGCAGGCTCTTTCTCCTGCGTCTGCACGCTCCCGTTGTCATTCTGCTGCTGGGCGGGCGCTGAATCGCCGACCTCCACCGCTGCGGCGGTATTCTCTCCGCTGTCCTGCTGAGCCGCCGCATTGTCCTCCGCGGCGTCCGCAGAGGCAGCTGCCACCTGCTGGCTTTCATGCTCTTCGGGCTTTTCCGCCTCTTCCGCCTCCTTGGCATGGGCGTCCTGATTCTGAGCTGCCTGCGAATCTCCGGCGGACTGGTTCTGTGCTCCCTGGTCATCTCCGGCGGCCTGTCCGGAGGCAGTCTGCTGCTGTCCCTGATTCAGCTTTTCGTCTTCTTTGCCGCTTTCATCAAGAACTGCCACGGGGTTCTCTTCCTTTTCATCTTCGTCACTTTTGACAGGTTTTACCAGCATGAAAAGGAGCGCTCCGAGTATGAGAATGAGAACAGCGGCCGTCGCAAGCATGATCAGGCGGCTGGCGTCAGCCTTCCTGCCCCTGCGGGAACTCTCAATGGCGGAATCGACATGAGGATTGCCGTACATGGGAGACTTTGAGGATTTCTTTTTGCCGCCGCTGCCGGCAGGATTCCTCCCCGGATCGGCAGTCTTGTAGCCGCCGCCGTTCGAAGCCGGCCTTCCTGCCCCGTATCCCGCGCCGCCTGCAGCAGCGCGGCCGTATTCACCGCCTCCTGCACCGCCTGCGGGCGCATGGCCGTAGGCATTGCTTTCCGGCCTCATACTGGCCGGAGAATCCGGACCGTAAGCATGTCCCGTGCCATAGGCAGCACCGGCCGCCATACCGGCGCCGGCCGCTTCATTGGGATTACGCATATGTCTGGTACTGGTTATTGTAGCATCCTCCGCCATCATCTCGGAAGCGGCGCTCTTTTTCGCGCTGCTGTCATCAGCATCATCGACAATCGCCTTTCCGCAGCTGGTGCAGAACAAATCATCATCTTCCATAGGGTTTCCGCAAAACATACAATAACGCATAGTGTTTTCCTTTCTCTGCAATGTACACCGTACTGATTTATCAATATTGACCAAAATTGATTAAGGGATTCAGGAAAGAATCAACCGGTAAAGAATCTGATCATATCCGCAAACCCGTTTCTTTCCCCCGGCCTTTTACAGCACTTTTCATCTATACAGCGTATAATTCTTTTTCCTTAATATATAACTGCTTTCATAACATCATTTATCATACCATCATTTTCCCTCAAAAAACAATCTCCAAAGCCCCTCCGAAGACCGTGTATACACAATTTTCACATTTCATCAAATCAGCCTGCGGATAAAATAAAATTTTTATGCAAACCGTCAAAGAATATTTACTTTGTGTCTTTGTTCCTGTACAATATGAATAAGTTTGGTCCTGCCTGCCGATCTCTTCGGCAGAAGCAGTTGACATCAGGCGGCAGGAGCTGCCGCAAAAGGGATTCGATCACAGAAAACAGGATCGAGATGGTTTTCATCCGGCAGCATCCGGATCATCGCACCCTCCTGTGATACCGACATTTTTATTCCCATGTGTACGGTCCCAAACGCTGCTATAAATAATGGAAAGAGAGGGCTCATCATGAAACAAACTGAAATGTTAGCAATGATCCTGGCCGGTGGTCGGGGAAGTCGTCTGCATGATCTCACCAACAAAGTGGCGAGAAAATACCGCATCGTCGATTTCCCCCTCAGTAACTGTGCCAACAGCGGCATCGATGTTGTAGGTGTTCTGACTCAGTACGAATCCGTGCTTCTGAACAGCTACGTTGCAAAGGGAGGCCTTTGGGGCCTTGACACCAAGGACAGTGGTGTTTTCGTCCTGACTCCCCGTGAAAAAGCTGATTCCGGTCTTGAAGTGTTCCGCGGAACTGCAGATGCTATTTCCCAGAACATCGACTTTATCGACAGCTACAATCCCGAGTATCTGCTCGTCCTCTCCGGCGACCATATTTACAAGATGAATTATGACAAGATGCTTGACTGCCATAAGGAGAAAGATGCTGCAGCTACCATCGCGGTCATGCCCGTTCCGATTGAAGAGGCAAGCCGTTTCGGTATCATGATCACTGATGATGATGACAATATCATCGATTTCGAAGAGAAGCCCGCAAATCCCCGCAGCACACTTGCTTCGATGGGTATTTATATCTTCTCCTGGCCGAGACTCCGCGAGCTCCTGGTTGCAGATATGGACGATCCGAATTCCGATCATGACTTCGGCAAGAACATCATCCCGACTCTGCTCAACGCCGGCGACAAGCTCGTTGCATTCAAGTTCGAAGGCTACTGGAAGGATGTCGGAACCATCGATTCCCTCTGGGAAGCAAACATGGATCTGCTCGATGAGAACTGCGAGCTGAACCTCGATGATCCCACCTGGAAGATCTATACCGAGGACTCCGCAGGACTTCTGGGTCTGCCCGCTTACATCGGACCGAATGCTGACATCGACCGTGCATATATCACACAGGGCTGCCGCGTAGACGGCAAGGTCAAGAATTCCGTTATCTTCACCGGCGCGACTGTAGGCACCGGTGCGCAGGTCATCGATTCTGTCCTGATGCCCGGCGTAGTCGTAGGAGACGGCGCAGTCGTCACCAGAGCACTTGTCGCTGACAATGTCAAGATTGCTGCAGATGCAGTTATCGGCAGCGCCGACAGCAAGGAGATCCTGCTGCAGGCGCAGGATGTTTAAGGGGAGGACAAAACAATGGCAAAAGCATTTGGTATCGTAACATCTTCACCGGAGCATAAAGTTGATGGTATGCAGGACTATCGTCCGATCGGCGCTTTCTCCTTCCTCGGCAGATTCCGTGTGATCGATTTCCCGATCTCCAACTTCAGCAACAGCGGAATCAACAACATTCAGGTTTACATCACCAAGAAGCCCCGCTCTCTGGTAGCCCACATCGGCACAGGCCGTCACTACAACATCAACTCCAAGCGCGGCAGAATCCAGATCATCGTTCCCAACGAAGAGCTGGTCAATTCCATCTACAACACAAATATCAATGCACTGTTCTCGAACATCGACTATATCCGCCGTCAGACCAAGGATTATGTCGTGATCGCTCCCAGCTGCATGGTATTTGCTCAGAACTACGATGAGCTTCTTCAGGAGCATGTCAAATCCGGCGCAGACATCACTCTGCTCTATCACAAAGTATTTGACGCAAAGGAAGGCTATTCCACCTGCAACGCTCTGACACTGGACGGCGACAAGGTCAAAGCAGTCACCCCTAACCTGGGCGACGAGGACAACAAGGACATGTTCATGGAGTCCTATGTCATGAAGAAGGATCTCCTTCTCGACCTGATGTTTGCTGCACGTGAGACCTCTTCCGTCTACACACTGGCCAACATCGTCAACGCCAAGTGCGGCGAGCTGGATGTCCGTGCCGTCGAGCACCACGGCTTCTTCGCTCCCATCACCAGCCTGGAGACCTACTACAAGGCAAACGAGGCTCTGATCGACATCGACGAGTCCGCAACCCTGTTCACCTCCGACTGGCCGATCTACACCAGAACCTCCGATTCCTGCCCGACTCAGTTCTTTGATGAGGCAGAGGTCAAGAATTCCCTGATCTCCAACGGCTGCGAAGTCCACGGCACAGTGGAAGATTCTGTTATCGGCCGCGGTGTCACCATCGGCAAGGGCTCTGTTGTCAAGGGCTGCATCATCCTGGCCTATGCAGAGATCGGCGAGAACGTCGTTCTCCAGAATCAGGTTGTCGACAAATACGCGAAGATCATCCACGAGAACAAGATCCTCGCAGAGCCCGGCTCTGTCGGCTATATCAAACACTCCGATACTCTGTAATCGGATCTGCAGCCGGACCGGCAGGGACTTCCGCTGCACCGGTAACTTCACCGGTATAAGTTTTTCCCTACGCTATGATTAATCACTATGATTAAATCACTATGATTAAATACAGGACAGCCATGGCAGACAATTTCTGCCATGGCTGTTTTTTGCATGTTTTGAATCCCGCTGCAGACTGTATGCATCCTGTACGGATCATGTACTGTACGGATCATGTACTGTACGGATCATATACTGTACGGATCATGTACTGTATGTATCCGAATACAATTGATGCCATCCGCAATATTAGTCTGGACAAACAGCGCAGCCCCTTTTATAATCGACTTATGTCGGAAACAAAAATATTCAACCGCAGTAAGGATTCAGGCACAATAAATATTCAGCCGCAGTAAGGGAGGTACATCTATGGCAAGACCGCAGAGAAGCCGGCGCGTCTGTGACATGCCGTCAGTGAAGCGTTTCGTGCCCTCTTTCTCCCCCGTCTCACCCGATGAGACGCCCGGAGAGCCGATCGTTCTCACGGTTGATGAGTACGAGGCTCTTCGCCTTGTGGACCGCGAGGGACTGACACACAGCCAGTGTGCCGTTCAAATGAATATTTCCAGGACAACAGCCACGGAAATCTGCGAATCCGCCCGCCGTAAAGTCGCCAGCGCGATCGTTGACAGCAGGGAGCTGATCATCGAAGGCGGCAGCTGGGAGCTGTGCGTCGGAAACAGAAACGACTGCTTTCTGGAGTCCTGCAAACGTCCGGGACAGTGTTCCGGAGCGGAGGCAAGGCAGACATAAAGTTGATTTAGCAGGTTCAATCACTATTGCAGCTGACCATCATTTTTACAGGAGATACAATCATGCTGGAACTTCAGAACATTTCATTTGGTGTCACAGAGGACAACGGCAGCGGCTCTGTCGATAAGGAGATCCTCAATGATATCAATCTCAAGATTGATGATAATAAATTCGTCGTCATCACCGGTCCCAACGGCGGCGGTAAATCCACACTCGCGAAGATCATCGCAGGAATTGAAAAACCCACCTCCGGCCGGATCTTTTTAGATGGTGTGGACATCACAGACAAAAACGTCACCGAGCGCGCCAAAGCCGGCATCAGCTTTGCTTTCCAGCAGCCTGTCCGCTTCAAGGGCATCCAGGTTCTCGACCTGATCCGCCTCGCTGCCGGCAGGAGAATGTCTCCCGCAGACGCATGCAAGTATCTTGCGGAAGTCGGTCTCTGCGCCAAGGATTATATCAATCGCGAAGTCAACGCCAGCCTCTCCGGCGGCGAGCTCAAGCGTATTGAGATCGCCACCGTCCTCGCCCGCAGCACCAGGCTCTCCGTCTTTGACGAGCCCGAGGCGGGTATTGACCTGTGGAGCTTCCAGAACCTGATCCAGGTCTTTGAGAAGATGCGTTCACAGATCAACGACAGCTCCATTATGATCATCTCCCATCAGGAGCGTATCCTCGAGATTGCGGACGATATCGTCGTCCTGCGCAGCGGAAAGATCGCGGCAAGCGGTCCCAGAGACGAGATCCTCCCCGCCCTGATCGGAACCCCCTCCGCAGTGGAGGCCTGCAAGGTGCTCACAGGCAAATAAATCCGGATGATGCCCTGCAGGCTATCCTATAGGATATTCCCGGGCAGAGACAGCCCCTCCGTTCTATTTTTCGGACCGGATGACAGATATACAGATGAGATTGGAGACAACAACATGCTGAAGATTAAAGAGATTGATGAAATCCAGAAAAGGCTCCTTCAGGAGATCGCAGACCTGCACTCCGTGCCCGAAGGCGCTTTCAATATCCGCGCCAACGGCGAGTCCGCCATGCGCAATACAACCGCCAATATCGATATTATTTCCAAGGAAAACGGTTCCGGCATCGACATCAAGATCAAACCCGGTACAAAGAATGAGAGTGTCCACATTCCTGTCGTCATGAGCCAGAGCGGCCTCAAGGAAGTCGTCTACAATGACTTCTATATCGGCGAAGACAGCGACGTCGTGATCGTTGCCGGCTGCGGGATCGACAACTGCGGCACACAGGATTCCGAGCATGACGGTATCCACCGCTTCTTTGTCGGCAAGGGCGCAAAGGTCAAATATGTCGAGAAGCACTATGGCTCCGGCGACGGAACCGGCAAGCGTCTGCTCAACCCCGGCACCGAGGTCTATATGGAGGAAGACAGCACCATGGAGATGGAAATGGTGCAGATCAAGGGTGTTGATTCCACAAAGCGCGACACCAAGGCCGAGCTCAGTGCCGGCGCCCGTCTGGTCGTCCAGGAGCGTCTGATGACACACGGCACGCAGGATGCCTACAGCATCTATAAGGTTGTACTCAACGGTGACGACTCCAGCGCTGATGTTGTCTCCCGTTCTGTCGCCCGCGACCACTCCTACCAGAAGCTTGATATGTGCATTCTGGGCAACGCGGCCTGCCACGGCCACACCGAGTGTGATTCCATCATTATGGACGAAGGCCGCATCCTGGCAGTACCGTCCCTCGAAGCCAACAGCACCGAGGCTGCTCTTGTCCACGAAGCCGCGATCGGCAAGATTGCCGGTGAGCAGATCATCAAGCTTATGACTCTCGGCCTCACCGAGGCAGAAGCCGAAGAACAGATCATCAACGGTTTCCTCAAATAATCAGCAGGCAGTCAGAAAGGCTCCCGCCGCATCATCTGATGCTGCAGGAGCCTTTATTGCAATTCTGAAAGGATCTTGTGATATGTTTTTTATGAAAAAAAGTAAAAAGTCAGACGCCTCACACAAAAATGCCATGGCTTACGATCCCGCCTTGCAGGAGCCGGTTCTGCGCTGCAGCATCTGCACTTCAGAACAGGTCGCCGGCTTTAGAGACAAAAAGACCGGCGTCTTCACAGACGTCATGCTCATCCGCTCCCCGGCAGATCTTGAATCCTTCCGGGCCCAGTACGGCATACAGGAGGAGATCCGGCGGATCTACTGACGTTTTCTGAATATACTTACCCGGTGAAGCCACGTCCGGTCCCGCATGCGGTGTTTGCGCGATGAATACTGAATGATTCCCTCTGCAAAAAAGGTTATTTGCACAAGAGAGACGCCGCATAAGCAGCTGAATAGCCGCTCTTCTCCAGAAAGCTCAGAAGAGGAAAATACTCCTGAAATTCCTGCACTCTCTGAGCGTCCGGGAGTGTCACCTCGTATCGGCGCACGCTTCCGTCCGGCTCATTGACGATGGTCAGGCCTGCATTTTCGACTGCATTTTCTTTTTCGGCTGCCGCAAGAGGCGGAATTTCATATCGCAGGCTCAGGGTCATCTCCTCCAGATCATACTCCCCGCCTGTAAGGATCGCCTGTGCTTTCAGATATTTTTGCAGTCTCTTTCTATCCCTGTCTGTAAAAGGCGTTTTACGGCCCGGAGTACTGTTGTGACGAAGATCAGCCAGTTTGACACGGGCAGCCAGCCGGTTGCCGGAGAGGCGCTCCACGTACTCCAGATAGTCTGTATCCTTGTCATGGGTAAGAAGCTGCAGCGCCTCTATGACTTCAGTCGGGAATTTTCCCGCAACATACTTGTCATATGCCCACGGAGCGTCCTCTTTAACGTCGTGCAGAAGGGCTGTGCAGGTCTCCGCCTCTGTCTTCATCTGGTCTGCCAGATGAAAAGGGTGAAGCGCATAGGGCAGATTACCCTTGTCTCTCTGCCCCTTGTGGGCTTCTAAACAGATATCAATCGCTTTTTTTGTAAGCTCTGTAAAAAGCATCTTTTTCCTCCCGCCCGGATTAGAATCCGGCTGTATCTTCAAAGCATCTTTTTGTCAAAAATATCTTTCAGAAAATCATCCTTCAGAAAAATCTTTCAGAAAAGCATCTTTCAGACAATCATCCTTCGGAAAAGCATCCTTCGGACAGTTTATCCTTAGCAAGATAATAATATAATATACATCTTCCGGACAAAAGAAAAAGCCCCTCGAGCCATCTCATTCAGGCTTCCAGGGGCTTCTCAGAGCTGGCAACGAGAATCGAACTCGTGACCTCCGCACTACCAATGCGACGCACTACCGACTGTGCTATGCCAGCATATTGTATGTTGCTGTTTTCCGCAACGAATGTATATTACCACAGTATCAGGATTTCTGTCAATCAGAATTTTAAATATTTATTCACATTTTCAGCATCCTTTTCTTGGAATGAGTCACGGGGGACGGTTCTGAAAAACTCATTGCGCGCAATGAGTTTTTCAGAACCGTCCCCCGTGACTCATTCCGGCTTGATCGTCAGGAAGTGTCCATGGCCAAGATAGGTTTCGTCCACCCAGAGCGGAACAGGGCTCCAGCCGTCCGCAAGGAGAAACTGCCTTCCGGACTTATGCTCCTGTTGTGACGGATCCTGCTCCCGGTCAGTTCTCCTGCATGCATAGCAGAGCATGTGGTGGTTTTTATATTTGGGATGATGATAGACCTGCAGAAGCACGATCGCCCCCTGCTCCAGAGCTTTTTCCACGGCGTCTGGTGTGATCCAGGGGTGAAAACGGACAGAGACGTCTTTTCCCAGTCCGACAGCCCGCAGGCAGCCGCGCAGATAGATTCCCGTGAGGAAATTGGAGGTTCCGCCGAAGCGCCCAAGAAGGTCTTTGTTCCAGTAGACATGCATTCGCTTGCCGATCTGAGCGAAGCGGAGGAACATTTCCTCGCTGGTCATTTCCGGGCTGTTATCTGCTTCGGAACTGCTCATCTTCTGCAGACTGTTCTTTTCTTTATGGATGTTTTTTTCTTGAGGACTGGTCTTGCATTCCGGACCGGTCCCGGTCCTGGTCTGATGGCTGTGATCTGCCTTTCTGCCGTTCTCCAATGTGCGGACGATATTGACCACTGCTGTCGGGCTGCAATGGCGTTTGAAGCCTCCCTGGAGCCGGGTAAACTGTCCGGTTGTGCAATAAGAAGCAAAGGGGACCCATGTTTCGGATCCCTCTTTTCTTTGTTCGGAGCTTTCCGGGCTTTTTTTGACCGGAAAGGGGCGGCTGGATGTATTCCGGCGGCGGGATGAATCTCTGCCGCCGGAATTTCTTTTCTTATTCAGAACCTGATTTACTTTATTGATCATCGGATATAAAACCTGTCGCTGGATCAGTGTTCGATGGCCTCCGTCCAATAGGCCTGGTTATAAATATCGGTCAGACGATAGGTGAGGCGGACTTTACCCTCGGGAAGCGTGACATCACTGACAGTCAGACCGCCGTCCACAGTGATGGGGTCGATCATGCGGTAGCTGTCCTGATACTCTCCGTCATAATTATAAAAATCACAGATGAACTCAAGGACATCTCCGTCCGCGATCTCGGTGAGATTCTTGGCGACGACATCGATTTCTTCATCGTCATAGTCAGTGGACGCGCCGGCGACGTAGCCTGTCGGTGTGTTGTTGTCAAAGACGATGATGAGGTTCACGCGCTGGTCGTTGAGGAAGGCGGGAACGCGGCCGGTAATGGTCCAGTTTTCTCCGTCCTCAGCGGTATCAAGGTGATAGTAGGGGACAATATGGCCGTTGATCGCAAGCCAGGTATTTCCGTCGTCCGCGACCAGGTTTCCATCGGCGTCAAAGCTGTAGACATTGTCGAGGCCCAGATCAATGTAACCCTCTCCGTCGTCATAGAAGAGGTTGAGATCGAGAGACTGGACAAGGCCCCACTGCTGCTCGGAGAGCTGCATGACAGGTCTGCCTTCTTCGTTCTGCGTCCAGAACAGAGCGGAGGTATCGATATGGTTCTCGGCGATATACTGGATGGTCTCCTCGTCTGTCATCAGACGGTCCGAAAGGAATCCGGAATTAGAGGATGACATTCCGCTGATGGAGCTGTAGTCGCCGCCGAGGAAGCTTCCGATGAGCTGGCCGATCAGCTCGTCGCTCATGCCGGAGGATCCGTAGGGAGAACTGCCCGAGGAGGAACTGCCGGAGGGGGAACCGAGAAGGTCTCCGAAAAGGGAGGAAATGGGGGATCCGGTGGCACTGCCGCCTGCACCGGCCTGTCCGCTGACCTGAAGCTTTGCAAAGGCACGGATCGCCTGTGTATATTCTTCATCCATGCCGATCTCGTTATAGGACTGTGTCGCCTTATCGACATACCTTGTACTCTGATAGGGGAAATAGATCGACAATCCGTATGCATAGGTCATTCCGGTGGAAGTCCGGTTATATTTCACTGCGCTCTGGATGGCCTCGGCAAGTTCTCTGCCCTCCTTGTTTCCGACATTATAGGCCAGATGCGCAAGGTCAACCTGGTCGATCCTGGCTGTCCTGCCGAACTCGCGTGTGCCTCTGCGGGCACTGGAAACAGTCTTGAAGTCCTTGTCCTTGATGGATTTCGAGATGGACTTTGCAAAGGCGTTCAGCTTTGAGGGGACTGTATTGGACAGCTCCGCCAGGTCGGTGACGGACAGGGTGGTGCCCTGACCGGGCGTACGTTTTGCACAGGTTTCGACAAAGCTGTCGACAATATTCTGTCCCAGCTGTGTCGTGGGCATAGAAGTATTTTTGCTCAGAGCCGTCAGCCAGTCTGTGTAGTACCAGCCGATGCCGGGCTCTGTCTCTTCGGACGCGATCATGTAATCCGCGTAATCGTCCAGCATCAGTCCTGTCTCGGCAGTTGCCATCAGGCAGGCGTCAAAACCGACAAAATCAAACGTGACGCCTCCGTCCTTGAGAGCCTTGCTGATGCCGGCCAGACTCATGGAGCCGCTGTTTTTGTATTTTTCATCATAACCATAGCCGCTGACCGAACCGGAACCGTGATCCCAGAAGATCAGCTCGTTGCGGTTGGCGGGGAAGTTCTTTTTGCAGTACTTGATAAAGGACGTAAGTGTCGCGGGGTCTGTCATGGGACCGACTCCGGCATTGTCCACAAGCTGCAGCAGGCCTCCCTGCTTGACCTGATAGATCTGGTTTTTGCTGCTGCTGATAATAGAATTGTTCCAGCGGCTGCAGCCTCCGGTATAGACGATCACGTTGACATTATCGGCAATCTTTGCGGAAGCCATCTCCTGCAGGTCAGAGGTCGCCATCTTGCTGCGGGACTCAAGGTCCGTGCCGCAAAGATAGACCATGATGGTCACTACATCCTTGCCGTTTCCGAGGATCTGTGTACGTTTTTCCCTGGACCCGGACGCAACTTCATCGCTCAGGTTCCCGACAGCGCCGCTGTCCGACCAGGAGCTTCCCTGCGAGCCCGATGATGTTCCCAGAGAACTTCCCGAAGACGTTCCGGATGATGTGTTCTGCCCGCCGAAGCTTCCGCCGGAGGACTCGTTGGCGCTGCCGTAGTCATAGCTGACATTGCTGCCGCCGCCGGAGCCTCCGAACAGGTTTCCGCCGCCGAACATATAGACAAGGACTATGATGATGATCACAGGGAGGCTGAGTCCCGCGCCGCGGGTGACCCTCCTGCCGCCGCCGGAGCTGCTGCTCCCCCGGCCGCTGTAGCCGTCCTTTGAACCGGCGGGGCCTGTGCCCAGTCCGGAGCCCTTGCGTCCCAGTCCGGAACCCTGTCCGGTCACATTTTTTTCTCTGCCGCGCGGCCGTTCTCGATCCATACTGTACCTCCCTTTAAATCCAGTTACTGCGCTCAGCGCTTTTTTACAAAATCAAAATATCTATTTGCCGGGGCTGCGCTTACATCCCCCGGTATTGATCTGATCCAATGCACCTTAAGCATGCACGATAAACATGCGTGATCTGCGGTGCAGAGCCGCCTACAGGCAGGACGCAAGCTCCCTGGCTTCCTCGAGGACGCTCTCGAATTTCTGCAGCGCTGCATGTAGGGGAGCGGGGCTCGCGAGGTCAACACCTGCGTGCCGAAGCTCATCAAGGGGATCCGCGCTTCCGCCCATGGAGAGGAATTCCAGATACCGCCTGACTGCCTGCCCGCCGCCGGTACGCACAGCCTCGGAGAGGGCCACTGCGGAAGTGTAGCCGGTGGCATATTTGTAGACGTAAAAAGGCCTGTAAAAATGCGGGATCCTTGCCCATTCATATTTCACTTCCTCATCCATGACCAGGACAGGTCCGAAATAGTCGCGGACCAGGCCTTCATAGAGGGAGTTAAGGCTCTCCGGATCCAGGGCCTCGCCGCGCTCCGCCATCTCATGCGCGTTCTTTTCAAACTCGGCGAACATCACCTGACGGAAGACAGTGCCCTTGAAGTTCTCCAGATACTGGTTGAGAAGAGCCAGACGCTCCCCGGGATCCCGTTCGGTCTTCAGAAGATGCTCCACCAGGAGATTTTCATTGACCGTTGAGGCGACCTCCGCGACGAAGAGCGTGTACTCCGCGTACTGCGGGGGCTGGGTGTGGTTGGAATGCCACGTGTGCATGGAATGTCCCATCTCATGAGCAATGGTGGAAACGCTGTCCAGAGTCCCCGTGAAATTCGTCATGATATAGGGATTCGAACCATAGGTGCCGGAACTGAAAGCGCCGCTGCTCTTCCCGCGGTTGGGATAAACATCGATCCAGCGCGAGGAAAAGCCTTCCCGGACAATCCTGGTGTAGCTCTCTCCCAGCGGCGCCACGGCATCCAGGATGATCTGCTGTGCCTGTTGGTAGGTATACTTTCTGCCGCTGCTGCCGGTAAGAGGCGTGTATAGATCGTAATAGTGCAGCTGGTCCAGAGACAGGAGCTTTTTGCGAAGTTCCGCGTAGCCGTACATAGCCGGCAGGTGTGCACGCACCGTTTCGATCAGGGTATCATAAACCTCCGCAGGAACATTTTCGTCCGCCATGGACATGGCCCGTGAAGAAGCATAGCCGCGGACCTGGGCCTGAGCGGCTGCCGCCTTGACCGCGCCGGCATAAGCGGAGGCAAAGGTATTGATATGCTGCCGGTATCCCTTGTAAAAGCTGCGGAAAGAATTTTCACGCAGAGTCCGGTCGGGACTCGTCTGAAGCAGTATATAATTCGAACCGGTAAGCTCATGTTCCTGCCCCTCCGCGTCTTTGACCGGATCGAAGACCAGATCCGCATCCTGCAGATTGTCCGCGATCTGCCCGGGCGCTGCGAAAACCTCGCCGAAACGGGCCAGCAGGGCCTCTTCTTTCTCTGAAAGCGTGTGGGGCTTCTGCCGGACCAGTTTTTCCATGACAAAGCGATAGGGAGCAAGAGTCTCTTTCTCCATCACCTTCCGCAGTGTCTGCTCCGAAAGCGATAAAATCTGCGGCTGGACAAAGGCCGTGCGTGTCACCGCCTCCACGTATTTTGCGTAAATGCGGGCATACATCTTCTGCGCCTGCGGGGCGCGCGTGTCCTCGCTCCTGCGAAGATTCGCATAAGAAAACAGGTCGCTCAGGAGAAGGTCAAGCTCAGTCTCCGCCTCCAGCAGGGCACGGATGTTCTTTGCGGTCTCCCCGTCATCCGCCTGCACGATTTTTCCGTCAAAGGCCGCAACGGCATCCACCTTCTGTGAGAGACCGGCAAAAGCCTCCTCCCATGCCTCATCATCTTTGAAAAGAGAGCTCAGGTCCCACAAAAACGCCGGGTCCATATCCTTTCTGTCTTTGAGCTGCTCCGCCATAAACAGTATTCCTCCATTGTTTTTCTTTCCGTGCGGCTGTATATAAACTGAATCCTGACCGGGTCAAGACCCGGACAAGGCACGCAAAATAGATTTGTTCTTCAGTACTCCGCGATGGAAAAAGCCCTGGCTTCGATGGTCTCAGTGCCTTCCGGGACAGGGCCCGCCGCGGTAAATACATAAGAAGCTTCCATCCCTGCCGGGATCATCACCCGGCCTGTCTCACCGCCCAGGATCTCATCGCCCTTCCTGTACAGGATAGTGACATAGGCCTCCTGGTCTTTGTCCCAGGAACAGCTGACCGTTCCCGACAGTTCCGGCAGTTCGCCAAAAGAGAAATAGCCTTTGGCGAGTCCCTCCGAATTCTTCCGACCGGCTGAAGGAGTCTCCTCTTCATATTCCGGAAGTATCCTCACACTGACTTCCCCTGTCATGTAATTGTCCGAGGGCGGCATATTGAGCTCTTCTTCTGTTGGATAATATGTTTCGGGATCTTCCGAGACCGCCGTAAATCTGACCCTTGCAGGAGTCCTTCCCCTCACTGTCATTTCGGACGCAAAATAGATCTCATCTCCCGGAAGTATGTAGGTGCGGATCGTCTTCTGGACCTTGGACAACTCTTCTCCGTTGTCATCATATGCGGTGACAGTCAGTGTCGGCCATACCATGGCAAGATCATTATCACTGTTGGAAATCTTTACGGCATAATCCACAAGATAGGCAGGGAGGGCGCTGCCGTAATCATCTGTCTTTACGGGAGGATAAACATCAGACTCATCGATCTCCGTGATCGAATAGCCGCTCTCCGTGATCTCCGCCTCGGGCAGCTCCTTCTCTTTCTCTTCCAGACTTTTGGCCTCTTCGGCTGTCAGGTCCAGATAGAGGTTCTCTTCCTTATCCGCCGGGCCGTAGACCGTCCCGGCTTCAGGGCCCTTGCCGCATCCTGTCAGAAGTGCCGCAGTGACGATCAGCAGAGCTGAGACGAGAGCGCACACATAAAAGCTCCCGCCCCGTTTTTTGTGTGTTTCATGACCGGAGCCCTCCGCTCCGGGATATTTTTCAAGACCTGACCGGTTTCCTTTCCGGAAAGACTGTTTCTGTCTATTTATCATTCTTGTGATCATGACCTTCCGTTCACAAACATCTATGTATAAACTACGCATTGCTCCGCGCCATGGGCACTTTCCCACTCTCATAGTGCGTTCCGCATTTACCATATCAGTATACCACTTCTGCGGGAATCTCGGGAGAAAAAAACAGAACCGGTTTATTCAGAGTATATTCGGCAGAGAAGACAGGATCGGGATGTTCGGAGTATATTCGGCAGAGAAGACAGGATCGGGATGTTCGGAGTATATTCGGCAGAGAAGACAGGATCGGGATGTTCGGAGTGTATTCGGGAGAAAAGACAGGACCGGGGAATCTTTCGCGCGCCGGCAGAAGCACAGAATCTGTACAGATCCATCTGAAAGGCGTTCTGCGCACATTCCAGTGAACCTTCACCCGCCCTCAAACGGGAGTGCGGTGCAGCTTCTGCCGGCATTTTGGGATTCCCGGCCCTGTCTGTTTTCAGATTACATTATTTACATAATTTACATTACTTACAGTGTTTACAGCGCAGTCCTCACTGCTCCGGAACACCTTTCCTCAGTGCTTCTTTCCGCGCCGCTTCGCGATGAGGATCCCTGCGGATGCAATCGCCGCCAGAAGAGCAGGTATGAGATAGACAGCAATGTTGGTGTCATCTCCTGTCCTGACAGGGGACCCGGAGCGGACGGTCTCCGGAGAGGCCGGTGTGACGTTCTTTTTTGCAGAAGCAGTTTTCGTGGTGTCCGGTTCCACGGGCTGCTCAGGGTGTTTGACAGTCCCCGGTTTGTCCGGGATCTGCGGTGTGTCTTCGGGTTCTTCAGGAGTATCCGGCTTTTCAGGTTCGGCGAGCAGCACCGTCTGCGCGGGGTCGTTCAGATCCTTGTGTTCCGCGATCAGGTATTCCTTTTCCTCCTGGTCTGTCTTTTCCTTGTCGTCCCCATCTGCCGAAGACCCGTCTGATGAGGCTTCAATGGCAGAGATATAGAGCTCCTCGAAAGCCACGATCTGCAGCTGTTCTCCCGCTGAACCGTCTTCCCTTTTCTCTTTGTCCCCGAATAAACCGGAAGCATCAAAAAAGAAGTCCAGTGTCGTCTCCCCATCTTTTTCCGCAGGCTTGAACTGCGCCCGGGCAGCAGCCTCTTCTCCTCCCATGGCCAAGGGCTTTCCGCTGTCTTTGCGCATAAGAGTTCCCTGCAGCAGGTATGTCCTGCCCGGGATCAGATTCTTCCAGGTGACATGATCTCGAACAATCACTTTTCCATCAGCCGTGACTGTTTTTGTCATCTCTTCCGCAGTTTGGTCACTTGTGTCAGTCATGCCATCCTGGGTATAATCTGCGGAAGCGGCTGCGGCAGCTGCGGCATAGGTCCGGATCAGAGGATAATGCACACTCTGGTCCTCATCATCGGGATCTTCGTGGACTGCAATGGGCGTATCTGTTCCCGGTTCATGGCCGTCGGGAGTATTACCCGGACGATCGGGTGTGCCTGCTCCGGGATTGTCCTTGTCAGGCTTGCCATTGAGATAAAGTCTCTCAAAGGCAACGACCGTTGTCCCCTCCAAAAGGGAGGCGTCGTAGGTAAATGTCAGATCCACGATCTCCACACTGTCTTTGGCAGTAAAGGAAGCCTCTGCGGAAACATCCTTTCCCTCTGAATCCTTCAAAGGCTTTCCGGTCGATTTGTCTACCAGGAATCCGGTCACACGATATTTCTGTCCGGGAATAAGCCCCCTGCAGGTCACATGGTCTACCGTGACCGCTCCGTCCGCGGCCTGTCCTATGTGCATTCCTGTCAGCTGGTCTTTCGCATCTGTCTCTATGGAGACGAGATGTACTGTCTGAGACTCATCCTCCAGATCGGTGTGCGACACAATATCCTTTCCGCCGTTCGTGCTGTCGTGATAGTCCGGGGTGCCGCCCTGTGTTGTTTCCGTTCCGGGAGTTTCTGTTCCGGGGGTCTCCGTTCCGGGAGTCTCCGTTCCCGGATCTTCTGATCCCGGACTTTCTGTTTCGGAAACCGCCTCGGAAGCATATTCAAAGCACACAAGCGTCATGCCTTCTGCTTTGGACGCGTCAAAGGTAAAGCGCAGCTGAACTGCGGCAGAGGGGGAAAGGATTTTCCTTGTCACTGCGCACTCAACTGTCCGTCCGTCGATCTGCAGGGGTTTTCCTGTCTCCTTGACATAAATGACACCGTGGAAGGTCACTTCCTTTCCGATGTATTCCTCCATCCCGCCGTAAGTCACCAGATCCGTGAGCGTCACCATGCCCTTCTGATCGGCAAAATGGTCTCCGTTCTCATCCAGAAGTTCGGTCTCCAGCACGGGTTTGAGTGTGTTCTCGATGTTGCCCAGAGTGATCGTCTGTCCCTCCGCGTAAACGGAAAAATCATCGGAAAACATCTTCATACCGCGGTTGTTATCCCCTTCGATTTCCTGGATATGATAAGAACCGTAGGGAAGGGCTCCCAGGGAATCGTCCGGCTCCGTATCGATTCCGAACCAGAGCCTTCCGGTATCTGTCTTCTGTCGGGCAGCCCACTTGGCAGTGCTGTCAAAATATCCGTTTTCATCTGTTGTAAACCGGTGTTTTTCTATTTCTTTTCCGTCCCTGTCATAGGAAGTGACCTCAAAAGTCACCCCTGCCATCCGCTTCTGGGTATATCCGTTGATCTTGCGGATGGAAAAATCTCCGCGCATGACGCGGTTCTTAACAGATGTGTCCGCGGATGAAGACAGGTCCTTGATCTTCCCGTTTTCGGTGACTGTAAAGCGGACGGGGGATGCGCCCTTGCGGGTATAGCCTTCGGGAGGTGTCGTCTCCTCAACCCGGTACTTGCCATAGGACAGTGCATGGGCTCCGGTCCCGGCTGTACCGTCCCCTCCTGTCACCAGAGTCATGGCCTCCGCTCCGGGCAGGATCTTTTTCCCGTCCGCATAGACGGAAAGATCTCCGTCATTGTAAATTGTCAGTACGGTACCCTCGATCCAGGCTCCGCCGAGGGGGCTGCTCTGCAGGGTTTCAAGGTCACGCTTGCAGACCTTTACGCCGCCGAAGATCAGCCGGTCTTCACTGTTCACCACAACAGTCTCCGTCAGAGAATCCACCTTTACGGCGTGGATTTTTTCATCCGGGAGATAACCCTCCGGAGTCACGGTCTCCTTGACATAATAAGTCTTTCCCGCAAGGACCTCGATCTCGTTGGAACGGCCGTCCGCGCTGATCAAAAAGGTGCCTGCCGCGGCACGTTCCTCTTCGGCGTCCTCCTCGGAATTGTAAAGCGTATAGACTGCCCCGAGGATGGGGAGTGTATCGGATGCCTTCTCTTCCTTTTCCTCCGAGGAATGTTTTCTGACAATGATCTTGCCCTTGCAGGGCGGTTCCTTTGATTCGACAATGACCTTTTCGCCGCCGGGAACTGTCACCTGGTGGACTGTCTCATCAAGCTTGAAGCCCGGGGAAGGCGTCGTCTCCCTGAGCGTATAGGAACCGGCATTTACTTTCAGTTCATTGGAAATACCGTCCTTTCCTGTTTTCAGAGTGCCGACACTGTTTCCGTCCGAATCATACAATGTGTACACGGCACCCTCAAGGCTGTAGGGGCTGCCTTCCAGGTCCGTATCCGCCGCGGGATCCGAGGAGACTTTTTTTACATATACAAAGCCCTGGAGGGGCTCATCCTTCAGTTCTGTCCAGGTCGTCGCCGACACACTGTCCGCGACCTTCAGCCTGTATACGCCATTGTCCTGCTTATAACCTTTGGGCGCACTGATCTCTCTCACATAGTAATACTTGCCTGCGAGCACGCTGAGCAGATTGGACTTTCCGTCTTTTCCTGTTGTAAAGACGCCCACAGGCTCGTTGCCGTCCCGGGCATCCTCCGCATCGGCATACATTCCGTATCTGGCCCCTTCAAGCGCTTTGCCCGTCCCGGAGTCTTTTTTGATGATCCCCGCCCTGGCATAAACAGGAGTATTAACCGCCCTGATCGTCATGCCCTGGCCTTCTGTGAATACATATGGTCCGAAGGGCTCTTCATGTACCTGATATCCTCTGGGTGTTGTAAGCTCCTTCAGATAATATGTGCCGGGCGCGCAGTAGAAAATCGCCTGATTCCAGACGCCGCTCTTGCCGCTCATTCCCGCCGTAATGACGTCCAGTTCAACCGTCATCCCCTTATTGCTGTACACATGTGCTTTTTTCGTGCAGGCCTTGTCTGTGTAGAGGCGGAAATTGACCGGTCCTCCGGCAGCAGTCTCATGAAGGCAATAGTATTCCTTGTAGGCCTGCCGCATATCCGGATCCGAGCAGGTCTTCTCCAGGACCAGGCTGGTAGGAAGATCTTTCTCAATAAATCCGAAAACATAGGCCTGTATCCAGTGTCCTTCCTTCTGAATACGCCCGCTGACATAAATATGTACTTTATTCATGTCCGGAAGCGCTTTGGAAGCCACGCCGTTTTTATAGGCGGAAACCAGCGAAGTAAGGTTCTTTTCCAGATTCGGGCGGTCATATTCCACACCCGCGAGTTCCGCATAGCGCATGGACATAGCTTCATGGCAGGCTGCCACTGCAACCTTCTTCGAATTGCTCCCGAAGCCTCTGGATTTAGCCAGCTCCTCGCCATAGCTGTCCAGCATTGTATAGTAATACAGCCTGATCATCACACCGTCCGTGACCTGGGTGACATTGGGCAGGGTCGACCATCTGGGAAGTCCCCTGTCATCCGGCACTACGCAGACACCAGTATATTCATTTCCCTTTTCATCGCGGATATTGATCGGCGTAGTATGTCCTCTGTGTCCGGTGATGTCCCTGCCGATCCCGAGTTCCTCATAATCGATCTCCGATTCCTTGCTGACAATCTCAGCCCGTGACGGGACAAAAGAGGATCCGGCTCCTTTGGTCAGGCTGCGGAATGCAAGATTAAATTCTCCCGCTGTCATCCAGGGCTCTTCCTCAATAGTCTGTGCCTGAGCCGTCGCATCCGCCGCAGCTGCATCTGAAGCAGCCGGATCGGATGCGGAGGTATTTCCTGTTTCTGTATTCGAGGTTCCGGAATCAGTCCCGTCATTCTGTCCGCCAGTATTTTCCGCCTCCCGGGCGGGATTCCGGTCCCTGGTCTGCCCGTCCTGCTGCCCGTCTTTTTGACTTCCTGCCTGATCCTCTCCCTGGCTTGGCTTCTGATCCCGGGAAGCAGTATCTGCCTGTGAAGATGTATCCGCCTGTGAAGGGGAATCAGTGTTTGTCTCCTCCTCTTTGCCGGATGTATTTTTATCCTCCTCTGTATCGGCCTCTGTTCCGGCGCCGTTTTCACCGTCTCCGCTTTTTTCAGCATCCTCACCTGATCCGGAGGTGCTGCCTGTTTCCGCCGCGGCTGCAGTGGAAGATGTCAGGTCTTCATCTGCCTGCTCAGCTTCTTCCGGGGCAGCATTGCCGGGATCATCCCTTTTACCGCCGCTTCCCGGGGATTCCGGCCCGCCGTTTTCAGCCGCCGGCTCTGCAGAGGATGCGCCCTCCACAGTATTTTTCATCTTGACTGATCCGCTCTCGTAATAGCGCTCAGACCTTTTTCCGGTGTCCGCCGCGTACACCTGCGCCGGCTTTCTGATTCCTGTCCAGGGCATGGAAGTAAACAGGATCAACAAGATCATGCAAGCTGCCAGCAGAGCGGTACCGTATTTTATTCCTGACCTGAATGGGGATTTGAACCGCTTCCGCACACTATGTTCCGATAAAGAGCGGGGTCCGCTCTTTTTTTCCATCTTCTTTTTCAAAATATCCTCCTTTTCATTCTGAACAGCCTGTCGATCTCAGGCTAGTCCCGTACTGTTGCGTATATTTTTTGTACGGTCCGTCGGCCCTTCGGCCTGTTCAGAGCGCAGTTAACCAATCCCGCCGGTCTGCAGTCGCTGCAGAAACGGCGAAAAACTCCTGCCTGCACGAAGCAGTTTTATTCACATAAATGCGGGACAGAAAGATTCTGCCTTTTAAAAAAAGAAAGATGGTGGTCGTCCGATCCGGACAGATTTCAGAATGTTTTATCGGGCGGCTGAACTCTCATCTATCAGCCGTGTAAAATACAATAGCACCTGCATTACATATATGTCAATTTATTTCGCATTTATTACATCAATTTATTGGTTTATATCCGATATATCGTATTTTCAAAAAAACAGTGCAAGGCTGTTTACGGGACTCCGGCCTGGAGACCGGGTGGGACAAGCAGAACCGTCCTCAGTGTCCCGGAAACGTCCCCAGTGTCCCGTTGTCCCAAAATTGTAATAAAAAAGTAACAATTACATAAAATCTGTAGTATAATAGACACAGTTTTTTCACTATTTCCTTAAACCACATTTTCTGAACGGGGGATTCCATGTCACATCATTTTCGTCGTTTCCTGTCCACTGCAGTGCTGGGCATTCTGCTCGCCTGTTTTTCAATGCAGCCTCTTGCCGCTCCTGTCTATGCCAAAGCAGTCAGCAGTCAGGCTTCCTCATTTGAATCAGGCAGCAGTGACTTGGCTCTCCTAAAGGATGATGACGCAGACTCTTTGCGGAACCCCAATGAAAGCATGGGTATCAACAGGGATCTGCTACAGGGCGATTATCTTGTCCGTTCGGGCGGAAAACTGCGCTGCAAGCTCTCCAACGGTAAGTATCTGAAAAGCGGCTGGAGGACCTTCAATGGCAAGACCTATTATTTTAATAAAAAGACCTATGCCATGACCGGTCTGCAGAAAATCGGAAATTCTTATTATATTTTCAATTCAAAAGGAGTCCTTCAGAAAAAGTGGATCAAATACAAAAAGCACTGGTACTACGGCAGTGTCAAGAAAAACGGACGTCTCCTCACCAGATGGCAGAAAATCGGCGGGAAGCGCTATTATATCAGTGTCAAGACTCTGTATCGTCTGACAGGCTTACAGTATATTGGCAAGAAGCACTACTTCTTTAATTCCAAGGGTGTGCAGCAGACAGCCGATCAGGTCGTCAACGGCAAAAAAATCGTTTTCAATTCCGATGGCTCTGTTTATTCCTACGGAGGCCGTGTCCTGAGCAAGGCCTCCGCATCAGGAGCGAATACCGGGAACAGCAAAGGCGTCTCAAAGGGACAGCAGGTCGTCGATTTTGCTCTTCAGTTTGTCGGCAATCCCTATAAATGGGGCGGCAGCAGCCTTACCCACGGATGTGACTGTTCCGGTTTCGTCATGGCAGTATATTCCCACTTCGGTGTCCAGCTTCCCCATTACGACGCCTGGATCCGCCAGCGCGGCACTGCTGTAAGGGGAGGGCTTGCATACGCCAGGCCGGGAGATGTCATCTGCTATGACGGACATGTCGCCATCTACATGGGAGGCGGCCGCATCGTCCATGCAGCGGATTACAAGTATGGCATCTGTGTCTGGAACAATGCAGCCTACAGGAGAATCCTGTCGATCAGAAGATTCTTCTGAATCCGCAACAAAACTCCGTAACAAAACTTCATAACAAAACACAAAATCATATAATAGAGACAACATCAATAAAAAACGTATCCGGAACGACTGCGTCTTCTGCAGGTTCCGGATACGTTATTTTTATCTGTGAATCTTTCTGATCCGCGAATCTTTCTTTCCTGTGAGTCTTTCTTATCTGCGAGTCTTTTTCAACAGATCTTTTATCTGTGAATCACACAATTCTTCGGCAGACTGTCCAGGGGAGAATAATCTTTGATCGGGTTATCAGTGATCCAGAGTTCTGTCAGCTTCTGCATTCCCTTCACAGGGGAAATATCCGAGATGTAATTCTCATCCAGATACAGCCAGCTCATATTTGTCAGTCCCTTCAGCGCGGAGATATCCGTGAGGGTGATGCCGCGCCATTTCAGGCCTCGCAGGGTCAGACCTTCGATATTTGTCATGGTCTTGAGAGGCGAGATATCCGAAATAGGATTCAGACTCAGGTAAAGCCACCTGAGTTTTTTCAGTTTCTGCAGGGGTTTGATGTCCGAAATCTGATTGTCATTGAGCCACAGGGAATTGAGATTCTCCATTCCCTCCAGAGGCGAAATGTCCCTGATCTGGTTTTCAGAGAGTTTGAGCGTCACAAGACCTGTCAGATCTTTGAGGGCAGAGATGTCCGAGATGCTGTTCTTGCACAGGTCCAGTTTCTGAAGCTGTTTGAGATTCTTGAAGGAAGAAACACTGGTCAGTCCATATCCTGTCACTTCAAGAGACTGCAGATCGGGAAGCGCAGCAAGGCCGGAGAAATCGGTCACTCTGCCGCCCGACGCCGTCGTGATCGTGAGCGACGTAAGTTTATGTGTATCTTTTACGCGGATCTTTCCGCTGGAAATACCCAGCGCGCTGCGCACAATATTCTCCAGGGCGGGATCGGAGAAGGACAGTTCTTTGTTTTCAGCTGCTTCCTGAGCAGCTTTCTGTTCTTCTTCAGCCTTTTTCTTCTGCTCTTCCTCAGCTTTCTTCTTCTCTTCTTCCTCGGCCTTTTTCTTCTGCTCTTCCTCAGCTTTCTTCTTCTCTTCTTCCTCGGCCTTTTTCTTTTCTTCTTCCTCGGCTTTCTTCTTCTCCTCTTCTTCGGCAGCCTTCTTTTCCTCTTCCGCCTTCTTCTCTTCGGCGGCCTTCTGTTCGTCAGCAGCTTTCTTTTCTTCTTCCCAGACGGTCTTCTGCTCTTTTTCCGCACTTACAAGTGTTTCTGCTTCTTTCCTGAGCTCATTACTTCGTCTTTCCTGCGCAGCAGAAGCAGACTCCTGTGCAGAGTCCGCTCCGGAACTGCTTCCCGGAAAGCTGCAGGCTCCCAGAGCAAGTGATGTCGCGATGAAAACAACTGCCATTCCTATGCAGAGCAGCATCTTTCGATTATTTTTACCAAACATTTTCTTCATTGTCCTGTCTCCGTCCCAGGTTGATACCCGAATTTTTCGTCCAGAAAGTCAAAACGCTGTCTGATCCATTCCTTCATCTCATCCAGTGCTGTCCCGGTGTCCTTTGACTGCGGCCAGCAGAGCATTTCTCTGGAAAGAGCTCCGCTTTGTTCCAGTTCCCTGTAGGATATATCCGCGATCTCACACACGGATTCCGCACTGATCCCGCCGTCGCGCCATTGCGCCCATTTTTCGGCGAGGGCGCCCTCCTGCGAGGGGTCCGCTGCTTTCAGAGCTTCATAATCAAAGGTACTGTCCGCGCGCGCTTTGTATTCTCTCACATCATCCATGGAGAAGGCCGTGTACCGGTCTGCTGCGCTTGCGTAAAAGACATCGCCGAATACATAGTTCAGATCCCAGACATCCCGGTAGATCATCCAGCGCTCTCCTGAAGCAGTTGTCCCAACACTTTCATCACCCTGTTCCACAGGTATTCTCTGCGCGATCACCAGGGAGTTTTTCCAGGTATTGTCTGTAGCGTGTGTCAGTGCGCAGAACAGGCTCAGTGTGACGATGCTGTCCTTATTCACTTCCACTCCCTGCCGGCTCAGCGCCTCAAGGTCCCGGGTGCGGATGGTAAAATCATGGAAGAGGTACATGGGATCCCAGGTCGTGCCGGGTATCCACTCCTTGGGGTAGCGGATCTCCACACATACCCGGCCATTGTCCGAAATCTCTATGCTGCCGGCACTGTGAGGGTAGGCATCAAGATAGGGATGATCTTTGTCCCAGGTGTTGATCTTATACAGAATATCGTTTTCCGTGAAGGAAATCTGATTCTGGAGACGCTGCTGCTTGAGCTGCTTGGCATCGACAGGTTCCGTCAGGCCGTAGATCCCGTGATAAGTATTGTCCATAAACACTTCCACATACTTTATACGGGAGGAAGGGCAGCTGTACTGTCCAAGAGCATTGACCTGTTCCCAGACCTTGTAAGCCGTCATCTCACGGACTCTGGATGTGTCAGTATAAAAAGGATTCAGGATCCAGTCATCGTCCTTGCGCATCCCCAGCCAGCTGATCTTATTATTTTTGCCATTCTGCTTTTTGAGAGAAATCTTGTAGGGTTTCTTCGGATAGCCTGAGGCGTAGTTGCCGCGGACATGGAAGGTACAGTCGGATTCCTGCAATAAGCCGGTCGTTTCGATCATGGTCACGTGTCCGGTATGCAGTTCCTTTCCTGTCACCTGGGCCTGGTCCGTCTTTACAATGCTCATGACCGGAAGCCCTGTGAGAACTACCCGGAAACAGGACACTCCGTTTTCCGAACTCAGGAGGGCTTCAAAAAAATGCCCCTCCCTGACGGCGTCCCCGACGCGTTCCATCTCATCGTCCTCCAGGAAGTAGATTTTCTCTCCCCTGGCGGCCGGTTCCAGATTTTCGACAATAGTATACCAGTCCGGATAGGTCCCGTCTTTGTCAGAACAGGGAATGTACACGGTCCCGGTCGGTCCGTCGACGGCAGGGGTCTTTCCCTGCCATGTCAGAAGGGACGGGTAAAAATCTCTCGTCCCGTACTCGGAACTCAATTTGTCAAGTTCGCTGTCAAATGTCTCCCGCGGCACAACGATCATCTTTGCGTCACTGTTCTCAAAGGGTTCCTCTTTGATCACAGAGGACAAATCCCCTCCTTCAGAGGCCGCCTGGTCATTTGTTCCGGCGTCTGTTGCCGCTTTTGTTCCTGCTTCGATTCCCGCTTTGCTGCCGGCGTCTGTTGCCGCTTTTGTTCCTGCTTCGATTCCCGCTTTGCTGCCGGCGTCTGTTTCTGCTTCAGTTCCTGCCTGGCCGGGCTGATCCGCAGACTCTTCCTCAGCTTTCTTGTCCTGTTCTGCGGCATCCTGTGTATGTGCTGCTTCAGATTCTCCTGTATCCCCGCCGGATTCTTCTGTTTTTCTGACAGCCTTTGCATCATCCGTGTTTTCCGCTTCCCCGGGGGCTGTTTCCGTGGTATCACTGATCATTTTCGAGGGACTGCTGCATCCCTGCAGAAAAAGTGCCGCGATGATCAGGAAGGCTGCCGAGGTGAAAAGCACTTTTCTGATTCTTTTGATCTGCGTCATTTAAAATACCTCACAGCCCGGAAGGCTTCCCTGCAGATTCCGCACCTGTTCATCGGAAAGGCCGTTTCCCCAGACAGAGAGATACTCAAGGCTCTGTAGATTCTGCAGTGCGCTCACATCTGTGACCTGGTTTTGGGAAAGCAGCAGAAACTGCGCAGAAGACATATTCGACAGGACAGAGGCATCTGTGATCGCATTTCCGGACAGATACAGGTACTGCATACCCGTCATGCCCTGAAGAGCGGAAATATCCCCGATCTGATTGTTACGAAGATCCAGGCAGGTCAGGGCAGTCATGGACGAAAGCGCCGAAATGTCCGTGATCTGATTGTCCGGGAGCGCCAGCGTCTTCAGTGCCTTGAGATTTGCCAGGGCACTTGTGTCAGTGATCTTATTGCCGCGCAGAGAGAGCTCTTCAAGCTCTGTTTTCGCGCCGAGCGGGGAAATATCACTTATCTCACATCTGTCGAAGGACAGGGAAGTGATCCCGCTTAATCCCGCATAGTCCGCCAGATTCTGAACAGGCGTGTCCGATATGGACAGTGTCCGCAGATTCTCCATTCCGGACACGACTGCGGGGGCAGCGGCAGCTCCGCCCACATGAAGAGACTCCAGCCCGGATAAGCTCTTCAAGGGCTCAAGATTCACGTTCTCATCAGCTGTGATCGAGAGCACCCGGAGGTTTTTCAGCTTCTCCAGGGGAGTGAGATTGCGGATCATGTTTCCGTCAAGTTTGAGTTCCTTCAGGTTCTTCAGGCTGCTGAGCGCATCGATCTGCGTGATCGTATTTCCGCTAAGATCGAGCTTTTCCAGCTTTTTCATGGCAGCCAGTGCTGAAATATCCGAGATCTGTATTCCGCCTTCCCCTGTCGACAGGTCAAGCTCTCTCAGATTAGCGGCATCCGCGGGCATAAAATCATCTTCCGAATGTCCGGTGATGTCCTGCATTCTTGACTTGAGTACAGAGTCTCCCCAGCCTATATTACGGTCGCTGACCTGGTTTCTCCAGACCAGCAGGCCTGCACAGACGGCAACGACGGCTGCCAGGAGAATGAATCCCGCCAGTCTGCGTTTCTTTCTCTTCTTTTTTTCCTGCTCGAGGCGGATGCGCTCTTCTTCAAGACGCTTTTCCTCTGCTATTCGTTCTCTGCGGAGTCTTTCCTCACGCTCCACATTTTCGCGGCGGCGCCGGTCCCAGTATTCCTCTTCTCTGCGGCGCTCTTCCCATAGCTGCTCTTCCTGGGCAATATCCCTGCGGCGGCGTTCCTCACGCTCCTGCTCCTCACGCCGGAGCTCTTCTCTGCGGCGCACCTCCGCTTCCTGCTCCGCACGGATGCGATCCTCTTCCAGGCTTCCCTGCCGCTTACCCCTGGGTCTGTAATCGGGATTCAGGTGACCCTGTTTTTTCCCTTCGAGCTCAGACTCCTCGGGGCTTTTGAGGCCCGTATCGCGTTTCATGATTTCATCATAAGAGGCATCCATGTGCCCCTGGCCGGAAGTTTTTACAGGTCTGGTCTCCGCAAGATCTTTCGGTTCGTAAATTGTCCCGACGCCAAGCTGGTCGTCACCAGTGACCATAGTGCCGCATTCCCCGCAGTACCTGGCATTCTCTTTCAAAATATTTCCGCATTTTCTGCATCTCTTCATCGTCTGTCTGCTCCTGTCTGCCGTTCAGACCTGCCTGTGATCAAGACTTTTCCTCAGTTACTTTTAAAATTAAAGATTTCCGTAATCTGAAATATTCAAGGTGTAAATGCAGGTAACATCATCATCAAAGAAGATGGTCAGATTATAATCCCCTATTTCATAATCGATGATACTCGGAGAATCCGGGTTTTCTTCATAATCCGTTCCGAATGCAGCGGTCATTTCCTCTTTGCTGCTTCCCGCCATCAGCCCTCCGACTGTTATGAAATCATCTTTTCCGCCTTTATTACCGAAAATGTAATCATAATTAGTATAATCCAAATAGTAGACAATACACTCTTCTGCCGGTTTCACTGTATCCCCATTCCAGTTTTCAACAGCAATATACAAGTACTTGTCATCATCTCTCAAATCTACAAGAACTGATTCGCTGTCATCCTTGTTGACAACTGTGCCTTCGCTGTCTTTTTTTAAGGAGAAGCCGGTATTATCAAGGAGTTCTCCGAGCGTAACGTCTCCCAGGTAGAAAGTAAAACCATTCATGGTCACAGGAATCAGATCTCCCTCTTTATAAGTCTCCGATGAAGAAGAAGAGGAAGAGGATGCGGGCACATTCTTTTTCTCAGTTTTAGAGCTGTCAGAGCTGCCGGAATTGCCGGAGGTATCTGAGCCGCCTGATGTGTCAGCACTGTCAGTACTGCCGGATGATGAAGTCTTTCCGCTTTTCCCTCCGGTCGTTGACTGCGTGCTGTCGGAATCATTTCCTGACTTATGTTTTGTTCCGGAAGAAGAACTTGTGTTTTTCTTTCCGATCCCGGCAGAATGATCATCGGTACTTGCGGTATTGTCAGTATCATCGCCTGTATCCGCCCCGTCATCAATTGATCCGATTATATTCTCTTCATCGTCCCGGGGCTCCAATGAGGCGCTTTTCGCCTCCTTGGGGATTTTCACCTCCAGACCGGTATTCACGTCCGTGAGTGTGAAACGGATCCCTGCATTTTCAATAACCGCATCCGGGACATCAAACGAATCTGTAATGTCTATGAAAGCCCCTGTAAGCGCAAGTCCCTCATCCAGAGTCACCAGGACATCTTTTTTGTCTAAGTCAGCATGCCCGCCAAAAGACTCTTCGAAATCAGAGAATACCAGATTAAAGGCCTTCCGGAATGTCTTATCGTCCGGATCCAGCTGAACAGCGTATGCCTTTGTCTCAGGATCCTGGTAGAGAGCCAGAACACTCTTGTCCTCTACGAGTTTCCAGTTCTCATCAGGCTTTTCCGGAATTATTTCGGGATCCGCTTCCTCTTTGATCCACCCGGTGCTGTCTCCGTCTTCAACGTTCTTAAAATACAGCACCTTTTTATCCAGATCAACATACTGCTCCATATATTGAGAGACCGTTTTCCCATCTGAAGTCACGTCGCCGTTTCCATACATCAGAAGGATCCTGTCCCCGCTGTTGTACTCGATCCGCAGATCTATATCCATAGTTCCCTTGACATCACCCTCAAAATCCATAGCCATCCCCAAAGAGGCACGCAGATCCTCGAAGGAATCTCTGGTGTATTTTTCGTTCAGGGCCTGAACAAATTCCGGGATCAAATCATCTTCTATCTTTTCAAGTCCGTCTGTATCTTCAAACAGACCGGCATCGCCCGCCAGTTCCTTCGAAGCTTTGAAATGCTTCTTCTCCGCCATCGAACATGCCGGAAGAAATGCCATCACCATGATCAGAACAATTGCCATGTAAATTCTTTTTTTCATGTGCATACCGTGCCTCCGCATTCTCTCTCATTTGTTTTTGCGTCCATTTACAGCATGTTTTTGACGGCTTCGGAATGCAAGATCCTTTCTTTACAGAAATCTTACATGTCATCAGCTTTTCAGACTTATTCATACTGTATCCAACCGGCCCTGGCTGTGTTGGAGAAGCCGCATTAATGAGGGGATAATGATTACTGTTTTTCATTGTATCAAATTCCCTCCTTTTCAGCAATAAAACAGCCCTCTGCGCAATGACAAGTTCTCAATGCGCAAGGGCTGTTTTCCAAACAGACTCTTCTATAAATCATATCTTTGACATGAAATCATATCTTTAACATGCAGTCTTCACGGTAAGATCATTCATGGAATATCCGTGAAATATCCCGGGCAGCCCGCTTTTGACGCGGGAAGTCTGAGTTATGATAATTGTTCCGGACGTCCGTCACTTATTAAGCCAGTCAAAGTTAAAGTCACAATGATTCGGACATTTCCATACGCCGCCCAATTTATACTTTTCAGCTCCACAGGTCGGGCATTTAGGAATCTCTACAAACGGCTTCCCGCATTGGGGGCATCTGATCAGCTCCTCGGATGAAATATAACAAGCACCGCATGAACATTTGTATGCTATGCCGCCCGTAACTTCCTCCAGGTTTTCTTCATTGAGTTTCATAGCTTCGTCCGCTTTTTTATCGTTCATTGTTTCTACCTCCTGCTTTTTATTATTTATTTTGGCTGTGTAAATTCCGATCCTCTGCTAAACTTCCTCAGCTTTTTGAGGGAATGAATGTGGAGATGGTTCCGGCAAAGTTCGAGATGGGCATGGTCTGGATCACAATCCGTCCGGGACCTGTCACCATTGTATTGAACAGGCTCTCGCCTCCGAGAAGCACATTCTTCACTCCCTTGACCTGCTGTATGTCCAGCTGGACAGAGGAATCCATCATTGCCAGATAGCCGGTATCGATGAGCATCTGCTGTCCGGGTGCAAGTGTGTATTCGACCGCCGAACCGTCGATTTCTATAAATGCAATTCCGTTTCCGGAAATTTTCTGCATGATGAATCCTTCACCGCCGAAGAAGCCTGCACCCAGCTTTTTCTGGAAGTGTACACTGAGTTCCACTCCTGCGGTCGATGCCAGAAATGCTCTCTTCTGGACTACGATGGGTGTGGAAGGTGTGATCTCATATGCCCTGATGGACCCGGGGAAACTGGATGCGAAGGCGATCATGCCGGGACCGTTCTTGGCAGTATAATGATTCTGGAAGAGGTTCTCACCGGAGAACATACGGCCGAACACCTTACCGACACCGCCGCCTGTTGTCTCCATCTGCATATTGGGGCTCATCCAGCTCATAGCTCCGGACTCACAGACCATGGTCTCTCCGCTTTCGACTTCACAAATAACTGCTGGCATGGGCTCGCCGACAATCTGGTACTTCATTATAGTAATCTCCTTTCATTATATCCGCTGATGACAGCCCTCCGGCTGTGACTTGTTTTCAGCTTTTGTTTATCCTGATCAATGAATGACAGGTAATACTGGATTTCGTTTCGTCATTACATGAAAAATAATAACACACACTCTGTCACAGATTCGTCACACTGTCTCCGCGCTCAGAATACATCATTCTCCTTTTTTCGGGCGGTTCGCCTTAAGCCATTCCAGCAAAGATTCCGCTCCCGGACTGCAGCAGCCCGCTTCATCAGCATTTTTGATCTCCTCTATTGTCCGGTCGAACAATTCATTATAAGTATAGGTATTCATAACCTGTCCGCAGTCGGCACAGTAATACTCGATCTTGTCTCCCGCCATGCGGTAATCGATGTCGGTATGTCCCTCACGGGGATTACTCTTTCCGCAAATCGTACATACCCCGCATCTGTAGTGATGTCCATAACTTCTGACTTCCCCGCATTTCACACAGGTACAGCCATCCTGAAAATCATGCAGCGAACTGTCTCTCACTTTTCTGATCTTACCGCACCTGATGCATTTGCATCCATCCCATTTATGTATCAGACAACCCATTTTTCTTTTCCTTATTATATTCTGACTATTACTGAAGAAAATAACTGAGCACTCCCGCGACCACAACAAACAGAATGCAGTATTTCATTACGCTGGCCATGAGCCTGCTCTCCGAACCGCTCAGTCCGGCGCTGGCTGCACCGATCGCGATTCCCTGGGGAGAGATCATTTTGCCGATGCCTGCTCCGCAGGTATTGGCTGCGATCAGCCAGGATGGGTCGGCTCCGATCGCTTTTGCCGTCTGCACCTGCATAGGTCCGAAAAGGACGCAGGTCGAAGTACCGCTTCCCGTAACGAAACCGCCGAGCGTTCCGATCAGAGGAGGGATAAAAGGATAATAGGATCCCGTCACTGCAACAAGGAATGCGGCCATATCTGATGTCATTCCGGAATAGCTCATGATCTTGGCTGTGCCCAGAACACACATGATCGTCACGAAGGTCCTGACATTTGTCCTCACTGTTCTGGCAAAAACATGTAAGAGCTTGAGGGGAGACGCCCCCTGGATCAGTCCTCCGATCACTGCAGAAATGAGGATGATCACGCCCGGTGTATTGATCCAGACAAAGGTCAGCTTCGACTCAGGGTCTCCGGCGTAAATGTGGAAACTGCTCCTGATCGATGAAAGAGGCTGCTTGATGAAAGGAACAAGGCTTGTCAGTACAAGAAGGACAAATATCAGCAGAAAGGGCGCCCACGCGATCAGTGCTTCCCGAAGACTCAGCGGTTCAGAGGCGCTGTCTGAAGAGCCTGATGTTTTGGCCAGATATTCTTCCGGCACCTCTCCTTTTCTTATTCTGGCACAGACCACAATACTGATCATACTGCAGATCGCACCGACGATATTGGGAAGTTCCGGTCCGACATAGTTGGCAAAAATAAGCATCGGAACGATATAGGATACCGCGGCCACAACGATTATTTCAACCACGCCTTTGACTGCTTTGAATCCATTTCCTATAATAAACACCAGGAAAAAGGGAAGCATGGCAAAAATGAGCACTTCGATCTTGGCTGTGTTCGCCGCAATCTCGACCGGGGCAAGTCCTGTGATTGCGGAAATGGTCGCGATGGGAACGCCTACAGACCCAAACGCTGTGGGCATAGAATTGACAACAAGACATCCGACGACGACAGGAAGCGGTTCCATTCCCAGCGCAATCAGGATCCCTGCAGGAATAGCAACTGCGGTCCCGAACCCCGCCATTCCTTCCATAAAATGGCCGAATCCCCATGCGATCAGAAGAGCGAGCACACGCTGGTCCTCGGAGACTCCTGCAAGCATTTTTTTGATCTTTTCCATGGCGCCGGTCTCAAGCGTGAGAACGTAGGTATATAATGCTGCGACAATGACGAGACAGATTGGCCAGAGAGCGTTCAGGGCGCCCTCAAGTGCTGCTGTGAGCATATTAACGGAACTGAAATGCCAGATGCAGATTGATTCGAATGCTGTAATAAAGACTGTGATGATGCAGGCAAGAAAGCCCGGCATTTTCAGGACGCTGAGCGCGACCATAAGCCAAATGATCGGGACAAGGGCAAGAATAAAACGTATGAACTGCATTCTTCTTCTCCTTATTCTGATAATGATAGCGGTTGACACCCCTATTAGAACGGTGCAGGCACTGTATTAAATTAATAGCCTGTGTTTATCATATCAAAAGTTTACGATATACGCGACATATTTGGCCGATATTATATCAAAATATGTTTATCACATTCTTTTTTCATCTGCTTGATACAAAAAAGCATCCCCGATCCTATATGTGCTATCGTCTGTTCGAATGTGCTGATACGTTATTTTATATATGTTAACATTTTATACAGAAAGTGCCTTTCAGTGAATAAAGCAAGAGAAATTTCCGGATACAATACACACATCCCCCTCCTAAAATGCCTGAAAGAGCGAAGTATCGAGTTCAGGAAGTGCAAAAGGAAGAGAACGGTGTGAAGTATGTAGATATCCGTTGCAATCTATGTGATTTCACAGGATGGGTAAAAATGTCGGATCTTATTGCCCCGGCAAAGTGACCAAGAGATTCCAATACTCAGCCAGATGCTGCATACTCCTCTTCAGCGGACCGAGTATGCGGGCCATTATTAACCGACTATTTGGCTATATTTTATCCGGGCAAATAAACTTTGGAACATTACAAAAGCAGACGCAATAACAACGTAATTTTTTTACGTATGTTTTTGCGTCTGCTCAGTGGTTTATTCTTATCATCAACTCATCTGCTCCTGCGCCGGTCGATTAATCAATTATGGTATCCTGACCGTGCTGCTGTTGAATTTAGAAAGAGCCTTCATCTTTCTCCCGTTTCACGCTCGATGTATGATCCTGTCTTTGCCAATGGTTATGATTCTGTACTCCTCCATTATCACATATTCTGTGCCCGTTAGCGAAAAATCAGTTCAGGAACACATCTGCGTTTCATCGGTTGGCGTGGAACATGTCAATCGACTTTTGGATTTTTCCGTCAGCATGAACATACGCAAACGAATTAATGAAAATCATTTATTGCAGTCATCATTTCTGTCTGAAAAGCCATGACAATTAACAGACGTTCAGTATTAATCAGAACTACATCCCCGCCCCTCATCCCGGGCGTAAAAAGGACACTTTTCTCTCAGGCACTGCTGATTTCGTTCAGAGAATTCGCAAGGCTGGTCCTCATATTCGAGCACAAGGCTGTAATGTTCATTTATGTACCTGACTCCCTCCCGGAATGCAATCATGGCATCCCGCTTACAGCACCGGGGGCCATTGATCCTGCCAAGTTCTCCGATCGCCTGCGAAGTAAACTTCATATGCTCTCCCCAGGTCCCGTCGTCAGATAAAGGCCCTGTACCGTCTATGATCGCAAGAGCCGCTCCGACAGAAGCAATGGCACCGCAGATTCCCCAGAGACCGCACATTGCACCGGGCATTCTAAGACCCTCACGGGCAATCTTGTCCAGACACTCTTCCAGTCTGATATTGCCGCCGGCATTGTAAAATGCGGTCAGTATGCAGGCACCGTCAAGGATATGATGCTCCGGTCCGTGGATGCTGATATATTCTTTCTGCGCCATGCTTTTAAAAATACGGACAGGATTACATCCTTTTTCCTGTTGAATCTCATCGACTATCCGTTTCGTTTTTTCCTGAATTGACATCTTTTTGTATTCCATACCTATCACCTGGCTTCAAAAAACAGCTATACAATTACATCGGGCTCCATATTTTTAGAAAAAAAAGAAATAAACAGCAATACCTGCGGCCGTCCGCACTTTTGGCTCCGGAAACATATCCACCGCAAATCAATTGGACAAAATGATCGGTGCCTCCAGCAGCCTGGCGCAATAGCGGCATTTTGCAACACGTCCGGCCCGGACCTGTGTTGTATTCAGGCATCCCGGACACTCACATACCTCAAATATAGCTTCGCCGCTCACAACGTCATCAAGTATGATCAACGGTTCTCCATCCATTTCCAAATGACATCCCAGCAGGATTCCATGACTGCACAGCCAATTAATATCCTTTTTGATGACAGACACATCAAAGTCTGTCTGCTCTGCAAGGACGCTAAGGGGGATTCTTCCTGTAATGCTTTCCTCCAGCACCTGTCCATATCGTTTTGCGCGCCGTAGATGTTTTCTGCTCAAAAAAACCGAAAGGTGTCGTAGTATTACTAACAGGATCAACAAGATTACAACGAACCATACAACTTTATTATCCTCATTAGTCGCTGCCAATGTAAGCAGTGCCATAAAGAATACCCACAATAAGTACAGACCGGCAATACTCACTTTTCCCGCATCTGCACTATTCCTGTCCATCTCCTCCTTGTTCAGGTAAATACCCTTCCTCCACTGTTTGGACGATTTGTTGATGAGAATTACGCCAAAGTCTCCCTCCACAGCTGCCGCATCGAGCAAGTAGCCTCTCTGAATCATTTCCAGAAGATCTCTTTCAATCCTGCCTGTGTCATTACTCCAAAGCGCTGTTGAATTGTGTTCATTCATGACCGGACCCGTTTTATAATACAAAATGGACCCGTCGTCATTCATTTTCATGCGGGGTAAATATTTCTCCGCAAGGCCTGCAAGCCTCTGTCTCCGCAAACCGGATCGCACCAAGCCCAAAGATAAAAGCAGCCACGGCAGGAACACCCCGATAATTATTATATAATTTATCAATTTCGAAAGGTCATAATCTTCATATCCACTTATGAGCGAGCTAAAGAAAATAAAAAATAGAATGCTGCCAATAATAGTCCGGATAAGTCCACTATGCATATCCTTTTTTATTACATCCGTTTGAATATCTATAAGCTTAGATTTGTCCTTCTCCATACGTTTCCATCCTCCGCCATTTTTATTAATAGTATAATAATCTCACCCCATTCTGAATAGCAAAATCATTTTCTCGACCTGCCAAAATAGCAGAATCGTTTTCTCATTTCGCCAAATAGTAGAAAAAGAGCTACAGCCTTCCGAAATCAGGGCATCTGACATGTTCCCACGGACAGCAAAAAGGGGGTTCCTCACCCCGGTGCAGAAACTGCCCGAGTGGCGGGAACCCCTTGAATTTAAAGGCTTTTCAGCTATTTCTTATTTAGTATGTGTCAGTAGAACTACAGTCTCGATACCGCTGGTATATGGGAACATGTCCACAGGTATGGCCATTCTGGCCTCATACCCATTCTCTGTAAAGAACTCCAGATCCCGCTGCAGAGACCAGGGGCTGCAGGAAATATAGACAATCTTTTTGGGCCCTATGTCGCAGGCGGCGCGCATGAATTCCTCTGTGGAGCCGCTGCGGGGAGGATCCATGAAGATGACATCCGCCCGGGTACCGTTTGCAGCCATCTCAGTCATAAACTCCGTTGCGTCGCCCTGCAGGATCTCGATATTATCGAGCCCGTTCATCTTTATGTTTTCCTGGGCGTCACGGACTGCCTCGCTGTTCAGTTCCACGCCGACGACGTGGCGGGCATGAGACGCGGCAATGATGCCGATTGTACCAATGCCGCAGTAAGTGTCGAGCACAGTCTCCTTTCCGGTCAGGGCAGCGCAGTCAATGGCGATATTGTAGAGCTTTTCCGTCATGAGCGGATTGACCTGGTAGAATGAGCGGGAGGAAATGCGGAAGCGTTTCCCGCACAGGACATCCTCGATATAGCCCTTTCCGTAGATCACCGTCTCGCGATTGCCGAGGACCATAGTAGTAGCCCTGTCATTGACATTGAGAATGATCGTGGTGATCTCCGGATGGCGCCTGGTCAATTCCCTCACAAAGGTGTTGCGGGAGGGAAGCACGGGATCTGTCAGCACCAGGGTCACCATGATCTCCTTTGTAGCACGAGCGACCCGGACCTGTACATAGCGGAGCAGGCCTATGTCCATATCCTCATCATAGACATGGATCCGGAAGGACGGCAGAAGGGAGAAGATCGTCTGGATGATTCGGTCCGCCTGGATGTTTTCAATCAGGCAGGACTTGACCGGGATCACTTCATGCGTGCCCTCTCTGTAGATTCCGCAGGCAGGCTTTCCCTTTCTGTCGGGTGCAAAAATCGAGGTCACTTTATAACGGTAATGATCCGGCGCCTTCATGCGGATGAACTTGTCGGGAATGACAAAATCGCCGATCAGGTCATCAAGGACCTTCTGTTTGCCGCGGATCTGCTCGTCATAGGGCATATTGATCATAGAACATCCTCCGCAGAGTCCGGAGACGCCGCAGCGGGATCTTTTTTTCTTTGCATCATTGGCACTTGCAGAGCCTGCGTCCGGTGACTGGGCAGCTTTTTGCGGGGAAATTTTTTTTGATGATGCTTCGTTCCGCTCGTATGGCTTCTTTGAAATAGTTTTTTTCATTTCCCTGTTCTTTTTCATTGATGCTTTTTTTGCATTATTACCGCTTCCGGCAGGTGTCTGTTTCTGACTGTGATCCTGTTTGCGGACAGACTGTTTTTTTTCAGAGTTTTGTCCCTTTGGTGCCTTTTTTGTGCTGTTCTTATTATCTAAGTCTTTTCTCATTTCTTCTCTCATTTTTTCAACTGTTACCTCAGACTGCAGATTTCTTTTTCTTTCTATACATTATATTTTTGTTTTTTACATTATAGCACACCGTGCAAACGACATGATACTATACATATTCCTCCGGCGGTAACTCATAAAAATCTGTTACACGCCCTCTCGAAGGGCGGCAGCAAAGCCTCGCATTATCAATACACTTCACGCGCGCCGCACGCCGTTCAACTCGGGTTTTCGCGAAACAGCCGCGAAAAACTCCTGGCTTTTCAGGCGGGTCTTTTCTGTAAAAGATCTTCATAACCGGTGAATCAAAAGGGGCGTCCCCTTGGGTTTTCCTTTTGTTAAAAGGGCCGTACCCTCGCGCTTTCAACTAATAGTTTTTAGCTATCAATCGCAGGTAAATTATGAATTAGTCTAAGTTATTTCTTTGTCGTATAATTATAATCAGCAGTAATGTAGGCGATGAGTATATCTTATCGGAGTATCGGAGGTGTTGGAATATGCAAAATAACTTTAAACATTTATTCAGTCCCATCACAATCAACGGGCTGACTCTTAGTTGCCGCCGAACTCATCGACACGCTTGTTGGTTCTGGGGGACAGGAAGGAATTGACCAGATAGCCGTGTGCCATATGGATCTCAACTGCGTCTGCGCCGGCTTTCATAGCGCGCTTTGCAGCTTCGCCGTAGCCTTTAATCAGCTCATAGACCTTCTCTGTGGAAACTTCCACGGGAATGTCTCTGCCGTCTGCAGCAGCGATCGGGGATGCTGCCTCGATGGGAGCGCCTGCATTCTTGGCGTTGCCTTCAGGGCCTGCGTTCTGCAGCTGGATGGAGACCTTTGCGCCTTCCGCATGACATGAGTCGATGACCTTCTTGAAGCTGTCAATGGAGGAATCATCATAGAGGCATGGCTTCCTGGGGCCGCCCTTTGCGCCCTTGTGAACGACAGTTGCCTCAAAGGTGATGAGGCCGAAGCCGCCCTTTGCCCTAGCGGTATAATATGCGCAGGACTGATCGCTCATGGTGCCGTCGGTGTTGGCAAAGTTATTGCCCATAGGCGGAACGACAAAGCGGTTTTTGACCTGCATCGGTCCGATCTGGATCGGAGAAAACATGTTCTTGAATTTCATCCTGTTACCTCTCTGCTTGCTAAACATCTGGTGAAACAAAACCTTGATAAATCCTTAATATCGACAGGAAAGCCGGAAGCCCCCCATAAAAAGACATCCGGTTTTCCTGTCATTTTGTTACATGTCTTTTCAGGCATGCCTGTTAAATTCAGCCTTCAAGAGCCTCCGGCCATGCTTCCTTCAGAACTGCTGCGCAGCCGTCGAAAGTCTCTTTTGCTGCCTGCTCGATGCCCTTTGCAAGGATAGCGTCGCTGATAACCTCTACGCCGAGAGCTGCGGGCTCGATTCCTTTTGCCTTGATCATCTTGACGAAAGGAATGGTAGCGCCGATGCCGGTTCCGGGTGCAAGACGATCATGCATGGACTCGTCTCTGAGGATGCTCTTCGCATAAGGTCTCTCCCATACATCGTTGATCTGGATGGAGACGATCTTGTCAGCAGGGATGTCAGCAAGGAGCTCAAGGTCGCAGGGCTGATTTGCGCGGACCCAGTGCCAAGTATCCAGGATCAGCTTTGCGTTCTCGCAGTCAGCTGCCTTGACAACTGCCCAGCCCTTTTTGATATCCGGAATTCCGGAATAAGGCATAGGCTCGACACCGATGATCCACTTGCCTGCTCTCTGGCAGAGCTCTCTGAGCTTCTGAGCGGTATGCTCGACGGAATAGTTCTCCATCAGGCCGCAGTTGATCTGCTTGACACCGAACAGCTCGCACATATGGAAGCACATCTGCTCTTTGTATTTCTGCTCGTAAGAACGGTTGTCCTCTGCCCACTGAACGATGTACTCAACCTCAGTACATTTCATGCCGTGCTTGTCAAGAATTGCAAGAATATCCTCGTCATGAAGTCCCTCTGCAAGAGCGTCTACATAAGTCTCTGCGCGAAGTCCGATTCCATCGTAACCTGCTTTCTTGGCTGCGATTACACGATCCTCAAATTTGCACTGATCTCCCAGTGTCCAGGAACTGACTGTGATGGGGTACTTTCTGGCCATTATAAACTCCTTTCTATAAAGCAAAAAATTTATGCACTCTACACAAATACACAAAACAAACGGAGCGCATATTTACGCTATTTTCAGTTTACTACCATGTTAATTTAAAGACAAATTCATATTATTCATCCTATTGATAGATTTTCGCTATCAATTGTTGTATAATAATTTACATGAAATTAAGAGGCGGATAATCGCCCGTTTTGACCCGTTTTAAGGGCAGATGATCCCGTTTTCCATGGCTGCGGCTGACTGTCTGTGCGGCCCGGCAATGTCCGCATGCCGATCAGCCGGCCTTGAAAGGAGTAACTTCCATGAATCTGCATCATCTGAGATATTTTGTAACATTGGCTCGTCTTGAACACTACACCAAGGCGGCAAAACAGCTGTCGATCACCCAGCCTTCCCTCAGCCACGCCATAGCCGCCCTGGAAGAAGAACTGAATGTGCGTCTATTTGAAAAAGACGGGCGCAACGTCGTCCTGACCCGATGGGGAAAGGTCTTCCTCAAGGACGTGGAAGAAATACTGGCACATCTGGACAGCAGTGTGGCGAATCTGAAAATGACCGGCACCGGAAACGGCACTATCGACATCGGCTGTATCCGTGTACTGGGAGCAAGCTATGTGCCCGCTCTGATGCGGGAATTCATCAGGGCAAACCCTGACAAGAACATCAGCTACCGTCTGCACAGTGAGGGTGGATTGACCGCGGAAATAATCGAGGGACTGAAAAACCGTCAGTTTGATATCGCCTTCTGCTCCAAATACAAGGACGATCCGTCTATTGATTTTGTCAAAGTAGCCTCCCAGGATCTGGTGATGGCTGTCCCGCTCGATCACCCGCTGGCAGCCCAGGACACGGTAAAGCTGAAGGATACACTGGCCTATCCGCAGATTATCTTTAACCGGCGCAGCGGTCTGAGGGACATAATAGATGCTCTCTTCGTCAAAGCAGAGGGCTCTCCCGACTGTATCATGGAGATCGAGGAGGACATGGTGGTTGCCGGCCTGGTCGCCCGGGGATTCGGGATCGCTGTCGTGCCCCACATGCGCGTCCTTCATGATCTTCCGGTGAAAGCGCTGAAGATCATAGAGCCGGTTCCGGAACGGAATTTCTACATGGCTTCCCTCAAGGACACCTATCACGCGCCCCTGGTCGTTTCCTTCAAAGAATTCGCGACAACCTACCAGTACAAGTCAAAATATATCTTTTGACAGGAATTCTTTTGGATTATCTCTTGTATAATCAAGTCAGGTACTTTATCATTTCAATTAAAGCATGCGGATTCATTGACCGTGTCTATTAATACGGTCAATGAATACCTGTCAAACAATAACCTGATCAGAAAAGGAGACTACCATGGAACGTCATCAGATTACCGGACACACCGAATTAACCTGTCTTCTGGCCTACCCGATCCGCCACTCAAATTCACCGGCCATGCACAATGCCGCGTATGAGAAGCTCGGAAAGGACGTAGTCAACCTTGCCTTTGAAGTAGATGCTGAGCATCTTGAGGATGCGATTAAAGGCGTGCGCGCCATGAGGATCCTGGGCGGCAACATTTCCATGCCCAACAAGACCATCGTCCACAAATATCTGGACGAAGTTGACCCTGCCGCACAGCTTGTCGGTGCCTGCAATACATTTACCAACCGCGACGGTTACCTCAAGGGTTATGTCACTGACGGAATCGGCTATATGGCTTCCCTCAAGGACAATAACATTGACATCATCGGCAAGAAGATCACGATTGCCGGTTCCGGCGGTGCCGCTACTGCGATCCAGATCCAGGCGGCTCTGGACGGCGTAGCTGAGATGTCGATCTTTGCGCGCGACGACAAGTTCTATGCAAACGCGGTAGAGACTGTCGAGAAGATCAATACCAAGACCAACTGCAAGGCAACCCTCTTCCACCTTGAAGATCTGGATGCTCTCAAGAAGGAAATCGAAGACTCTGTCCTCTTCACCAACGCCACCGGCTGCGGCATGAAGCCTCTCGAGGGTTATACCTATATTCCGGACAAGTCCTTCTTCCGTCCCGACCTCGTAGTCACAGATGTCGTCTATGCTCCCAAGGAGACCGCCATGCTCAAGATGGCCAAGGAAGTCGGCTGCAAGACCATGAACGGCACCGGCATGATGCTCTTCCAGGGCCTCGCCGCAATCGAGCTCATCATGGGTGAGAAGGTCGACAGCGAGTACATGAAGGCTAAACTCGGAATCTCTTACGACTGAGTTCAGGTATGATTAAAATCCGGTACGGCTGAGGTCCTGTACGATCGAATTCAGGGTCGACTGATGTCAGATACGGCCGGAGTCCGGTCCGGCTGAGGCCGGATACAGCTGAAAGCAATCATAAAGGCACTGCGGAATTTTGCCTTCCGCAGTGCCTTTTTGTATTCTTTTTTCGCTTTTCCGTAATCATTTACTCTTCCACGATGGCAGTGTACTCGTCAAAGAGTTCTGCGCCGCAGTCCTCGCGGATGGTCTCCCAGACCGGCTGACACATCTGTCTCATGTCAGCATAGTCCTGTTCGGACGGAGTGACGATCTCCATACCGGCATCCTCGAGGTATTTTACAGCTTCTTCGGCCTTCTGATCCGAAATGTCTTTCGCATCCGCCTGGGCAAGACGCGCTGCCTCTTCAATGATGGCAGCCTGTTCCTCAGTGAGACTGTCCATAAACTTACCGCTGGCGATCAGGGTGACCAGGTCAGGAACGGCATTTGTCCGGATCAGGCGCTTCTGCTGCTCATAGAGCTTGGCAGTCACGATCAGGGGCAGGGCATTCTCCTGTGCATCGATGGTGCCCTGCTGGAGACCGATATAGACCTCGGAGAAAGTCATGGGAGTAGGGTTGGCATTGACGCACTTCCAGAACTGAATGTGGTATTTGTTCTCCATGACACGGATCTTCTGGCCTGCTATGGACGAAAGGTCTTCATAGGGTTTTGACATGGTCATCACACGGAAGCCCTGATCCGTGATTCCCAGGAAACGATAGCCGTGTTCCCTGTAGATTTCCCGGAATTCATCCATCAGTTCTTCGTTTTCCATGTTTTTGCGGAAAGTATTGATATCCGTATAGACGCAGGGCGTATCGAAGACACACAGCTGGGGGATATAGCTGACCTGAGGGGAGGGAGACGCCACGATGAAAGGGATATCTCCGTCCTTCATGCTCTCCATCAGCTCAAGGTCTGTTCCCAGTGTGCTGTCGGTATATACCTGGATCTTCATTTTGCCGTCGCTGAGCTCGCTCACATAATCGGCGAAGGTCTGGGCGAAGACATTGGTGACTGTCTCGCCGGAACTGCAGGTCGCAAGCGGCCAGGCAAAGTGCTGTTCATTGTTTCTGCTGGTTAAAAAACCGTAAACGATCGCGGCAGCAATGATCGCGATAACAATCAGCTGTCTGATTCTCTTTCCAGTCATATTTGCTTTATCCTCCTTTATTCCCCCGGGCAGAGCCTTAATGCATTCTGCTGTGTACCCACACTTAGACCAGCAGCAGGCTGATCGCCGGGATAAAAGTGATCATCAGCAGGGCGATGATGAACATGCAGATCAGCGGTATTGCTTTCTTCGAAATCTCCATAACAGGAATCTGCGTCATGGAACTGGCGACAAAAAGGTTTACACCGATAGGCGGAGTCACATAGCCGATAGCCAGGTTGACGACCATCATGACACCGAAATGGATGCCTGTCATGCCGAAACCCTTGACGATGGGCAGAAGGATCGGTGTCAGGATCAGGATCGCAGGCGTCGTGTCCATGAACATTCCGACGATGAGAAGGAAAATATTGATGACGAGCAGGACAACGACCTTGCTTGTAAAGTTGGCCAGGATCCAGGAACTGACTGTCTGCGGAACCTGCATGAGGGTCAGGACTCTGGAGAAGGCGATGGCGGCCGCCATGATAAAGAGGATGGGCGTATAGGTGCCCACTGCCTCCAGAAAGAGACCGTAGAGTTCGGACAGTCTGATCTCCCTATAGACGACCAGGCTGATCAGGAGAGCATAAAAAACAGAGATGACCGCCGCCTCAGTGGGGGAAGCGATTCCGCTGTATATACTGCCGAGAATGATGACCGGGGAGAGGACTGCCAGGAAGCTTTCCTTCATGACAGTAACAAAGCCTCTTCCCCGCAGTTCGTCGATATATTCCGCGATCTTTTCCTTGTCCTCGCCGTGCTTTTTGCAGTGATAGACTGCGTATACCATCAGGAGCAGGGCGATCAGGATACCGGGGATGATACCGGCAGTAAACAGGTCGCTCACAGACTCTCCCGAAGCCAGGCCGTACATGATGAAAGGAATACTGGGCGGAATGATGACACCCAGGCTTCCGGCAACAGCAATGATGGCCACGCAGAATTTCTTCTCATATCCCAGGCGCAGCAGAATAGGAAGGGTCATGCTGCCGACAGCCGCCACAGTGGCGACACCTGAACCCGAGATCGCGCCGTAAAAGAGGCAGGTGACAATGACTGCGCACGGAAGGCCTGCCGTTCTCTTTCCGATCAGATAAGAAAACAGATCGAAAAGGCGGCGGGAGATTCCACCCTTGGCCATGAGAATACCGGACAGGATGAACATGGGCACTGCCAGCATGGGAAAGCTGTTCAGCGCATTGAACATGGCGCGGACAATATAGGTCGCGCTGGCCGTGAAGGACGCGTCAAAGGCACTGGGCAGAATACAGGCTGCCGCAAGGGCCATGGAAATCGGCACTGCCAGAAGCAGCAGGACCGCAAAAAGGATCATTACAAATGCAGCAGACATTCAGACTTCCCCCCTTTTGTGTACTTTTTCTTTTTCGCCCCGGCGGATCATACCGATCCTGGAGACAAATTTCTGAAGCAGACGGATCTCGCACAGTCCGAAGGAAATCACCGTGATCGACTGCACGATCCACATAGGGATCCCCACAGCAGGACTGGCCGCCTTGCCCAGATAGGAGGCCCGGACAAAGTGATAGGCAAATGGCAGCAGATAGGCAAACAGGATCAGTTCCACCAGGTAACTGACCAGCCGGAAGGCATGCACGCCCATTCCGTTGAAATCATCTTTGAACCACTCCACAAACTGCTCGATCTTGATGGATTTACTGTTTTTTACGCAATAGCTGATACTGAGGAAGCCGGTCCACATAAAACAGAACCTGGTAATCTCCTCCGACCAGGAAAGTGAATTTCCCAGCGCATATCTGGCGACAATCTGAATCCCCATGATGATCATCATAATAAATAAAAGCGCCACCAGAAGAATCTCTTCTAAGTGTCTGTCCAGCCATTTAACTGCCTTCATGATTCTCTCTCCTCTTTGATCACGACAATAAGTTCAGGAATAGATCCTTTGTGTCAAAAATATAACATTCTCCGTTCCACAGAATTATACCTACAAAAGATTACTTTTGCACATATAATCCCCTATTTTTATCCATGAAATTTTCTATGCAAAATAATAGAAATATTCAATAGTACGGTATATTTCTAAATACAATATCGCATATATCAACAGGGCACAGGCGGCAATATGAACTGCAGTGCTCTTCATATGCGCCCTCTGCCCTCCCGCGGGCTGCCGTTCGCTGCACGGTCATCATGGAGGGACCGTGTTGATGCGCCCCTGCCCTCCCGCGGGCTGCCGTTCGCTGCATGGCCATCATAGGGGACCGTGTTGATGCGCCTCTGCCCTCCCGCGGGCTGCCGTTCGACATCAGGCGGAAAAACCGGAAGATCCCTTACGGCAGCCCTGCCGCCCTCTGCCCACGGCCGTCCCGTGTCCGACATAAGACGGAAAAATACATCACACGGCCGTGTCCAAAAAAAAACACCCGGAAGGAGTATCCTTCCGGGTAGTCTGATTTCATTTTTGTGATATGCCCTGCAGGAGACCCGGCAGTGCATCATGTCCGCTCAAAACGCAGTCTGCGGGACTGGCCAGGCAGGAGGATTGCAAATCAATCAAATGTCTTTTTTCCAGAGGCCATGCAGGTTGCAGTACTCATAAGCCGTGACTGCCTTGTCATCGATCAAAGCGAAATCTGCAGCGGGAGCTTCGCCGGGCTCAAGGAACTTGCACTGAACGCCCTTCTCGGTCTCGAGGGCGATGAAGGTGATGTAGTGGGCATCCAGCATGGGGTGCTCGACAGAGCCGACTTTGACTTTGACAACGCCGTCCTCGACCGCGACATCGGGAACGTGTTTCTCTTTCGCGCCGTCGGTATCATTTGCGCGGACCTCACTCATAATATCTCCGCAACATACGGGGACGGGTCCCCTCGTGTTGATCTTTACGACCATGCTTCCGCACTTTTTGCACTTGTAAACTACCAGTTTTGCCATAATAACCCCTTTCTTCCCCCGGCAAAGAGCAAAGCACTACACCTCGCTCAGACCATCGGGCATACTCTGAACACGGCACCATACCATGATACAGATATGAAAATATGTTTTCCGAATTTCATTATATCGTATACACCATCTCTTTTGAACAAGCATTTCATGAAATTACAGTAATTACAGTACTCAGCCCGGCAGCAATCAGTCTGCACAGGCTTACTGATCCGTCCCGATTTTGTATCGCTCTCATAACTCCCGTTTATTCATCCGTCCCGATTCCATAGCGCTCCCGTATCTCCCGTTTATTCATCCGTTCCGATTCCATAGCGCTCCCGTATCTCCCGCTCCGTGAATAAAATCTCCTCGAGCAGCATCTGCGCGGACATGCGGTAGGCGCCGGCGCCGAAGATAATGATCTGCTCGACGGCATCCGATGTGGCGACTGTGACGCGGTATTTTTTTGCCAGAACGTGGGCGGTCTTTTCTATATAGAGGTCGGCCGTCTCCGCCTCCTTTGTGAAGACGACATCGATGTTGTGCCAGCGCAGGACCTCGCCGGGGCCTCCCGCAACCTTGTAGGCGTCAAAGACCAGGATCACCTTCTCCGTGCGATAGCCGGCAAAATTGGACAGGATGTCCATCAGCTTGTCCCGGGCGGATTTGATGTCACGCAGGGCAAGTTCCCGGAGGTCATTCCATGCAAAAATAATGTTGTAGCCGTCGACCAGCAGGTAATGGTCCTGGGGCGCAGGCTTCTTTTTCCTTACAGAGGCATCCGGCTGCTCTCCGCTCTCCAGCCCCCATGGATCACTGGCTCCGGCTCTTTTCTTCTTCGGGGCGCCGTCCGGACCGGAGACGGAGTCAAACAGGTTGCTGCCGGCGCCGGCTTTCGGTTTGATCTGACCGTAGGTGCGCTCGAAAATCTGCATGAGCTCTTTTTCGGCTGCAAACACGGCCTGCTGGCGGCGTTTAAAGGCATCGTCCTGTTTTTTTCCTGCTGTGCCGGACAGACTGCCGGATGAACCGCCGCCCTGACCGGCTGCGCCGGCATTTTTGCCTCCGCCTCCTCCGCCTTCGATGCTTCCGGCACCAGTGCCTGCTGTATCCGCATCCAGGATTCCCTGCTCAATCAGACGCTTCTTTTTCTCGCGCTCCTCCGCCGCTTTTCTGGCACGCTCGGCAGCCAGATCCAGGGCCTCTTCTTCAGTCATAGCCGGTGCTTCCTCAGGGAAGCGCCAGCCGGTATCCACATGCATAAAGCTGCGGACCTCGTACCAGGGAATGATGGTTCCCGCCCCGTGGGAGCAGAAGACGGAGGAGGATGGATTGCGCACATCCAGTTCGGGATCATAGCCCGAAGCCGCGATGACCGCCTCCGCGTTTTTGCAGGGGACATAGCCCATCAGGGCGCACTGCAGGGATCCTGCGCCGCGGGTGTAAGCGGCGACTTCCTCAACATAGTTACCCAGTGCAGCGACTGTCACAGTTCCCTGCAGGATGGCTGTATTATTTTTGGAAGAAAAATCAGGCTGGCCGAAGGAGGCATCCATCTGCTGCAGATCCGACATGGCCCTGCCCAAGTTTTCCTGCGGAAGTTCCAGGCAGAAGCTATAGGCCGGCTCCAGAAGGACCGACTGCGCCATCATCAGGCCCTGGCGGACTGCCCGGTAGGTGGCCTTGCGGAAATCGCCGCCCTCTGTGTGCTTGGCGTGGGCGCGGCCGCCGATGATGCTGATCTTCATATCTGTGATCTCGGCACCGGTAAGCACACCCCTATGGCGGCGCTCCTCAAGATGGGTCATGATCAGGCGCTGCCAGTTGAGGGCCAGGTCGTTGACAGAACAATGGCTCTCAAAGACCAGTCCGCTGCCGGGCTCGCCGGGCTCCAGCAGCAGGTGGACCTCCGCGTAGTGCCGCAGAGGTTCGAAATGTCCGACACCTTCCACGGTGTCGGCGATGGTCTCTTTATAAATGATCCGCGACGGACCGAATTCAATCTGCATGCCGAAGCGCTCTCCGATCAGGCGCTGCAGGATCTCCCTCTGGATCTGGCCCATGACCTGAACGGTAATCTCCTTTTTCTCCTCGTCATAGGAGAGGCGGAGCATGGGATCCTCTTCCTCCAGGGCCCTGAGTTTTCTGTAGGCGGCATACAGGTCCTGCCCGGGAGGCAGGATCAGTCTGCTCTGCATGACGGGCTGGAGCAGGCGCTCTGTCTCCTCTTTGTCTGCCTCCGCGCCCAGTCCCATACCGGCCCGGGTCCCTGTCAGCCCCGGTACGGCGACAATCATGCCGGCGGGTGCCTCCTGCAGAGCCTCATATTTTTCTCCTTTGTAAAAGCGCAGCTGGGCTGCCTTTTCAGGCTGTCCTTTTTCGTCCGGACTCTCCTGGATCTGCTGTCTGGGCATGAGGGAGCCGCCGGTGATCTTCATCCAGGTCAGCCGCGCGCCGCTGCCGGTGCTGTTTATGGCATTTCCGCCGCTTCCTCCGCCTGAGGAGGAGCTGCTGCCCTCATGGGTGATCTTGTAGATCCTGGCACCGAAAGCATCCCCGCGGGGCGGCTGCTGAGCCAGTATATCCATCATGGCCAGCAGGTCGTCGACACCTTCTTCCCGAAGGGCCGAGCCGAAGCAGACCGGAAAGAGTTTCCGCGCCGCGGTCAGCTCCGCCGCCTCCGCGAGTGTGATCTCCTCTCCGTCAAAAAAGCGCTCCATCAGATTCTCGTCACAGACCGCGATCTCCTCCTGCAGTTCGGGAGAAAAGACCGGTGCAGCCTGCAAGGGCACATATTCTGCAGAATCCATGCCGGATATTTTTGCAGATGAGCCGCCGGTTGAGGCAGTATCTGCCGCAGCACCTGCCGCGGCGAAGGCTCCCTGCAGATCCACGCAGGCCGTTCCGAGTTCGTCCCTGATCTGCGCATATACAGCTGCACGGTCAGCCCCTGACTGATCCATCTTGTTGACAAAAATAAAGGCAGGGACCACATAATGCTCCAAAAGTCTCCAGAGTGTGCGCACCTGGCCGGTGACGCCGTCCGCCGCGCTGATGATCAGCACCGCGTAATCCAGCACCTGCAGTACCCTCTCCATCTCTGTGGAAAAATCTGCGTGTCCGGGCGTATCCACCAGGGTCCAGACCCGCTCCATCTGTGTCTGACCGCCGGAAATTTTGTTGATGCGACTCGCCGTTTTATCCGTTTTAGCTGTTTCTCCGGCTTTTTCAAATTTCTCGGCTTTTCCAGCAGACTCCGGACGCAGAGATAATACCGGCTTCGTCGTGAACGAGGCCTGCTTGGAAAAAATCGTGATGCCGCGGTCCCTCTCCATGGAATCCGTATCCAGAAAGGCGTCTCCGTGGTCCACCCGCCCCGCATTGCGGATCGCGCCGGTGCGGTGCAGCAGCGCCTCCGAAAGCGTCGTCTTTCCCGCGTCCACGTGGGCCAGCAGACCAATACAGATATATTCACGCATAACTATCTATCCTTTTTTCATTTTCGTTTATGCTTTATGATCACAGCGCTTTATAAGCATAGAACTTTGTCTTCTCTGTGCTTATAATGTCAGAGTGTTATCATCTCAGTGTAAAATCGCCTTCGGCAGGTCTTTTTCCGATAAGCTTGATGATTTCTTTTTCAGGGCTGTGGGGGTACGCTCCGCGGACATGCCGGAAAATGCGGTCCCAGGATCGTGCGGGGGATTCCGCATAGGCTTTTGTCACGGCAGCGCGGCCCCAGACCGCTTCAGGGGGCTGAAGGACAGATACCGACATGCCGTATTCCTGGCCCCGCTTGTTTTTTCTTCTGTGAAAATCCGTGATGACAAGGTAGGTCTGCATCTGGAGTCCGGTGATGATGCCGGGATAGTTTTTCTCTTTGCCCTTCCCAAATCCAGCCATCTTTTTGAGGTCTGTGGACAGAATCCGGTCAGTCTTCCAGATCACATCTCCGTCTTCATCAACGTCCATCATGAAATCCATGATCATCTTTTCACGTCTGCCGGCGAGGCCGTCCTCCCAGCGGGCATCGAAGTCGTAGCCCTCCCGCCGGCAATTGGCAAAATAAGGGAGCCAGTCCAGACTGATAAATCCTGCTTTGCCGCCGAAGAATTTTCCATAGGCGACCTGGCGGCTGGCGGCAATGATCTCCCGCCATTCCCAGGGATCCTCGCTGCGGATGCCCGACCACCAATAGTCGGGTGAGGTATGTTCCTCGGCGGAAAAGCCTGTCACACCGTTCCCGAAAAGGGGGAGGAATCCAATCTCATTGATCCAGTTGATAAGCTCCTGCCATGAGCGGATCCTGTAGGGGTCATCCCATGCCATTCCGCGCATGATCCACTCGCCGTTTTCGATCGACATTTCTAATCCTGTCTCCTGTTCTAATGCTTTCTTTTTTGAAAATACGCGATTCATTATAACATCCCAGGCAATCCAGAACAATCGTTCGTGCAGAAATATAGTCCCTCGACCGGCTCTCTCAGTAGTGACCTTTCGCTCTCAGAGCGTCTCTGTCGCTTCACTTTTTCCGGACATGCGTGACCTTTTACTCAGCACGGCCTCCGGTCGCTTCGCTCCCTCTTCTGCAGTAGTGATCTTTTTCTTCTGGAACGTCTCTGTCGCTTCGCTTTTTCTGGACATGCGTGACCTTTTACTCAACATGGCCTCCGGTCGCTTCGCTCCCTCTCCTGCAGTGGTGATCTTTTACTTTTGAAACGCCTCTGTCGCTTTGAATTTTCATGATAGTGTCTGAATCGTATCGTTAAAGATTTAATTATCGGCATTCCGATTTGTCTTTATTGAAAAAACAGCATGATAGACGTAAAATTTATATAGCTTCCGGAGGCAGATGCCTGAACGGCACAGCTTCCGACCTGTCATTTTTTCCGGCTGCAGACCGGCACCGGTCTTCTCTTGGAATGGCGTAAGCTCCTTTGTTCACTTACACATTTAGATGAGAAGCCGCCTAAAGGAATTTCAGCTGTTTCGGGCATTCCGGGCTTTCGAAGACATTTCGGGCATTCCGGGCTCCTGAAGATATTCCAGGCATTCCGGGCTTCCGAAGACATTCCGGGCATTGCGGGCCTGCAGGCGGAGGGTTTTTGTTTTTTTAAGAATGGGAGGTAATCATGAGAACGTACGAGTTGTTTATCAATGGCGAATTCATCCCGAACGGAGA
>ONKG01000092.1 GCA_900318375.1 uncultured Lachnospiraceae bacterium
ACCGGAACATCCCCTCCCTGTCAGAAGTGAATATCCCGGTTTTGAGCTATATCACGACTATCAACTGTCCCAAAAGTGTCCCAATTTCCCGCCTGCATTTCCCGGAAGTCCAGTAAATACAAGGGCCTCAGGCAGAAGGGAATACCCTGCCGTGGCAGACAAACAGTATTTTTATCATCACTTCACAAATTCCTTTATAAGTCCTCAAACCCGCATAAATACTGGCTCTCCGGGTATTTTACCGATTTCAATTTCAGGGTCGGCAGTCACGTAAATCTTCATAAGTACACCACTTTTCACGGGTGATTGGTGTACTAACTGGTGTACTGAATGGTGTATGCGCAAGTCTCTCCGGCTCGTTTTCCAAGTGGTCAGCAGCTATAAACGACCGGCCTGTCAGCACCGTCTCAACCAAGTTTCTTCCGCTTCGCCCTTGTTCCTTCCTTCACTTTTGCATTGGAAGCTGAAGGCTCAAAATTCAGGATCTTCGCCATCTGCCGTTCCGCAAGGTCATAGGTGGCGTGGGTATATACATTCAAAGTCACACCAATATCAGCATGACCCATGAGATACTGGAGAGTCTTTGCATCCATTCCCGCAGCAGCCATGTTCGTGCAGAAGGTATGCCGGAACACATGCGGTGTGATCTTCGGAAGCAACTTGTCCGGATGGAGTTTACGGTATTTCTTCAACGCCCAGCGCATCTCATTCTCGATATGGAGGGCCACCTTAGGGTGTTCCCTCTGATCTATCAGAATAAAGCTGCTGTAACCGTCGACGATTGTCTCCGTCCTGACTTTTCTCCTGTTCTTGAGAATGTTATTCAGACTCTGGTAAACCTCCGGAGTCATGGGAATATAGCGGCAGCCACTTACTGTCTTGGTCTTCTCGATATAGTACTTCCCGCCGCGCTCGCGGACAAGCTGATGGTCCACCCGGATACGGCGCCTTTTAAAGTCAAGATCCTTTTTTGTCAATCCGCAGAACTCGCTGACACGCATACCTGTTCCCAGAAGGACGACGAACTCATCGTAATACTTTTTATAAGTCTTATCCTCCCGGATAAAGCCCATCCAGGTATCCTGCTGCTCAGGCGTCAGCGCAATACGCTTCTCCGAGTCATTGGATACAACATCTGCCAGCTTGAAATCAAAGGGATTCCTCCGGATCATGTCCTCTTCATAAGCCATCTGAAAGGCGGGCTTGATCACGCCCCGCACACTGGTAAGAGTACTGTATCCTTTGCCATCCCTGTGGAGCTTCAGCATCCACCTTTTGGCATCAGAGACATGGATGTCGCGAATTCTCGTTCTTCCAAATTCTTCCTTTTTGAGCAAGTTCAGAACATACCGATATCCGACCTTTGTATTGTATCGAACGCCCTGTTTCAGGTCGATATAGCGTTCCACAAGCTCTGTGACTGTGATCTGACCGCCGGAAAAGCGGATCCCATCCTCCCGGTCTTTCTGTATCGCCGCTTCCTTCTCCCGCAGTTCTTTTAAATCAGAGGCATAGACCGTACAGCGCTTTCCGTTCTCATCCGTGTACCGATACTGATACAATAAATTCTTTCTCTGGCTCTCTCCCTCGCGCAGTCTGCGCCCTTTATGATTTGTCCGTTTTACCGGCATTGTCAAACTCCTTTCCGATCCGGAAAGAGCCTCTGTCGTGACATTTCAATAGTACCATAACAGAAGCTCTCTTTCCATTGCGGCCCGATGAATGGTTCATGAATGGTTCACGAATGAATGATCCACGAATATATGGCATACAAGATCAAATCGAAAACGCTCTCTCCAGGTAGCGGTCAAACAGCCTGCGTTTGATCAGGCGCTTATTACCGACCCACAATACAAAATCACAATTCTCACAGTTCGTGATCTCCCGCAGTTTGTTGACCCCGATATTTGAATAAGCTGCCGCCTCTTCCAGTGTCAGATTGCTCTTCTCCCAGATCGGTACTATTTCTTTCTTCATCTGCTTTCCTTCCCCTTCTGTTTTGATCCGATGCCTGCAGCAAATCACTTTCGCTTCTCAGGCTTTTAATGATTTCCTGATTTCCATCCCATCGCTTTTTCCTTCGCCCTAATTTTCCAGTCGTGTGCTTTTATCTCTCATTTTCATGATGTGCACCTCCCTTCATCACTCCCGGAAAAAGGAGGTGACTATGTAACGTTTTTGTTGAAAAATCCAGAAATAAATTTTCCTGCAAGTACTAAAAATCTGTAATCAGTGAAGGAGAAAACGGCCAAAACGGCCATTTTACACATTGGCCGGGGCTCAAAACTCGTCAACGCAAGATTCGCCAGGAGACCACACTTTCCCCAAAATGGGGAAATCCGTTCTCTGGCAACTTGATGGGGATTGCGCTCCCCATTCCCTCGCATTTTGTTTTCCTCATAGTTTTTGAAACCAGAAGATTTCAGAAACTGAAGAAAACAAATTCTTGGCTCCACAGTTCCTGTACCGCAGCGCTGAAGGCCTCCTCCGGGACCATCATCGGTCATGCCTGGCATGAGGATTTTGAGAAATCATGAAATCAGCAAACCTGTTGAAAATCCAGAACGGAGGATCATAAGAACATCCAGGAACTGTAAAATATCCAGTAAAAAAAGAAGGCAGCGATACTGATTACACAATCAGCGTCGCTGCCTTCTTTCACTAACTATTCACACATGCGGACATGGCCTCACGCCCAAAAACATGTACGAATAAATTCTGTTTATTTTAGAAACTGGGTGTCATGTTTTTCCATTCCCGTACATGTTGTTTAGTTCTTTATCCTGCTCCCGGGTTTTCTTCGTACAGATCGTCACTGTACATGTCTTCCTCAAAGTCCTCGTCTTTATATACAGTTCCGCTGCTGGCATCATCTTCAACAGTGTTTCCCCTCTGTCCGGACATACTCTCCTTTTTCACGGCCTCCGCATGCATGTCATGGTTTGCCATGGCAGCATAATAGCTCCCGATGGTCCCGGGCGCATTGTAGAGCATTGTCAACAGGTACTGACGGATGTTCCTGATATCTGTCGTTGTGGCTTTGAGCCGGTCAAGAACATACTGGATATGGCTGCTGTCTATTTTCATGAGACGGAATCTGACGATCTCAGCAGGTTTGTCCTCTCCTCCGACTCGTATTATGGGCTTCCTGCTGCAGCAGGTCTCAATGACAATCCCGATTATTTCATCAATAATCTCCTCATCCCCAGGGTTTTCTCTGTGAAGATAATCAGGAAGACACCTGTCTTCAAAGTATGCCCGAAAATCGAGGTATTCGCTGATTCGATCCTGTCCATCCCATCTATCATTCTCTCTTTTTCGGAAGGGAGATTTCTCCCCCTTGATGCTGTTACTGGGCAGATCTGCGGACAGATTTGATATGATTCGATCAGTATCACTCCTCTCAGTTTTTCTCTTCTCAGTATTATTAGTGGGTATTTTTAATCCATCTGGAGAATCGTTTTTCAACCCTCCGGAGAGAATGTTTTCACCCCTGCTGAGAGAGGGTTCCGTTGTTTCAAAAACCTGAGAGTCCATTTTGCCGTATTTAGAAAGAAGGATTTCGCCCATTTGCAGGTCTCTTTCAGCCTTTTCCGGACATGCAGAAGAGATGCCTGACATGTCTTGGCTGCCACATTCCCGGAGAAGTATCATTGGTCCGTTTTCATTCGTCCGTTCCTTCTCCGTTTCTGTGCAACGATCATCCGTACACGCATCTTCTGTATCCGTATTATCTGTATGGGTATTTTTTCTTCGTTCCTGCCGAAACTGTTTTCTGTCTCCGCGATCGCCACAGGCAGATCCAGGTCTGGCGGGCTTGCCTGGCGGAACCCCACATGAAGCACTGGAGACTGAGGCAAGTCCATGTCTGGCGGGCTTGCCTCATCCGTCCCCAAGTCAGACCAGTCGTCCTCTTCATCCGCGGATCCACAGTGCTCCTCATCCTCTCCGTATTCACTGGAATGCTCCCGCAACTCCATCTCCGGAAGGATGCATTTCCTGACGTAGATCCTGTCCGGTTTTCCCAGCCCCTGGCGGACTCGGGTGATGAGTCCGACCCCTCTCCGGTCATCCAGTTCTTCCATCAGCCTGGTTGCTTTCTGTGCCCCGCAGCCGAGTTGGTTCATCACTGTACTGCGAGGAAAGTAAATATAAACTCTCCCTTCTTCATCACGCCAATCATTTGCTGCAGAGAGCTTCATCCGATCAACGAGCATGCTGTAAAGCAACTTTGCTTCAGCGGACACATTCATGAAGGTTTTCGCTTTGAACAGAATCCTGGGTACTATGAAGAAGGAATAACTGTCTGCTTCATTCCCATAAAAATAAGGGAATTCCGGTTTCTTTGTCTGATTACCCATTGTTGTTTCTTTCAACATTATTTCTTTTTCCTCCTCTGCCATTTGGTGGGATCACATTCGCTCCCACTTTCTCTGCCTCAGGAAATCATCTCCTTCCTACTACTCCCGGAATTTTGACAGTCCCAGGTAACGTCTGTTTCACATTTTTTATGTTTTTTTGCGGGTCTCCTTTCCTTTCTTTCACTTTGAAAAGCATCTTCCAGTATTTTGGGAAGTTCATCTTCTTCCCGGTTATTTCGGCAAAAGACATTTCTTCCAAACTTCCGTCCCTGCGTTCCATACGCTTCCCGAAGACTGGTGACCCCTCTGCTTATATTCGCTGATACTGCATTTCGGGTGATCCCCATTTCCTCTGCAACCTCCTCATGAGTCTGTCCTTTCCAGACGGATCGCGTTATGGCATCGAACTGTTTTTTGGTAAGTTCCGTTTTCATGGTATCGTAAAGCGTCTCATATTCCTCCCGGTGAGTCTCCTCCTCGATCAGCATATTCAGAGGATCACCGCATCCTCTGTCTGATACAAACGGGCCTCCTTCTGCGAATCCATCCTGAGAGACCCTTCCTGCATACTCATCTCTGCAATCCATGTTGTGTTCAACCCGGTCACGGCCTTCCAATTCTGCCCATACAGTCCATTCACAGCCAGTAAAAATCTCCGCCGAAAGCACTCTCTTCCCGGCCACTGCATCAGCACAAATGTAATCTCCGCACTTATAGGCATCTATAACTGTCACGTATTTGCCATCCCTGTAAAGAATGAAGCCGCTCTGATACGCGGTTATCTCCACACCATCGCTGAGTACGGCTGAATCCAGTACTGCTCCTCCGTGTCTCCTGACCCAGGCAGCAGACGGCACCTTAGACTTAGCCCTTCCCGAAGGTCTATCCATCATCTCCACAAGCTCGAATATTGTTGTCAATCCGACCACCTTTCTGCCTTTCGGCTGCGGGTGGCCTCTGACTTCGAGTTCCGGCAATCTGCATGTCCTGTGAATAATACTGTGAATAATATCTATACCTTGTCCTTCACGACCTTTCGGTATGAATGGAAATTCCAGTATGGATTCAGGATGGCATCTTTCTCACCGGACGCAGATCAATCGATGGATCAGAATTGTTTGTGCACTGGAACAAGGCCTCAGGCACACCCGTTTTTTTAACGGGAGCGCCGAGACCTGCTCCTGGTTCCTTTTCTTTCATTGTTGTTCTCTGCCATCAGCCTTGCCGGCTCAGACAACGAACGTCCTGATTTCCTGCCTATTCAGTTGTAATGACCTGTCCTATCCCGGACCTCGCATATTTTCCTCTCCTTTCTGTTTTCACATTCCTTCCGAATTCCAGATGTGTTTTATCTTCCACTGCTTCTTCAATCGGTATATGAAGCCTCTTATGTCATAGCTTTTTACACTTCTGCTTATTCCAAGGAAATCCTTCTAAAAGGAAGTCCTATCCTGAGAAGAAACACCTGAATGCCGCACCACACCTCATCCCTAATGGCCGGCAGAATGACTGTCTATAACTCCAGAAGGAATATCCAAACACTCTCTCCCTCTATAAACCCCAAACTGACAGGCACGTAGGATACCTATTTTCGAAAATTAGAATGATTTTTCTTTCAAATTCGTACTTTTCTGGATTGCCAGGCCAAAATATGCCTGCTTTCTCGTATAACCCAAAGAAAAATGCCCTTAATCCTGCAGTAAAGGAGAATTATTTAAATTCTTTTCTATACGCAGATTTCTTCGCTTCGCGAGGAGGTTCCAAATAGATTGCAAATAAAAAAGAGTCTCGCTTGCGAGACTCTCGCGCCGAGCGCGATCGCCTCAGCGACATAATTCCTTGCGCGCGAGTGCTACATCCAACAAACCTTCGGTGTGTCGGAGGGTTTTTAACTCATAGGAAATCGAAATTTCCTATGAGTTAAAAAAAGGAGCCCGGTAAACGCTCAAAAACGTTTACCGGGCTCCCTACGAGCCTCCAATCTTTTATCGTTACTGTATCCTATAATAGACAATTGATAGATTGCATCTAAAGTGAATCATATCTCAAGTCTTTGATACCTTATTCATTATCTGTTATGTAATATCTATTAGGTGTTTTTCTTGAAATATGCCCCATAGCCACCCGGATCTAATCCGAGCCTGTCTACAACAGTGTTTACCAGATTTCTTAAAGCGCTCCAACTAAGCGGAGTCACGCACCATGTTCTATAGCATTTTTCTTCGCCATCTTTAAATATTCGAAGTGTATAAGAATGTCCGTCGAGACCAATTATATGTTCATCTGTGGCCGGCAATTCATTTTTATACAATTCCTCAACACAACGTTTCTCATCTTCTCTCAGAACATAAGAAGAAACTGGTGCCAATGGCTTAAAGACACCTGCCGTCGCGGCTATATCAATTGCAACCATCGCTTTTGTTGACGGATCCATGTTTCTTTCACGCGCATATGTTTTTAGTACATCAACAAACTTTTTCCAGTCTGGCTGATAATTGTAAAATGCCCTGTAACTGCAATCTGCCATTTCATGAAATTGGATGCAAATAGCCGAATGGAAAGATGGTTCTATATATAAATCCATCAAATGCCGCATGCTCTTAACTTCAAATCCATACCATTCTGCTTCATATGACCCCATTGATAGCCCTTCGCTCTTTCTGCATAATACGAATCGACCAGCTCCTGAATCGTTCTGTAGTTTTAGGCAATTTCCTACATTTCCTCTAACGAATTGTCAGGTAAATGGATTGCCACCCAAGATTACAGAATCTTTCTCAAATAATTTCTCATCTCAAATCCATGTGCGGTCCTTCACTGCACTGATTGGATAATTCCAGAGAACCGGAGGATTGACACCTACAAACCCGCTCTCTTCTCCAATGTTTTTCGATCATAAACCATGGCCTTCTCTGGATTACCTTTCATCTTATCCAGCAAAGCCATATGGTGTCCCTTGGAATATAGAAAATCACCCTCTATTCCCAAATCGTCAGCAGGTTGCTGACGATTTGTTGCATCCGGATACATTTCATAAAAGTAACGCATAACGTTTATTAATATGATATTGCTCTCACTTCCACCCTATCACAGTTCTTGGTTTTTTTCATAATTGCCAAGTCCCCAATAAATACCCGATAAATACCCGCCGTTATAACATTCCTTCTCAGAGGCAATTACATGAATCATAAAGAAACCGGTGCCGGCTCTCTCTGCAGGAGCTTACCCCGGCTCTTCTGCGCCATATCACAATCTTCAACTGTCCCAAAAGCGTCCCCATCTCCCGCATAGACTCAATCATTTCCACAAATCCGGAATTTTATAGTCGATAATAATTCCTTTTCCGCAATAATCACACAGAAAAGTGGCTGGTGTTCTCATTTTGATCTTCCCCTTTTTACATAAAGGGCAATCAATCTCGCCGCCAGCCTTTAACAGTTTCATTCTCTCCATGCTTTCCCTTAATCTTTTTTCATGATTGTTTGCGGAACTCATCACTTGACCTCCATGGTAACTCCGGAATTGCGATATTTTCTCACCCAATTTCACGAGAAACCTTTTCGCGGATTTCGCCTTTAATACATTCCCCTAAAACCTTATTTGCAAACCCACGGAACATTGTGGTCTCGACTTCGATGCCGTCTGGGAATTTTTCATTATTCCAGGTTTCTTCCTCTGTATCAATCATCAAAATACCTGTCATATTATCCAGGCTACATCCATATTCGTAGTATATACGAGAGTCTTCGATTTTGAGTAAATACCCATAATAGTTCATATCGCCATAAATGCTCATAAGCATCCTTTAAATCGTCCCCAAGTTGGGGACAAATTATACTTATAGAAATGATACAGCTCATATGTACAGCCATCCTGCACTCTGCCAATTCCGCGTGATTCTTTATCATGGATTTCACTATTCAGGCATAGTTGTTAATCTATACCATTTTTACTGCTTCCACCCTATCACAGTTCTTCGTTATTTTCCATATTTGCAAAAGAGCTTCAACAGTCACAA
>ONKG01000156.1 GCA_900318375.1 uncultured Lachnospiraceae bacterium
GGCTTGGCTTTGGTCCTGACTATGGTCTCGATCAGGTCGTTCCCCAGGACATACTTCCGGATGTTCTCCATCTCTTTTGCGCGCGGGTCCAAAAGCGCATCGTCAGTCATGACGATGGCCATCTTCCCGCCATCCGCCATCTTTGATATCCCGTTTAGCAGGTACAGTACCTGCACATCGCTGACAGAAGGGAGGCCGGGCTGGAACCTTCCAAACGGTATCGCCTTGTACTCTTCTATCACCTCTTTTGCGTTCTTTCCCCAGTTTGTCTCTATGGGGAAACCGGTGACCCCAAGGGAAAATGTCTGCCCTACAAAGCGGTCTTCAGGGATCACATCCGCATTGGCATAGTCGTGATCGAGGCCTTTCAGCATGGCAGCGGCTTTTGCCAGGGTATACTTATGCGGGTCTTTTTCCTGTCCGCAGCACACAACGTGTGCTTTAGGACACATTACTCCTGCCTTTTCAGCAACCGCAGAAAGCATGAGCCCCGTTCCCATTGCCATGTCGTACACGCCGATCCGGGCGTCAGGCCCGGCCTTGATCCCCTTCAGGAGCAGGTCCTGTATGATCGCTGCGATGTTGTCCCCCTGACGGATCGTGTCTGCATGCATCCGTCTTGTATCATAACAGCTGACCACTGCCGAAAAAAGATCTCCAGGGGATGGCGTTTCCGGCCCGTATCCCTCCTGGAAAAGAGGGCTCTTGCCGAACAGCTTCATAACAGCTTCCGCCACTCCCTCGTCAATCAGCTTTCCCAGATTGGACGGATAGTCCAATCCATCCAGGACCTCCCTGTCTTCTTCGGGCAGGCTCTCCTGTTTTTTCAAGGCGTTATTGCCGCTGTCCCTGCCTGCCGCGAGGGGATATCCCCGTTCTTTTAGGAACACTATAGCCTCGATGAAGTTCTCCGCGTCTTCACCGGAGAAGCATCCGCCAGCTCTGTTCAGGACTTTCCTCTCAAGGGCCTTGAGGGCGCTCCTGATGTTTTCCCTGTTTGTGTTGTTTATTTCCATTTCTTTTGCTCTTTCTGCTTTAGTATCCTTCTGCTCATCCTGTTCCCGTTCCCCGGAAGGGACAGTAAGTACTTCGTATATCTGATGTAATTATATATTCATATGCATATATTCTCAACAAAAAAGCCCTCGCTCTGCGAAGGCTTTTTTTCTCATAATCCAACTGCTGCCTCGACCGCTTCCTGTACGTCTTTGTTAAACGCCGCACGATCAGCAGATCCCTTTATGTCCCGCACTCTTGCAGCGCCGTAACGGTCCAGTACTCCCTGTACCGCCTTATCGTAGAGGGGCTCGAACCGTTTGTAGGAGATATCCACCATATATCTGTGGTAGCTGCTCCCCTGTGAAAGGACCAGGTCGTCAAACCCTTTTCCTTTTGCGATCGGCCACAGGAGGAGGAAAGGTTTCAGGCCATGCTCCTGCAGGCTCTCACATATCTCCTTAAGCTGGGAATGAACAGCCGTGTTGCCCATCATATCAGCATCGAACATGACGTAGGCTTTTTCCCTCTTTCCCTTGATCCTGTCGATCATGGGGAGGACGGATCTCCAGGTGCTCACACCGGAGATGTAGACTGCGATATTTCCCTTCTTCGCGATCTGCTCCGCCTTGAAGCGCCCTTCCGTAATACACAGCGCGGCAGCTTCTCTCCCTTCTTTTGGAAAGATCACGCCGCCCGGAGCCCCGGAAGGTGCTCCCCTGCTGCATCCCGGTGCGGCCTCTGCAAACGCGGACGAGAACCAGACGTATCTGGATTCACCCTCTTTGACGACATCCCTGCGGATCTGGATACCTTGAACTCTCCCCGCATCATCCCTGACGAGAAACCCGATGCCCTTATATGACGAAAAATCGATCCTGTTCTCTTTCTCGTTTGTATAAAAGCCAGGGACACTTGGGAGTTCTTTGGCAAGAGTCGCCAGTGCCCTGGATTTTTCCATCCAGGCCCTTTCAGTTTCATCCAGTTCCCTAAGAGGTTTCCCGAACTTCCTTTTTGCCATCATCTCACCCGTCTCACGATAAATGCGCTTGGGAAGGTCCATCTTCCTTGTGGGAAAGGTAAAGTAGTCTCCGAGGTCCTCTTTTTTTAATCCACGCGCCTTAAGCAGCTGCTTCTCATGCTCTTTCCTGAGTCCGCACACCTTTGGCATTATGCTGTATACGGTATTGATGACATCAGAAGACGCCTTTGGTGCGCACGGCTTTGAAACCGGCTTCTCCATGGACTTTTCAATGGTCTTCACCATCTTTTCGTCCATCTTCTTTCCTGACTGCCTTTTATACTCCTCCTCTGTTATGAGGGAGCACCTTCTGGCAAGGTGGAAGACCGCGTCCTTGAAATCCAGTTCGAAATACATCATCTCGAAATGGATCCCGCTCCAGCCGATGTTCTCCGTAAAGCAGTACCACATCTGCTTATCAGGCGTGACCACGAAGCTCCCCAGCTTCTCATCCGCATGGAACGGGCACAGGGCCAGATAGTTCCCCGACCCAAGCGTCGCAAGGTCTTTTTCCTGTACGGGGTTGCGGTTACGGTCATAGATCTGTATCACCGTCCCCACCACGACAGCGACGGGGATCTCCTTTACCTTTTCCACAAGCGCCGCAAAGTACTCCGCACGCCGCTGTCCTTCTCTCTTCATTCTCTGTTTCCTCCTTGTTTATTACTGGGACTCCAGTCATCTTCTGCTACACCAGTGATATAGCAGAAAGATTTTTCCATAAGAAAAAGGAGACGCCAGTTTTCCGGACGTTGGAGCGCGGCCAAAGCCTATGCTATAGTAATAAATGGCAGTAGAAAACAACGAAATTGTAAAGATCGGAGGGATGATCAAAATGACATTTCAGGAGATGCTGAAAAAGAGGGAGAGCTGCAGGGCGTTCGCCGATCGCCCGGTCTCAAAGGAAGACCTTATGAAACTCGTGGAAGCCGGGCGTCTTTCACCAAGCGGTTGCAATGCCCAGCCATGGAAGTTCATCATCGTTGATGAGCCTGGTGCCAAGGAAAAACTCTGTGATGCACTTGTAGTAGATGGCGGTGCGACGGGCGCTCCGTTCCGTAAGCAGGTCCCCGCCTTTGTCATCCTCGTGGAGCAGCCGGCAAAGGTGATGCCTTTCGTTAAGGAGCATTATGGGGATACACAGAGGTTTGCGCAGGGCGATATCGGCATGGCAGCGATGAACATGTGTTATCAGGCACTGGAGCTTGGACTCTCCACCTGCATCCTTGGGGTCAACGACCAGAAAAAGATGGAGGATTATTTCGGGATCCCCCAGGGTAACGAAGCCCGCCTGGTCCTTGCTGTAGGATACAGTGCAGAGGCAAAGGCTCCCCGGAAAAAGATCCGGAAG
>ONKG01000050.1 GCA_900318375.1 uncultured Lachnospiraceae bacterium
GATCATCATTATCAGCATGGTCCTCGTCAATAACTACCCTCTGGCGCAGTTCCTGGGCATCTGCCCCTTCCTGGGCGTCTCCAAGGACATGGACAGTGCAAGGGGCATGGGCATCGCTGTTACCTTCGTCATGGTACTGGCGACAGCCGTTACGTGGCCGATCCAGCAGTTCCTTAACAGCAAGGGCATCGGCTACCTTCAGACGGTCGTTTTCATCCTCGTTATCGCTGCCCTCGTTCAGCTGATCGAGATGTTCATGAAGAAAAACATGGTAGGCCTCTACAAGTCTCTCGGTGTTTTCCTTCCCCTGATCACTACTAACTGCGCTGTCCTTGGTGTCTGCATCAGCAACATCGACAGCGGTTACAACTATCCCCAGTCCCTCTTCAATGCCTTCGGCGCCGGTCTCGGTTTCCTTTTCGCCATGATCCTCATGGCGGGCGTCCGCGGCAAGCTCGTTGACCAGAGCCGCATTCCCAAGTCCTTCCAGGGCGTTCCGATCGTCCTGCTGACCGCGGCTATCATGTCCCTGAGCTTCATGGGATTCGGCGGAATGTTCTCGTAAGAAAGGAGGTAATTGATGAGCCAGATCATTATTCCGGTCGCACTCGTTTTTGTTGTCGGCCTGATTGCTTCTGTCGGACTTGCTTTCGCCTCCAGAGTTTTCCATCATGCGTGCGGAGCTCCCCGGAGCCAACTGCGGCGGCTGCGGCTACGCAGGCTGCGATGACTATGCACATGCACTTGTCGAAGATCCCGACGGTGTTCCCTGCACCAAGTGTGCAGTCGGCGGACCTGCCTGTGCAGAGAAGCTTGCTGCAATCCTGGGCAAGAGCGCGGACGGCATGGAAAAGGAAGTTGCCTTTGTCATGTGCAACGGCACGACCAACAATGCCAAGAAACTCTATGAGTATGCGGATATTCCGACCTGTAAGGCTGCCAAGCAGCTTTTCGGCGGCAGCAAGGCCTGCCCCAACGGATGTCTGGGACTGGGCGACTGCGAAGCTGCCTGCGAATTTGACGCTATTCACGTCATCAAGGGTGTCGCTGTAGTAAACCGCGACAAGTGCACCAGCTGCAGCGCCTGCGTCAAGGCCTGCCCCAACAGCCTGATTAAGATCGTTCCCGACAATAAGGCAAAAGTCCTTGTCCGCTGCCACAACACCCAGAAGGGCGCAGATGCCCGCAAGGGTTGCAACGTCGCCTGCATCGGCTGCGGCATGTGCCAGAGAACCTGTAAATTTGACGCCATCCATGTCGAAAACAACCTCGCTGTCGTTGACCACGAAAAGTGCAAGAAGTGCGGCATGTGCGTAGTAAAGTGCCCTACCGGCGCGATCCAGGATCTCATCCACACACCCGAGCAGCTTGAGAAGATCAAGAAGAGTCTCGCGGCAATGGAAGCCAAGGAAGCAGAGAAGAAGAAGAAAGCCGCTCTTGAGGCTGCAGAAGCCAAGAAAGCTGCTGCGGCAAAGGCATGATCCCGAAGCCTGCTTTCAAATCTGATTAATACAAAATAAAAACACCTGTATTCACCATTTCAGTTCATTTGTGTGAATACAGGTGTTTTTTTGTGCTTAGAGTCGGTCCTGCGCATGCGCACAGGAGCTGCTCGGAGACAATTGCCCGAAGAAGATCGGCAGGGTACAGATAGATCGGCAGGGTGCAGATAGATCGGCAGGGTGCAGATAGATCAGCAGGGTACAGATAAATCAGCAGGGCACAGGATAGATCAGCAGGACAAAAGCATCAGCAGGACAAAAATATGGATCCTGCGGTGAAACATCTGGCCAAAGGTCATTCCCGGAAGAGCTTTGCCGGGAGCCGGTCCAGAAGGACTGCGGCACCGATTCCGACAATGATTCCTGCGATCATACCTGAAATGATCAGCACAGGCAGGTAATGGATCAGCTGCGGGCCGGAGACAGCCAGAATGGCGACACAGAGCTGGCCGATGTTATGGAAAACACCTCCTGCTGTACTGACGCCTATGACAGAAAATTTGCCAGTCTTCTTCAGAAGGTACATGACGGCAAAGCTTGTTATGCTGCCGGCGAGAGAGTAGAGGGCGGCAAACATCCCGCTGAAGAGCAGGCCCGCCAGGAAAACACGGATCAGGTTTGCCGCAAAGGCATATCCGGCGTCCATGCGGTAGAGAATGATCAGCGGGACCAGATTGGCCAGGCCCAGCTTGATTCCCGGGACGCCTGCATTGAACGGTACCAGGACCTCCACATAGGAAAAAATCAGGGCGAGAGCCGCCAGAAGGCCTGTCAGAGCCACTCTCCGGGCGCTCCGGTTCCTTTTATTTGACGATGGCGTCGACGGCTTCATCATCCTCACCTCCTTCTCCGCTTCCGATAATCTCAACGATCACATAGTTCGGCAGGCAGACGATCGTCTCTCCTTTGTCCGAAATCTCTCCGGTGTGTACACAGATCTGGTTTTTGCAGTTGGAGTAGTCCATGTGCACGGTGCCGTCCTGAATGATCACGATGTTTTGATGGCCTTCACGGACAATTTCTATTTCTTCATTTTTTTCCAGAGGATAGATACCGTACTCCTCACCATTGGAAATGATTCTGACGAGCTCTTTCCCTTCTGCAGAGCGCGGAAAGGAGACAGCTGAGATCAGAGCAGCTGCCAGAAATATAAAGAAGAGTAAAAAATCCGCTTTCCGAAGAGAAAGATGCATGTGTATTGTCCTCTAAAGTAAAAGCAATTCGCCATGCCGACAGGCGGCAAAAGGAAATCAGGGAGGAATAATCCTCCCTGACTGATTATAGCAGAATCTTCAAAAACTGAAAGTCCAACAGGACAGGCTGTTTTTTTATTCGTTTTTTATTCTTTAGTGATTAAGATGCCATTTCCTGTACAGATCAGTTTTCGTCGCACCATTCGACGGCACTGTCGCTGGCGATCTTGCCGAATACTACGATATCTGCAACTGCATTTCCGCCGATCCGGTTGCCGCCGTGGACACCGCCGACAACTTCGCCTGCCGCGAAGAGGCCGGGGATAGTATTGCCGTCTTTATCGATGACCCTGGCGCTCGTGTCGATATGAACACCGCCCATGGTGTGGTGGATACCGGGCGCGATCTTGATCGCGTAGTAAGGAGCCTGGCTCAGATCATTATCCATTCCGGTTGTACGTCCGAAATCAGGATCATTTTTGTCCGCGACATACTTGTTCCAGCTGCTCAGAGTCTCGGAAAGAGTCTTGGGATCCACGCCGATCTTCTCCGCGAGGTCTTCAATGGTGTCGCCCTGTACGGTGATGCCGGTGGAAATATATTTCTCCGTGGCCTTGAGTCCTTCACGGAGTCTCTGGTCGAAGATGATATATGCATAGCTTCCGGGCTGCTCCAGTTCGGCTGCGGATACAACGTCTCTGGTCAGGAGCTCATCCGTAAATCTCTTGCCGTCCTGGTTGACCAGGATCGCGCCGTCGCCGCGGACACTCTCCGTGATCAGCATGCTGGTTTTCTGTTCAACAGTGGGATGAAGCTGGATCTGATCGATATCGACAAGGTCTGCTCCGACCTCCTCGGCCATCACGATGCCGTCGCCGGTGATTCCGGGAGCACTGGTGGTGACAGTGCCCTTCAGGTCTTCGCGGTATTGAACGATCATGTCTTCATTATTGCCGAAACCTCCGGTCGCCAGGATCACGGCTTTGGCTTTGATCGTGTAATTTGTGTCATTGCTCTCGGCCTTGACGCCGGTCACAGTTCCGTCTTTGGAAATGAGCTCGGTCGCCTTTGTGTTGTACATGACATCGATGTCGAGTTCATCTACCTTTTTGAGCATTGATGTTACAAGATAGGCACCTACGCCGGAGCCGTCCTCGGGAGCGTGGATACGGGCATTGGTCGCGCCGCCGGAGAAGGAGACCTTGGGAAGGGGCGCACCGATGGAGTCGAGCCAGTCAATACCCTCTGCGGAATTCTCCGCCATGGTCTCGACCAGATCCCTGTCATTGATGTTGTGGCCGCCTTCCATGGTATCTTCGACGAATTGCTCCACGCTGTCCTCAATACCCTGTTCGGCCTGATAATGTGTCTCCGCGGCATTCATACCGCCGGTGGCCTTGGTCGTATTGCCGCCTGCATAAGGCATTTTCTCTACGAGAATGACATCCTTGCCGGCCTGTGCGGCATTGATCGCGGCAGTCATACCGGCACCGCCTGCGCCTATGATGACGATATCTGTTTCCAGTTCTTCGTTCTTTTTCTCCGCGGCAGGCTCTTCCTTTTTATCAGGGAAGGCATTCATGTCCGCTCCGGCGTCCTTCATAGCTTTTTTCGTTGCGCCGAGGATGGCATTACTGGTAACTGTCGCGCCGCTCAGAGCATCCACCTTGGGGCTTTGTGCTTCCATGATGCGGTCATCCATCATTTCGACAGCGAAAGAGCCGATATTCTCTGTCTCGTCATCACCTTCGATCTGTACATCTTCAATGGCCTTTTCCGAGAGTTCCAGAGTGACGGTCACATCACCGCCGAAGCCCTTGGCTGACTCCGTATAAGTTCCGGGAATAAACAGATCACCTTCCGGGGCTTTGGGGCCGGCTGCGACCTCTTCACCGCCTGCCTGTGCCAGCGCTTCGGCTGCAGCCAGTTTCACGGCGTCACTGGTGAAGGTTGCTCCGCTCACTGAATCTACATCCGCGCTCTGTTTTTCAAGGATCGCTTTTTTCAGAAGAGGGATGGCAGCACCGCCGACATCGGGTGTCTCGTCGGGAGCGTTGATGGTCAGGTCTTTGATTCCGCCGTTCTCGCCTATATCTACAGTGACTTCGACCGGTCCCTCAAAACCATCCTCGGTCGCGGTATAGGTACCCGGTGTATAAGAACCGGCGACATCCTCACTCACAGAGAAAGTATTGCTGACCAGATAGTAATCGATTGCCAGGGCTAGGAAACATCCTATGATGCTCATAAATATGATGCTGGCCAGGCCGCTTCTGTCAAATAGTTTTTTCATTTTGCTGTAGATCACCCCTTTCTGAAATGTCCTGAAATGCTTGTACAGAGACGACGAAATCAGTCATTCCTGCTGTTTGAAAACCATTTAAATTATCTCAAACTGTCTATATAGTGTCAAGAATCAGACCATATCAGATACATACTGTCCACGTCCCCTGGAAGGGCGTGGACAGGTTATTGCATCTTAAGGCTATTGCTTTTTATTGGATGTGTTTTGTAGTATTATAAATGTGTTTTGTAGTATTATAAAATAGTAAGATTTTTATATTTAGATTCAGGAAGGGTGGCAGTATGTATTACCAGTTTGACAGCAGGTTGAATATGCCGGCAATTCTGTTCGATGATGACCGGATCGTCGTGGCGGGAAAAGAATATGATTACACGGAGCTCAATGATATTGAGATTACAAAAGCGCCCTTTATCTCTACTTACGGGATCATGGAGCTGAGAATGGACGGCAGGACGGTTCCGGTTCCCTTCGCAAAGGGTGATCTTCACAGGCTTCGCACAGCGGTACAGGAAACAAAGCATATTATCACCAGGCTCCAAAATTCGAAAACAGCAGAGACGGCCGGGGAAGATGGAAGAGGAGCAGGACAGGGATCCTCCGTCTGCGCCGGTAATTCCGAATCGAAACAGAACGATGACCAGCGCAGTCAATCAGATAGAACAGGTAGCGCTGAGGTCCGGATGAACGCGGAAGCGGCCCCGGAACCTGCAAACATCAACATTGTCAAGCTGGATCCTTACGAGGAGATGAAAAAACTCAAAGAGCTTCTGGACCTGGATATCATCACGCAGGAGGAATTTGCCCGCAAGAAAAAAGAACTGCTGGGATTATAAACGTATGCTCCACAGCGTATGCCGGAGAGGCTTGGCCCTAAAGAACAGTATCCCCGAAAACCGGGAAAAAAGCCGGATAGAAGAGCTGCGAAAAAAGCTGCGAAAAAAGCTGAAAAAAATTAAAAAAAACACTTGCATTACAGGTCATTGTCCTATATAATGGCTTTTGTTGGCGGCAAGCAAACAGCCCAAAGCCAGCAGATGGAACCGTAGCTCAGCTGGGATGAGCGTCCGCTTGACGTGCGGGAGGTCATGGGTTCGATCCCCGTCGGTTCCACTATCCGGAATATTGTTGAAGCTTCTTCACAAAGTCGGATCTTACAATTTAATTTGTGCGCAGGAGTGGCGGAATGGCAGACGCGCAGGCTTCAGGTGCCTGTTATGGCAACATAGTGTGGGTTCAAGTCCCATCTCCGTCCCATCTCCTGCATCTTCCTTTTTGGAAGCGCATGCGGAAGTGTCGGAATTGGCAGACGAGCAAGACTAAGGATCTTGTGCTGGCTACAGCGTGTGGGTTCAAGTCCCATCTTCCGCACGAAAAAAGGGAATCGGAAGATTCCCTTTTTTCTTTCAATTTTTACTGATTCTGCTTTCGATCTGCTTAAGTCTTTTCCTTATTATAAGTCGGTTTTATAACGAGGATTTATCCGGCCCTGGTCGGCAGCGATACCGAATCACATTCGAAGCGGAATTGAATAATGACATTATGGAACGGTAGCTCAGCCGGGATGAGCGTTCGCCTCACACGCGAGAGGTCATGGGTTCGAACCCCATCCGTTCCACGATCAGAAGACCCTGTGTAAAGGTAGGAACATGAAATGTCCTGTTTTTACACAGGGTTTTCTGTGTCTGCAGATCAGCTTCGGCTTCTGTCTTCTATATTATTTATTCGTAAATCTGCATTAATCCCTAAATCAAATCTATAAAACATTTTTAACATTTTATCCTTTAAACATTTGTCTGGCAAAGGCCGGGGCAGCCGACGTATTCCTGCAGCCTGTTTATGCCGATTGTGCGATTCTACTGACGTTTATGAAAACTCTGTTGACTAAAGAAAACAGATAAAGAATAATTGCGATATCGTAGAAATACTTTCGGATTTTTGCTTTTATCCAGCAATATATGCCGGGACTGCGTCAATGATGCGCTACATCATGAATTTTCATGACAAATGTGCACTGATCCAACAGCCGGAAAAAGATGCGGCGGCAGATGTGACTACCGCAAATGCGCCTGTCCCTACGATTGGAAGCGTTTCTTTTGGAAAGGGCGATGTCACTGAAGACGGTGCTGAAGCAACGGCGGCCATTTCACTGCCTGCCTACACATCTGTCGGTATATACACCTATAAGTTCAATGAAGCGATTCCGACAAACAAAACAGCCGGCGTTACCTACAATGAGGATGATCTTTACCTGGTTGTCACAGTAGTTGAGCAGAATGGAAAGGTCCGTGTTGCGGCTGTACACTGTGAAGGTTCAACTGATGCAGGAGAATATGGTGTAGAACCCAAGACTGACAAATTCGAGAATACCTATGAGAGCGGCACACTTGCTGTCAGCAAAACCGTTACCGGTAATCTGGGTGACAAATCCAAGTACTTTGATGTAACAGTTACCTTTACTGCCGCTTCCGGTGAGGTGATCAACAGCACCATCACTTATAAAGGCGGACAGTATACAGATGATGTTACAGTTGCAGATAACACCGCAACAATCCAGGTGAAGGATGGCGACACTGTAACATTCAGCAATGTTCCCGAGGGCGTGACATGGGCTGTCAGTGAAGCCGATTATACTGGTGAGGGATATGATGCCGCTTCTATTTCGGCTGAAAGCGGCACTATGACCGCAGGTGGTGCAGATACATCTGAAATCACCAACAACAAGGCAGCCACGATCGACACCGGTATCAACATGGACAGCCTTCCTTACATCGTTATGATCGCAAGGGAATTGTGAATATTGTAAAAAAGTTCAGATTTTTTTCAAAATGAAAAAAGGATAGGGGATTTTTTTGCAGAATAATATAAATGTTCCGATTTTTTCAAGGGCGGAGTCAGGTCATTATTATCTTTCTGAAAACCGGTGAAGCCGGTATGGACAAAGGAGACTGGTCCCTTGGGGACAGCAGGAGGTGCTTATGACAATCCGGGAAGAGCTGGAACTTAGAGAGCAGGAAATCCTTGCGCCCTGGGCGAGCTTGTCCTCTGAGAGCAAAGGCCGTATGCGGGATGAATTACCCTGTGATATCCGGCCGGTTTTTCAGCGCGACCGGGACAGGATCCTTCACAGCAAGTCATTTCGCAGGCTTAAGGACAAGACACAGGTTTTTCTCGCGCCGCAGGGAGATCATTATCGCACCCGCCTGACCCACACTCTGGAGGTCTCCCAGAACGCACGGACCATTGCAAAGGCCTTGCGCCTCAATGAGGATCTGGTCGAGGCAATTGCGCTTGGACACGATCTGGGGCACACGCCTTTCGGTCATGCGGGGGAGCGGGCTCTGAACCGGATCTGTCCTCTTGGTTTCCGCCACAATGAGCAGAGTCTGAGGCTTGTGGATGTTCTGGAGCGCGACGGACGGGGGCTGAATCTGTCCTGGGAGGTCAGGGACGGCATTCTCAACCACCAGACGAGCGGGAAACCCTCAACGCTGGAAGGGCAGATTGTACGTTTTTCGGACAAGATCGCCTATATTCATCATGATATGGATGACGCGATCCGGGCGGGAATCCTCACAGAGGAGGAAGTTCCGGAGGAGATTACAGATGTTGCCGGCAGGACTACGGGCCAGCGGCTGGATTATTTCATTCACGATATGATCCGTACCAGCCAGGGGAAAGCCGTCATCGCCATGTCCGAACCTGCATCGCAGGCTATGAAGGACATGCGGACTTTTATGTTCCGGCGCGTCTATTCTGATCCCGTGGCAAAAGCGGAAGAGTCAAGGGCGGAGCAGCTCGTGGAGGTCCTCTATGAGTACTTCTATTCTCATGTCGGGGAAATGCCGGTGTTTTTCCAGGGCATGATCAACGATGAGACTTCGAAAATCCGGGCGGTCTGTGACTACATCAGTGCCATGTCCGACCACTTTTCAATTGCTAAGTATGAGGAATTATTTGTTCCGAAGGCATGGTCTGTCCTTTAAAATGGTCTGACCTGTAGAATGTTCTATCCTTTAGAACTTTCTGCCCTTTGAAATGACCTGTCATTTTTAAAAAGGATTTTTCCATTGCAAATGCTCTGTCTTTTAAAGAGGTTTTGAAATAAAGTCTGCTCAAACAGTCTGCCATTCTATTACGCAGGTCCTGCCCGCAGACTTTACGCGGCGAAGAGTTAAAAAAGAGTACAGAAAGGGAAAGTTTATTCAGATGTATTATTCTCAGGAGGTTGTGGACCAGGTCCTCGCGAATACGGATATCGTGGACGTAATCTCGGCCCATGTACATCTGAAAAAGCGGGGCAGCACATATGTGGGTCTGTGTCCCTTTCATAACGAAAAGACTCCTTCCTTCAATGTCAATCCGGACAGGCAGTTCTACTACTGTTTTGGCTGCGGGGCGGGCGGAAGTGCCATCACATTTCTCATGAAATATAACAACAGCACTTTCCGGGAAGCTTTGCAGGATCTTGCGGACCGTGCGCAGATTACTCTTCCGGCTCCCAATTACAGCGAGGAGACCAAAAAGCGCGAACAGCACAGGCAGGATCTTCTGGCCATTAACAAAGAAGCGGCAACCTATTATTACAAATTGCTGAGATCCCGGAAGGGCTTGCGCGGCATGAAGTATTTCACCGACAGGGCCCTCACGGCAGAGACCATGAAAATGTTCGGCCTTGGATTTGCGGACGGTGCCAGGAGCGACCTGACTGAGCATCTTCGCAAGATGGGCTTTTCCGACGAACTGATCCTGGAGTCGGATGTTGCTGTTTTTAATGAAAAACAGGGACTTCACGACCGCTTTTTCAACCGCGTCATGTTCCCAATCCAGGATGTGCGCGGCAGGGTGATCGGCTTCGGAGGACGTGTGCTGGGGGACGCAAAACCCAAATATATCAATTCCTCGGATACGCAGATTTTTGATAAAGGCCGAAATCTCTACGCCTTGAATCTGGCACGGCGCACCAAAGCTGACCATCTGATCCTGTGTGAGGGCTATATGGACGTCATTGCCATGCACCAGGCAGGCTTCAATCAGGCGGTTGCTTCGCTGGGTACAGCCTTCACGCCCGGACAGGCGGCGCTTTTGCGGCGCTATACTAAGAGAGTGCTTCTTGCCTATGACAGTGACGGAGCCGGCGTCCGCGCGGCACTGCGCAATATCGGCATCCTGAGAAGCGGCGGGCTCGAATCGTCCGTGATCGATCTCAGACCCCACAAGGATCCGGACGAATTCATTAAAGCAGAGGGCCGCGAGGCCTTCCAGGAGAGGATCGATAAGGCGGAGAACAGCTTCTTTTACGAACTTCGCATTCTTTCGCAGTCCTACAAGATGGACGATCCTGCCAGCCGGACGGCATTTCACCGTGAAATTGCCAGAAAACTATGCGGCTTCGAAGATGAGATCGAGAGAGACAATTATATTGCCGCGGCAGCTGAAAAATATTTCATCAAGACTGACAGCCTGCGGCGCCTGGTTGCCCAATACGGAAACGCCAATGGTTACGGTGCCGAAGCGCAGAACACGCAGTCCGGCAGAGCCGGCGCCGGAAATAGCAGCCGGGGACGCGGCGGGGGACAGAATAAGATCCCCGGAACAGAGGGGCAAAGCGGAAGAATTCCCGGAAACGGGACCGGCGCGGGGGAAAATGCGGTGCGGCAAAACGGAGCGCAGCAAATCAATCCACCCCAAAACGGAAGGCAGCAAAGCAATCCTCAGCGAAACGATCCACAGCGAAACAGGGTACAGCAGAAGGGAAGGCAGCAGAACGGTATACAGAAAGGCAACCGCGGCACGCCGGGTGAAACAGGCGGAGAAAGCGGCGGGAAGACAGACCGGGCACAGATGTCAGGAGGCATGCGAAGGCGTCCCGCGGGACCCGGAAAGGCACAAAAAGCTCTGTGGGAGAAGCAGTGTCTGCTCCTTACCATGATCGTCGATGAGCCCGCTGCCTTTCCGCAAGTCAGAAAATATCTGGGGCCGGACGATTTCGACGGTGCCCTCTATGAGCAGACAGCTCGTCTTTTGTGGGAACAGCTTGAGGGAGGTTCCCCAAAAGCCAATGCCGCCCTGGTGGTTTCTTCCTTTGAGACTGCAGAGGAACAGGAGGCGGCAGCAGCCATGCTCAACATGCACCTGGAGGGTGTGGAGGACAAAAATGACCGGGCCAAGACATTGCGGGAGCTTGTTTTTTTCATAAAACAGGCATCCATGGAACGGATCACGCAGTCCGGGGGTGCAGAGTCCCTGCAGGCGCTTCTTGCTGCCAAGCAGCAGCTCCAGTCGCTTCGCACAGCAAAATATGATATCTGACATCTGACCGCGGACAGACCGGGAACAGAGATGCGGAGGGTGCTTTTGGATTTCTTTAATTGTATGTAAGTCCGGGAGCACAGAGAACCGCTTAAAACCACATATTTATAGTATAAATTAACAGTACAAATTAACAGTACAAAACCCCTGAAGGCATTGCTGAATCCCTTGAGGAAACATTAAAGGCCGGAAGGGTTTTGAAATAAAGTATTAAAAAACAATATTCAGAACCGGAGGAAATGCAGTACATGAGCATGCAGCAGTTCGATGATAAAGCCAGAGAAGAATTCAAGAAAAAACTCGATGAGCTGATCGAAAGAGGCAAAAACAAAAAGAACGTCCTGGAGTATCAGGAAATTACCGACACCTTTCAGGATCTGAAGCTTGACGAAGAGCAGTACGAGCTTGTCGTTCAGATCATAGAAAAGGCGGATATTGATGTCCTTCGTGTGCAGGAGGAAGAGGTCCCTGAGAGGGAACTCGCCAGCATTGAGGGGGAGAACAGCGAAGAGGCCGATCTCGAAAATATCGACCTGACAATTCCTGACAGTGTCAATATCGAGGATCCCGTGCGCATGTACCTCAAGGAGATCGGCAAGGTACCGCTTCTGACCGCGGATGAGGAGATCGAACTCGCCAAACGCATGGAGGAGGGTGACGAGGAAGCCAAAAAGCGTCTCTCTGAAGCCAACCTTCGTCTTGTCGTCAGCATCGCCAAGCGTTATGTCGGCAGAGGAATGCTCTTCCTTGACCTGATCCAGGAAGGCAACCTGGGACTCATCAAGGCAGTGGAAAAATTTGACTACCGCAAGGGATTCAAATTCTCCACCTATGCGACCTGGTGGATCCGTCAGGCCATCACAAGAGCAATCGCTGATCAGGCCAGAACCATCCGTATTCCCGTGCACATGGTCGAGACCATCAACAAGCTTGTGCGCGTGAGCAGACAGCTCCTGCAGGAACTTGGCCGTGAACCCACTCCCGAAGAGATTGCGGAAAAAATGGATATCCCCGTGGAGCGTGTCCGTGAGATCATCAAGATCTCCCAGGAACCCGTCTCCCTCGAGACTCCGATCGGCGAGGAAGAGGACAGCCACCTCGGCGACTTCATCCAGGATGATAACGTACCTGTTCCGGCTGAAGCCGCAGCCTTCACCCTGCTCAAGGAGCAGCTTGACGAGGTCCTCGGCACTCTGACAGAGCGCGAGCAGAAGGTGCTCCGCCTCCGTTTCGGCCTCAAGGACGGCCGTGCAAGGACTCTGGAGGAGGTTGGCAAGGAGTTTAACGTCACCCGTGAGCGTATCCGCCAGATCGAGGCCAAGGCGCTCCGCAAGCTCCGTCATCCCAGCCGCAGCCGCAAACTCAAGGACTATCTTGACTGATCGTTCTGCGGGCTGAAAAGCACGGTACAATGCGGAAACTGCCGGCTAATACCGGCTTTGCATGGCAAAGACTATGCAGCCCGCACCCGGCGGACCGGACCGGCGGGCTGACTTGAAAGATACATGTTTGTGAGCAGGAAGCCATGGCCGCAAGTATAAGACAACCTGAACAAATGCTCTCCGGGCGCGTCCCTATGTCGGCGCGCCTGGAAGCCATCGTTGAACTGGCGGAGAGAGGAGATATCCTCTGCGATGTGGGCTGTGACCATGCTCACGTTCCGATCCGTCTGCTGCAGAGCGGATGTTACCGTCGTGCGATCGGTATGGATGTGATTGCCGGCCCCCTTGGGAAAGCCGCCGGAAATCTTTCCCTGTACGGGATGGAGGATCTGGTGGAACTCAGGCTCTCGAACGGACTGGACGCATTCTCCGTCGGCGAGGCGGATACACTGGTGATCACCGGCATGGGCGGCACACTGATGGAGGACATTCTCCTCAGGCAGCCGGAAAAGACAGCCTCTTTTTCAGCCCTGGTCCTGGGTCCCCAGTCCGATCCCGAAAAGGTGCGCGCAGCACTTCGCCGCCTCGGATTTCTAATAAAAAAGGAAAAACTGATTTTTGAGGACGGAAAGTATTATCCCGTAATCCGGGCTGAATCGGGAGAGAATCCGGATGCCCGGGAATTTAACACCCTGCCGGCAACTTCAAACGAAACAATTTTAGGAGAGGTACTTTCAAACGAGGCACTTTCAAAAGAGCTGCTTTCAGATGAGGCTGTTTCTGGAGAGGCGCTTTCAAAGGAGGCGCTTTCAAAGGAGACACTTTCCAAAGAGACAGGGGGAGGTATACAGGATCTCAGACTTCAGGCACAGGACATGTTCGGTCCCGTTCTCCTGGAGAACCGAGACCCGGTGCTTCTGGAGTTCCTGACCCGGCGAACCGCCGTCCTGGAAAGGATCCTGTGCTCGATCCGGCAGGCAGCCCGGGACACATGTAAAGATCCTGTCCTTGTGCAGAGACACCTTGCCAGACAGTGTGAGATCGAACACGATCTGGCTGTCTTCAAAGCCGCACTGACAGTATATGACAAGGGTACTGACAGCAAATGACAGCGGAACTGAGCAGCACAGGCAGTATATGACAGCCGTACTGACAGCATATAACAGCAGCAGAGGCAGTATATGACTCCTGAACTGTCAGCTTATGAGAGTCAAGAAGCGTCTCGTTTCTGCTTCCTGCCTTTTTTATCGAACACATTGCTAAAAACAAGTTAAATTTCAATAAAACAACTTATATCATATGAAATATAGGATATAATGTTGTCTGTACAAGCTCTTTGAGGGGCATATACAGTGACGGTTTTATAGAACAATATACAGGCCCTTTTTTACGACATCTCTGGACAACTCCTGGAGGAAAATATGAAACTGGAAGAAGTGATCGCGCAGCTGGAGCAATTGTGCCCGCCGCAGTTTGCGGTGTCCTGGGATAATTCCGGATTACAGGTCGGACGTTACGGCCAGGAGATCCGCTCTGTCTGCCTTGCGGTAGATGCCACATCCCCGGTGATCGATTATGCAGCTGCCGAGGGCGCGGATCTTCTGATCACCCATCATCCGCTGCTGTTTTCAGGACTGAAACAGATCCATGACAGGGACTTTCTGGGAAAACGGGTCATCGACCTGATCCGGAACGATATTGCCTGTTATGCCATGCACACAAATTTCGATGTCATGGGTATGGCGGATGCGGCCGCAGATCTTCTTCGTCTCAGGGACAGGGAAGTACTGGAAGTGACCTATGAAGATGATGTTTCGAAAGAAGGAATCGGAAGGATCGGAAAGCTTCCCGAGCATATGAGGCTCGATGATTTTGCCGCTCTTGTCCGTGATGCCTTCGGGCTGGAACAGGTCCGTGTGTACGGAAACGGAAACGATACCGTCATCACCTGCGCGATCCTGCCGGGGTCCGGAAAAGAGGAGATCGACCTTGCCGCGGCGGCAGGAGCCGATGTCTATGTGACCGGCGATATGAATCACCACGCGGGAATTGATGCGGTCGAAAAAGGGATCTCTGTGATCGATGCCGGCCATTACGGAGTAGAAAAAATATTTGTGCCCTATATGATGGATTATCTGCACAGAGAGCTTCCCGGGCTTGAAGTCATCACAGCCCCTGAAGGAGAACCCTGCCGCCTTATTTAAACTAATATAAATCTGAATTGAGAAAACATTATTTATTCTTCATCGCGCCGGAATTGCCGGCGAGTCTTGAAAAAAAGTCAGTGAAGGACATCTGTATTTGGACTCAGTCAACACTGCTTCCGCATACTGCGGAATGAAAGCAGCGGAAAACAGCTCATTCACAGGAGGAGGAAACAGCATGCCGACAGTCATGATTAACGGGGCGATCCGCCAGTATGATAAGGGAACGACCTTCGAATCAATTGTCAGGGAGTATCAGCCAAAGTATGACTATTCCATCGCGCTTGTCTATCATAATGGGAAAATGAAAGAACTTTCGAAACGGCTCGAGAGAGACGGCGCGCTGTCTTTTATCACGACATCAGATAAGGCGGGGTACAACGCCTACGTGCGCACGGCCCAGATGATGCTTGTCAAAGCGGCTTCAGAGATTCTGGCTGAGACCGGCAAAAGACCCCATATCAAGATTGAGTTTTCTCTCGGCAATGCATGCTTCTGCAGCATCCTGGGAGGGATCCGGTCGACGCCTGATCTGGCTGACAGACTCCAGGAACGAATGCAGACTTACGTCAGCCGCAATATTCCGATCATCAAGAAGACATACCCCATTGATGACGCGGTTGAGCTTTTCCGCCATCAGGGAATGAAGGACAAGGAAAAGCTGTTCCACTATCGCAGAAGCTCAACTGTAAATGTTTACAAGATGGATGGCTACTCCGATTACTTCTACGGCTATATGCTTCCCTCAACGGGATACTGCCGCCTGTTCAAGGTCCAGGCCTATCGCGGCGGACTGCTTTTGATCCTTCCCACCATAGATAATCCGGGCGTACTGGAGCCGTTTGTCGATCAGCCCAGTCTCTTCGACCAGCTTATGCTCTCCACAAAGTGGGGTGATCTGGTAAATATCAGCACGGTGGGCGATCTCAATGAGCAGATCTGCAACGGCAGTATCAGCGATATGATCCTGGTACAGGAAGCCCTGCAGGAGCGCCGCATAGGCGAGATCGCGCAGACCATCTATGACAGAGGGACGGTCCGCTTTGTTCTGGTCGCAGGCCCCAGTTCCTCCGGAAAGACGACTTTCTCTCACCGTCTGGCCATTCAGCTCAAGTCCTTTGGACTGCGGCCTCACATCATCAGCATGGATGATTATTTTGTAAACAGAGACCGCACACCTGTGGACATTGACGGAAACTTCAACTTTGACGTGATCGAGGCACTTGATCTCGAACTCTTCAATAATGACATGGTCGATCTGCTCAACGGGGAGACCATCGAGATGCCTCACTTTGATTTCAAGTCCGGCCGCCGCGTATATAAAGGCGACTTTATGAAATTTGAGGAAAACGATATCCTTATCATAGAAGGCATTCACGGGCTCAATCCCGTCTCAACGGAGCAGCTGCCCGAAGAAAACAAGTTCAAGATCTATATCAGCGCGCTCACGAGTCTGAACATTGACGAGCACAACCGCATTCCTTCCACGGATGCCCGCCTGCTTCGCCGTATGGTCCGCGACGCCCGCCTGCGTTCCTATTCCGCACAGGATACCCTGCGCTCCTGGAAAAAGGTCCGCGAGGGCGAGGAGCAGAACATATTCCCCTTCCAGGAGAGCGCGGATGCCCTCTTCAACTCAGTGCTGATCTACGAACTGGCCGTTATCAAACAATTTGCCGAGCCTCTTCTTCTGGGCGTACGCACCAACGAGCCGGAATACTATGAGGCCAAGCGGCTGATCAAGTTCCTTGACTACTTTGTCGGAATCGATCCGACCCCTGTCCCCGGCAACTCCATCTGCAGAGAATTTGTCGGCGGAGGCATTTTCCCGGTATAACGGTACTTTGGGACACCGGGGACGGCTCTGATTGTCCCGCCTTTGGAAAAGCGGGACAATCAGAACCGTCCCCTCTGTCCCGCCAAAGGATTTGACAAATCAAGTCTGGACGACTATATTTTTATGGATAAGCAGGGCGGGTGATCGCGGTCCGGATTATTCCGGACTGAGGAAAGTCCGGGCTTCGCAGGGCAGGATGCCGGATAACGTCCGGTGGAGGTGACTCCCAGGCCAGTGCAACAGAAATATACCGCCGGCAGGGCTTATGTCCTGCCGGTAAGGGTGAAAAGGCAGTGTAAGAGACTACCGTCTTTGTGGTAACACAAAGAGCCATGTAAACCCCATCCGAAGCAAGACCAAGACGAGGACTATGGGCCGGCCCGGTCCGTTCTCAGGTAGGTCGCTGGAGGCTGTCGGTAACGGCAGTCCAAGATAGATGATCATCCAAGACAGAACCCGGCTTACAGCTCTGCTTATCTTTTTTCATGTACAACTCATTCTGCAGGATCCTCAAGAGGAATCTGCAGATGCTGTGTGTATCGATTCGGCAGTAAATATTATTTTATAGATCGTTCTGCTCAGAACGTAAGACCGGCGGGGAACAACGGCCGGTTTTATCATGTACTGCGTTAAGGCAGGACAGGAGGTAGAAAATGACAAAAATTGATATTGTTTCCGGATTCTTAGGAGCGGGTAAGACTACTCTGATCAAAAAACTGCTCAAAGATGCCCTTGCAGGCACAAAGGTCGTACTGATCGAGAACGAATTCGGTGAGATCGGCATTGACGGCGGATTCCTCAAGGAGTCCGGTATTGAGATCCGCGAGATGAACGCAGGCTGTATCTGCTGCTCACTGGTCGGTGATTTCGGCACTTCTCTGAGAGAAGTCATGGCTGCCTATGAACCTGAGCGCATCCTGATCGAGCCCTCCGGTGTCGGCAAGCTCTCCGATGTCATGCGTGCCATCAACGATGCTTCCGAGCACACCGAGATGCATCTCAACAGTGCATGCGCAGTCGTGGATGCCTCCAAGTGCAAGGTTTACCTCAAGAATTTCGGCGAGTTCTTCAACAATCAGATCGCCTATGCCGGAACTATCATCCTGACCAGGACAGACAAAGTCAGTGACGAGAAGATCGCGGAGTGTGTCGAGCTCCTTCGTGAATACAACAAGGACGCCACGATTATCACAACACCGATCGCTGAGCTGGACGGCAATATGATCCTCAATACCATCGAGGGCACAGCCGACCTGCAGAAAGCTCTTCTGGAAGAAGTCCTGAACGCCGACTATGACGATGAGGACGAGGACGAGCATCATCATGACCATGATGACGATGAGCATGAGCACCATCACCACCATCACGACCATGATGACGATGACGATGAGGATGAGCACGAGCACCATCACCACCATCATGACCATGATGAGGACGAGGATGAGCACGAGCACCATCACCACCATCATGACCATGATGACGATGAGGATGAGCACGAGCACCATCATCACCATGACCATGATGACGATGAGGATGAGCACGAGCACCATCACCACCATCACGACCATGATGACGACGAGGATGAGCACGAGCATCATCACCACCATGACCATGATCATGAAGAGGAAGAGGACGGCGTCGATGAAGACGGCGACCGTATCTACCACACCCATGATTATCAGGAAGCTCACGGCGGCCACCATCATCACCATCATCACCATCACCACCACGGACATGATGCGGATGAGGTCTTCGGAAGCTGGGGCATGGAGACTCCCTCCAAATTCACGCAGGATGAAATCGAGCACATTCTCAAAGAACTCGAGAACGAAGAGAAGTATGGCTATGTTCTTCGCTCCAAGGGTATGGTCCCCGCGGCAGACGGTACATGGATCCATTTCGACTATGTTCCGGAGGAAGCCGAGATTCGTACCGGCGCGGCAGATGTCACCGGCAAGATCTGCGTAATCGGCGCAAAGCTGGACGAAGAAGCGCTTGAAAAACTGTTTAAGAGAAAATAAAAATGAGTATCTTCACTGACCCTGCCGGACACAAGAAAAAACGTTCGGCCTTTCGGCAGGGTGTATGATATCCCGTCAAAACAGGATCTAAAAGATATGTTTGATTTTTTTAAAGGAAATAAAAAAGTGGAACAGAAACCAGTCTATGTTATAAACGGCTTCCTGGACAGCGGAAAGACATCCTTTATCCGCTATACAATCGGCCAGCCCTATTTTCAGATCGAGGGTATAACACTTTTGATTCTCTGCGAAGAAGGAGAGGAAGAATACCGTGCAGGTCTGCTCGAACAGACTGACACAGTTATTGAAACAATTGATGACCTCGAGGATTTTACTGCAGCCCGCCTGATGGAATTGGAAAAGAAGCACCGCCCCGAGCGTGTTATTGTCGAATGGAACGGCATGTGGGACTTCCGCGAGTTCAAGATTCCCAAAGCGTGGCGTCTCGAGCAGCAGATCACAACGATCGATGCCTCTAATTTCAACATGTATTTCACCAACATGCGATCTCTCGTCGCTGAGCAGCTCAGAAATTCAGAACTCATCATGTTCAACCGCTGTGATGATGTTGATGAAAAGCAGCTGATCAGCTTCAAGCGCAATGTCAAGGCAATCAATCAGAAGGCGGATCTTGTTTTCGAGGATTCTGAGGGCGAAATTGATATGACGACCGAAGAGGATCTTCCTTTTGACATCCATCAGGATCCGATTCCGCTTGAAGGCCTGGATTACGGAATCTGGTACATCGATGCCATGGAGCATCCTGACCGCTATGAGGGCAAAAATATTACCTACACAGGTATGGTCATGCGTCCCGGAGATTTCCCCGAAGGATATTTCGTACCCGGCAGAATGGCAATGACATGCTGCGCAAACGACATGACTTTCCTTGGCTATGCCTGCAGATATGAAGGAGCATCCAGGCTGATCGAGCGCCAGTGGGTGAGAGTCACCGCGACCATCAGGATAGAAGAGTTCGCAGCTTACGGCGGCCCCGGCGTAGTCCTTGCGGCGACAGAAGTTGCCCCCGCCAAACAGCCGGAGGAACCTGTCATCAATTTTACAGGCTGATGAAAACGTGCGTGGCAGGGTCCAGCCGCCGGCGCGGAAGGAACCTGTCATCATTTTTACATGCTGGTGTCCCCAAAATGCATGAATGAAAAATAGTTGAATCAAAAGGAGAGAGCCCTGCCATCGGTCAATGTTCGGGATCTCTCCTTTTTTCAGTAATTCATTTCACGTATATTCTTTTTTCTGTTTATCTTTTTTTCTTATAATGACATAGTATGCTCGAATTGGACATGACCGGCTGCATGCGGTACTATATTGTCGAAACATTTTACATGTTTGTCGAAATATTTTACATGGGGAGAATGGACATGAGGCCTTGTGAACAGTAAAGGTGATCGGAGGAGAAGAAGCATTGATAAAAGATAAAAGAGAACTGGAAGTTCTTCTGGAACAGGTTGCGGCGGGAAAGACCTCCGTGGAGGAGGCTGCCCTGCAGCTGCGAGAAGTACCCTTCGATGATCTGGGATTCGCAAAGACGGACCTGCACCGCGGCATGCGGCAGGGAATTGCGGAAGTAATCTACGGAGCAGGTAAAACACCTGAACAGATTTTGAAAATCGCACAGAATCTGTATGCGCATGGACAGAAGAACGTACTGGTAACCAGAATGGACATTGAGGCTGCTGCCCAGCTTTCCCAGAGTGTCATGCCTTTCCAATATGACCCGCTCTGCAGGATCGGTATTGTGGGTGAAAAACCCGAACCGGACGGAAAGGGGACGATTGTAGTTGCAACCGGCGGAACCAGTGACATTCCTGTGGCTGAAGAAGCTGCAAACACAGCGGAAATCTTCGGAAATAAGGTCGTCCGCCTCTACGATGTGGGTGTCGCGGGAATCCACCGCCTGCTCATGCACCAGAAAGAAATCCAGTCCGCGCGCGTCATTATCGCAATTGCGGGCATGGAGGGCGCCCTGGCCAGTGTTATCGGAGGACTTGCCGCCTGCCCGGTGATCGCTGTGCCGACCAGCGTCGGCTACGGAGCATCCTTCGGCGGCCTGTCCGCACTCCTTTCCATGCTTAATTCCTGTGCCAGCGGCGTCAGTGTCGTCAATATTGACAACGGTTTCGGCGCCGGATACCTTGCAAGTATGATCAACCATCTGGACTGATTCCGCTTGACTTAATTTTCATCAAGCAATACAACCCGTATGCATAGGGCAGGATTCACGGGTGTATCTGAGTGGTTTTTTTTCAGAGTGGTTGAATTTTGCTGATATATTTTTTGATAGATTTTTATGATGGATCACAATAACAGTCAGGAGATTTTATGAAGACTTTATATCTCGAATGCAATATGGGCGCGGCAGGCGATATGCTTTCGGCTGCCCTTCTGGAACTTCACCCGGAACCTGAAAAAATGCTGCAGAAACTGAATATGCTTGGAATTCCGGGAATTGTTTATTCTTCGGAAGCCATGGAAAAATGCGGCATTCGGGGGACCCATCTGAAGGTGACTGTAAACGGCGAGGAGGAAGAGAGCCTGGACGTACACAGCCACCACCATGACCATGATGAAGACCATGACCACAGCCACCACCATCACGACCATGATGAAGACCATGACCATGGCCACCACCATGACCATGATGAAGATCATGATCACGGCCACCACCATGACCATGATGAAGACCATGATCACGGCCACCACCATCATAGCCATGATGAAGACCATGATCACGGCCACCACCATCACGACCATGATCACGAGCACGGCCACCATCACCACCATGTGCACAGAAACCTCGGTGATATCGAGGCTATTGTATCGAACCTGGTCATTCCGGAAACAGTCCGTGAAAATATCATGAAAGTATACAAGGTGATTGCTCAGGCGGAGAGTCATGCCCACAACAGACCTGTGGAGGAAGTGCATTTTCATGAAGTGGGGGCAATGGACGCAGTGGCGGATATCACAGCATTCTGCCTGATCCTGTCTGAGCTTGCTCCTGACAAGATCCTTGCCTCCCCGGTCAGGATCGGATTTGGCGAAGTACAGTGTGCCCATGGTATCCTGCCAGTTCCGGCTCCTGCCACCGCCTGGATCCTGCAGGATATTCCTGTCTATGCCGGAAACATCCGGGGTGAGCTCTGCACGCCGACCGGCGCAGCATTGCTCAAATGTTTTGCCGATGATTTCTGCACGCTTCCCCAGATGAAAGTACAGAAGATCGGTCTTGGCTGCGGTAAAAAGGACTTCCCGCAGGCCAACTGTGTGAGGGCACTGCTCGGCGAGACGCCGGATTCCGGAGAGACGATTCTTGAACTGACATGCAACCTCGATGACATAACACCCGAGGCGCTGGGCTTTGCCATGGAGGAGATTCTGGCGGCGGGAGCTGTGGATGTCTTCACAATCCCGGTCACGATGAAAAAGAGCCGTCCCGGTTTCCTTTTGACCTGTATGTGCCGCGAATCCCTGCGCGATGAGATCCTGCGGACCATTTTCCTGCACACAACGACACTGGGTGTGAGAGAGAATGTCTGTAATCGATATACCTTGAGACGTGAGATTGAAGCCCGCGATACGGCGGACGGTGAGATTCGCCGAAAAACAGCTTGCGGATGGGGAACGAGACGTGACAAGTACGAGTTCGAGGACCTTGCCCGGATCGCGCGGGCAAAAGGAATCAGTCTGGCAGAAGCAGCAGAAACTGCGGATCAATATTTCAAGTGATTCTGCAGAAAATGTATATGATGTATATGTTGGAAAAGATTCTGTAGAAAAGGATTCGGCAGAAAAAACTGAAGAAAATGGGCCGGTAGAAAAGATCTATTGACTAAAAGGAAAAGCAACTAGAAAAGAGCAGAAAGTACGAAAAAAAATACAATCTGAACATTGACACTAATAGCGCATTTTTGTATGATGCATAGGTATGTTTTGGCAGAAGTCCCGTGTATCCTTCTGTCTGTATTCCTGAAGATCAGGTAACTGTTTGCGCGGCTGCACAGTTGCACAGATCCGGCGGAAATAAGCTGCGGACATAATTGGCAGTCTGCGGCCAACGGTATCAGAAACACACTTTTGTTTGAGAATAGTTTAATTTCGGAGGAAATAAAATGGCAAACATTAAATCTGCCAAGAAGAGAATCATCACCAGCCAGAAGAGAGCTGCAAAGAACAAAGCCGTCAAGTCCGGTGTCAAGACCGCTGTCAAGAAGGTCCGCCTTGCAGTAGAAGCTAACGATGCAGCTGCAGCTGCAGCAGCATTTGAGAGTGCTAAGTCCATCATCGATAAGGCCGCTTCCAAGGGCGTTCTTCATAAGAACACCGCTGCCCGCAAGGTCTCCAGACTGGCTGCTGCTGTCAAGAAGGCTCAGTAATCTGATTCCATTCTATGACAGACGGTTCTTCTTTGACCGATATAGATCGTATAACACTAAACCCTCCTGTGTTTTTATGGCACAGGAGGGTTTCTTTTTGCGCAGGAAGAAATGGTTTGTCTTTCTGAAGTGGTTTGTCTTTCTGAAATGGTTTGTCTTTCTGAAATGGTTTGTCTTTCTGAAATGGTTTGCCTTTCTGAAATAGTTTTCTTTTCCGGAATGATCAGAGTCCGGGTCTGGATCAGAGAGGGGAATCTTTCTGCCGGTCAGAATCGTGTCATGGCAGCCTCCCGGCACATGTCTTCCAGCCAGGCGCGCTTTTGCATGGCATCTTTCCATGCTGCCGGAACACTGTCATACCCGTAGTAGAGTCCCGCGAGTCCGCCGGCGATCGCGCCGACAGTATCAGCATCATCCCCGAGGTTGACAGCCTGAAGAAGAGCGTCCTCCAGGGAGGAAGTCGTGATCAGGTTCCAGACAACGGACTCCAGTGTATGGACGACATAGCCGGAGCTCCGGATCTTCTCAGAGGATACTGCGGCAAAATGATTCAGATCTTTCAGCCTGCTGTAAGAGGACAGCTCATCATCAAGGTTGTTTTTCGTATAGAAATCGACAGCGGCATCCATTCCGCGCTGCAGGGCCTCGCGGATTGTATGGGAATGTGTCTGTGCAACGGCGCTGCCTGCTGCCGGATCCGTATCAGTCAGGAACCCTCTCAGCTTCAGGATCTCTTTGCACATAAAATAATAGATTCCTGAAGCAGTACAGGCGCGGAGATGGTTATGGGTCAGGAGTGTACTGTTATGCACTGCCTGGACCGCCTCTTTCTCGGTAAAAGTACCGTCTGCCTCTTTGATCGCGGCATAGAGACATACAGGCATGACCCGCATCAGCCCGCCGTTTCCATTGGCGTGCTCCCCGGTCCTGCCGCAGCTGGTCCATTTGTGTGTCTTCGCATAATTGTCGATGGCATCCATACAGGTGATCCCCTGGTCATAGGCTTTGCCGAAGGGGGTATAGGCACCGTCCCGGTCCCAGCGGATGAATTTCTCCATGATGTCGTCGTAATCCAGACATCTTTTTTCGATCAGGCTGTCAAGGATGCACAGAGTCATGCTGCCGTCGTCAGTCCAGCTGCCCGCAGGCATATGAAAAGCTCCGCCTGCCTCCATTCCCTTGACCAGTCCCCTTTTCTTAACAGAGGAGCGGCTCATGAACTGCACAGGATTGCCCAGCATATCACCTGTCAGGACGCCCATGATCCCGTCTGTCCACATACGGCCGGTGCCCCTGTCTGTGCCTCCTGTTCTATTCGTATTTGCTGTGTCCGGGAATGTATTTGTATATCCAGTCATTGTTTTGCCTCCGTTTTCATTTTACTTCTTCGGGATCTTTCCGGAAATAATTCTTATGGCTTTATTATACACTGCAGCAGAAGCCGGTAAGTCGCTTTTGAAGCGACTTTTTTTGTTTGATAATAATTCCTCAAATGAAAAAAGGTAGCGTCAAGTGATCTATGAAAAGACCTGGGCAAAAAAACGGCTCCAGGGAACCTTGAAAAACAGTAACTGCAGATGGTCGCAAACAGGCATTGCCGCTTTTCGCCCACCCTGTTTACATTTTTGGCACAA